>CAMLIA010000038.1 GCA_946479905.1 uncultured Frankiales bacterium | reverse complement strand
AGAAGTACAAGGAGCTGCAGGACATCATCGCCATCCTCGGCATCGACGAGCTCTCGGAGGAGGACAAGGTCCTGGTCAACCGGGCCCGTCGCATCCAGCGGTTCCTGTCGCAGCCGTTCTTCGTGGCCGAGCAGTTCACCGGCCAGCCTGGCAAGTTCGTGCCGCTCGACGAGACCATCGACAGCTTCAAGCGGCTGACCCAGGGCGACTACGACCACATCCCCGAGCAGGCGTTCTTCCTGTGCGGTGGTCTCGAGGACGTCGAGGCCAACGCCAAGAAGCTCGAGAGCTAGACCCCGCCGGCCCGCAGCGCCCGCTCGACGCACCACCCGAGCGGGCACTGCGGCGGTGCTCATGTCGTACCCACCAGGCAGCGCCAGTAGGATCTGCGCACCGCCTGAACAACCCGCTGGAGGATCCCCGTGGCTCTGCACGTCGAGCTGGTCTCGGTCGAGCGCGAGGTCTGGAGCGGCGAGGCCAGCATGGTCCTCGCCCGCACGACGGAGGGCGAGATCGGCATCCTCCCGGGGCACGCACCGCTGCTCGGCCAGCTGGCGGAGGGGTTCGACGTCCGGATCTCGCAGGACGCGGGAGCCGACATCGTGGTGACGGTCAGCGGCGGGTTCCTGTCGGTCACCGAGCAGGGTGTGACGATCCTCGCCGAGAGCGCCACGACCGCCGGCGAGAGCGTCTCGGCCTAGTACGCCCGACAGCCGCAGCGAGCTCCACGGCGACCCAGAACCGTGCTGACCCTCGACGTGCTGGTCGGCCTGGTCCTGCTGGTCGTCGTCCCGTTCCTGCTGATCGCCCTGCGGCGCCGGCTGCTGGCCCGGGAGGGCGGCGCGATCGAGGTCTCGCTGCGGCTGCGGGACCGCCGGCACGGCGGCGGCTGGGTGCTCGGTGTCGGGCGCTACGACGGTGACGACCTGCAGTGGTTCCGCGTGTTCAGCCTCAGCCTGCGGCCGCGCCGGACGCTGTCCCGCCGTGACCTCACCGTCCGGTCGCGCCGGGCCCCGCAGGGACCTGAGGCGCTCGCTCTGCTGAAGGGCGTCGAGGTCCTCGAGCTGGTCTCGCGCGGCGAGGTGGTGCAGATCGCCCTCGACAGCTCGGCCCTCACCGGCTTCCTCGCGTGGCTCGAGGCCCGGCCGCCCGGGGCGACGCTCCCGGACTAGATCAGGCCAGCAGGTCGCGGGCCTCCTGGTCGCCGTCCAGCAGCCGGTTCGTGCGCGTGCTGACCCGCCACCCGTCGGGCGTCCGCACCAGCTCCCAGCGGTTGGCGGCGACGCGCCAGACGGTCCCGCCGACGTAGACCACGGTGTGGTTGACCGCCACCGCGCGGTCCCCGTCGACGTCGACGCGGGGCAGGCCCATGACATGGGCCGCGCCCTGCTCCAGCAGGCCGGTGTGGCCGCTGCTGCGGACCATGGCAGCGATCGCGGCGCGGCCCTCGTAGCGGCGGCCGGCGACGGCGTACCAACCGTCCTCGACGAACAGGTCGGCGACCGCCTCGGCGTCGCCACGGTCCACCGCGGGGCCGTAGGCCGCGATCAGCTGGGTGATCGCCTCGACGTCGCTCACGGGGTCAGCCTCCTCAGCAGCTCCGCGTGGCCCGAGACGACCTCGTCGCGGGGGAAGCGGTTGAGGCGCTCCGCGCCCCGCTGGTTGCCGGTGATCACGTGCACCGGGCCGTGCGGAAGCCGCTCCAGGCCCTCCCGGGCGACGTCCTCGGGGTCCGCCGCGCCGTCGAGCCGCAGGCCGGCGCGCTCCATGGCGGGGGTGCGGGTGAGGCCGAGCACCAGGTGCAGCACGTCCACCCCGTGCGGGCGGAGCTCCAGCCACAGCCCCTCGGTGAGGACGCGCTGGAAGGCCTTGGCGGCGGCGTAGACGGAGATCCGCTCCTGCCCGACGTACCCGGCCATGGACCCGACGACGAGGATGCCACCGCTGCCGCGGGCCTTGAGCCGGCCGCCGACCGCGTGCAGGAGCGACATCGCGGACGTGACGTTGAGGTCCACGACGGCTCGGTGGCGGTCGAGGTCGCCCTCGACGTACTCGCTGCCGTAGGAGTTGGCGCCGGCGTTGAGGACCAGCAGCCCGAGGTCGAGATCGGCTGTGGCCTCGAGGATCCCGTCCACTCCGGCCGTCAGGTCGGCGGCGACGGTGCGGGCCTGCGCTCCCCGCGAGCGCACCTCGGAGGCGGTCTGCTCGAGCGCCTCCGGCTTGCGGGCGACGAGGACGCTGCTCACGCCCTGGTCCGCGAGCTGCCGGGCGAACGCGGCACCGACTCCCTCCGAGCCGCCGGTGATCAGCGCCCACGGGCCGTAGCGGCTCACTCCGGCAGCTCCGGGGCCCACGCCGAGCCGTTGATGTGCGAGCCACCGTCGACGAACAGCGTGTTGCCGGTGAGGTAGCGCGCCCCCTCGCTCGCGAGGAAGACCGCGACGGGGGCGATGTCGTCGTAGGGGTCGCCCATCCTGCCCATCGGGTTGCTGGCGTCGGCCATCTCCCCGATCTCCGGGTTGGTGGCGATGACCCGTTCGAGGGCGGCGCTGCGGGCGGCCGGGCAGATCACGTTGGCGACGACGCCGGTGGCGGCCCACTCGCGTGCCGCTGTCCGGGTCAGCGTGCGCAGGGCCTCCTTCGCGGCGTTGTACTCGACCGAGCCGATGTGGGCGTTCACGCCGTTGAGGCTGCACATGCTGATGATCCGGCCGTAGCCCTTGGCCTTCATGACCGGGAACGCCGCGCGCATGGCGTCGTACGGCCCGAAGAAGCCGACCCCGAAGGCGTTGTCGAACCCGGCGCGGGTCTTCGCCTCGACCCGGCTCAGCTCGCCGCCGCCCCAGGCGTTGTTGACGAGCACGTCGATGGTCCCGAACCTCTCCACGGTGGCGTGGACGGCGTCGGCGGCCTGGGTCCGGACGTCGCAGGGGACGAAGTGCGCACCCAGCTCCGCCGCAGCCTGCTGCCCGAGCTCGACGTTGACGTCGGCGAGCACCACCTGCGCACCCTCGTCCAGGTAGCGCTTCACGATGCCGCGACCGATCCCCTCGGCGCCGCCGGTCACCAGCGCGACGCGTCCGTCCAGCTGCATGTCGTCCTCCTACCGCTGCGGCCCGGCCGCGAGCACGTCTCGAACCTCGGACTCGGTGACGCCGAAGGGCGAGAAGCCCCGCATCCACCACGTGGCGCCGACGGCCTCGTAGGGGCGCGGGTCGGTGTCGTCCTGGGCGCCGACCGCGACGTCGAACGGCCGGTCCGGGCGCTCGAGGGCGGCCAGCGTCTCGGCGAGCTTGTCAGGGTGGTCGATGTCGATCGGGAAGACGCCGTCGTGCCGGGCCGCGCGCCGGAGCGGCTTGGCGTTGCCGGAGCGGACGGCGACCCAGATCGGCAGCCGCTCCTGCAACGGGGTCGGGCGCACGAACATGTCCTCGGCGACGTAGTGCTCGCCGCGGTGGCTCAAGGGCTCTCCCGTCCACGCCTGCTGCATCAGGGCGAGTCCCTCGTCGAGCATCGCCCCACGCACGCGGTCGTCGGTCTGCTCACCGGTGTGGGTCAGCTCGCCGCTGTTGTCGCCGCCGATGCCGACCCCGAGCACCACCCGGCCCTTGCTCAGGCGGTCGAGCGACACGACCTCTCTGGCCAGCTTGAGCGGCCTGCGTCGCGGGACCGGGGTGATCATCGGCCCCATCGTGATGCGCTCGGTGGTCATGGCCATCGCGGCCAGCGTCACCCAGGGGTCCGCGATGCCGACGACCGGTGCCCGGTAGTCGATGTGGTCCCAGACGAAGACGCCGTCCCAACCGGCCGCCTCGGCATCGGCGGCGATCCGGGCCACGACCCGTGGTTCCGCCAGCTCGTCGAAGATCGGCAGGAACAGCCCGTGCCTCACCTAGCGCTCGCCGCCGGGCTTCCAGAGGACGTCGCCGTCCGGGTTCGCCGTGCGGGACAGGATGAACAGCAGGTCCGACAGCCGGTTCAGGTACAGCGCCGCCTCGGTGTTGGTGCGCGCGCCGTCGACCTCGATCAGCGCCCACACCGCGCGCTCCGCCCGTCGTACCACCGTGCGCGCGACGTGCAGCAGAGCCGCACCCGGCGTACCGCCCGGGAGGATGAAGCTGTCGAGCTTCCTCAGCTCCGCGTTGTAGAGGTCGCAGGCGTCCTCGAGGCGCTTGGTGTACTCGGGCAGGACGCGGAGCGGGACGTAGCCGAGGTCCTCGGTGACGATGGGGGTCGAGAGGTCGGCGCCGACGTCGAACAGGTCGTTCTGGACCCGCCGCAGCAGGGTCCAGACGTCCTCCGGGAGCTGGCCGAGAGCCAGGGCGACGCCGATCGCGCTGTTGGCCTCGTCGACGTCGGCGTAGGCGTCGAGCCGCGGGTCGGTCTTGCTCACGCGGCTGTTGTCGCCCAGCGCGGTCGTGCCGTTGTCGCCGGTCTTGGTGTAGATGCGCGTGAGGTGGACGTTCATGCGGCCGAGCCTACGGTTCCCTGGGTCAGCCGCACTCCTTGGCGGCGCAGAGGAAGGGCTGCACCGGCCCGCGGTAGATCGGGTGGTCGAGGTTGCCGTCACCGTCGAGCTGCTCGATCCGGTCGGTCGACGCCGTCGGCGCGCGGTCCACCAGCCCCACGCCGTTGAGGTCGCTGCGGCCGCTGGCGACCGGGCTGAAGGCCGTGGTGGCGTCGGGGGAGTAGGACAGCTGGCCCGTGCCCGGGCGGGGGACCAGCACCAGCAGGTCGGTGCTCGATCCGGGGATGCTGTCGACGAGCAGCGCGATCAGGTCGGTGTCCATCGGGGTCTGCGGTCCGAGGAACACCTGGCCCGTGCTGGTGAAGCCGAAGGTGCGGGCGGCGGTGTCGCCGTCGTACCAGCCCTGCCCGATCGTGTAGCGGACGCCCTTGACCTCCCCGTCGTACAGCGACGCGTAGTGCGCCCTGCTGTCGTCGGAGTGCCCGGTCGCCTGCGTGAAGGCGTGCACGACATCGGCGGTCGGTGGCTGCAGCGCGGCGTCGCCGCGGTGGACCCACGTCACCAGGTTGGTCGGGGGGCTGCCGGCAGGCGGCGTCCAGTCCGGTGCCTGCTGGACGACGGTGGTGCCGTCCGCCTCCGTGACCCGGATGGTGTCGTTCGGGTCGTCGGCCTCGATCGGGACGAGCCCGATGCCCTTCGGCGCCTGGCCGACGTCGCTGATCGTGTCGTAGCTCCGCCCGTTGCTCGCGTACTCGACGGTGGCGTCCGGCGCCGCGATCACGACCAGCCGCGCGGGGTGCGGGTCGCCGACCGAGGGCAGCGCCCACGCGAGCACCCGCAGGTCGGAGGGGAGCGGCTGCTTGCCGGTCGTCTCGCGGCCGTCGGGCGTGCGACGGACGTAGCCGTAGGAGCCGTTGCCCGCGTAGTAGAGCTCCTCGCCGCCCGCGTAGGTCTGCGTGAGCAGCGTCGCCGCCGTGCCCCGGTCGATCGCGTCGCTGATCGGCGTCCCTCGCGGCGCCCACGGGTGGTCCGGGTCGAAGGCCCCGGTGACGTGGCCGTCGCCCGGCTGGCGGGTCGCGGTGTCGTCGCCCGACACCAGCAGCGGTACGGCGAGGGCGACCGCGGCGACGAGGGCGGCCGCACCCGAGACCGACGCGAGCACCCGCCGGCGGCGGATCCCGCGGGCGCGGGCCTCGATGCCGCCGAGGGGGTCGGGGGCGGGCGCGACGTCGTCGGCCCGTGCGTGCAGAAGCGAGCGCAGCTCGTCGTCGAGAGGGCTCATGACCGGACTCCTTGTGAAACGGGAAGGGTGGCCGCGTCCTGGCACATCCAGGTCTCCGACTTCGTCGCTGGACGAGGGCTCATGGCTGGGCTCCGAGGGGGAGGGCGGCGCGGGGGTCGTCGCGCAGCGAGGCGTCGCGCCGCAGGGCGGCCAGGGCGCGGGAGGCAGTGGACTTGACGGTGCCGACGGAGACCCCGAGCAGGGCGGCCGTCTCGGCCTCGCTCAGCTCCTCGTAGTACCGGAGCACCAGGACGGCCCGCTGCCGGCGGCCGAGCCGGCCGAGGGCGGACCACAGGGCGTCGTGCAGGTCGGCGTCGGCCTCGGCGTCCCGCCCCGGTCGCTCGGGCAGCACGTCGTACAGGCTCTCGGGCCGCTTGCGCCGCCAGAAGCTGGTCCGGGTGTTGAGCATGGTGCGCCGGACGTAGCCGTCGACGGCCTCGTGGTCGCGGATCCGGTCCCACGCGAGGTAGGTCTTGGCCAGCGTCGTCTGCAGCAGGTCCTCGGCGTCGGCGCGGTTGCCCGTCAGCAGGTAGGACGTCCGCAGCAGTGCGGCCGAGCGCGCCACCACGTAGTCCTCGAACGTCTCGTTCACGACCATCAGGACGCCCCCTGTGCCCCGGAAGTTGCGTCAGGTCAGCGAGTACTTGGCCCTGCTGATCGTGAAGCCGTGCGCGTCGCCCGTGTCGTGGCAGTGCACGGTGGTGGCGCTGACCGCGTCGCACTGGACGAAGTCCAGGCGAAGGGCGTGGCCGGGCGCCAGCACCCGCTTGCCACCCGCGACCGAGTCGCTCCCGCAGAAGAAGGCAGCCCGGGTCCCCGCCTGCAGCTCGATGCCGTGGCCCCAGCCGCTGGCGCAGTCCGACGGCTCGGGGGGCAGCCGCCAGGCGCGGTGGGCGGGGTCGCAGCGGGCGTACGCCGACTCGATCGTGCACCCCAGGTTGCCGTCGGCGCTCACGAACTTCAGGGGCGCCGCGAGCACCGTGACCGCGAACGCCGGCCTGGTCACGACCGGCTTGGCCGTCGTGGGCGCCACCGACGGGGGAGCGGCGTGCGGGGCGGACCCGGAGGAGCAGCCGGCCAGCAGCGCCACGAGGAGCAGGGAGCGTCGCATGCCCTGAACGTAAGGCACCTAGAGTCGATCGACGTGGAGCGGTTCGTGGTGACAGGCGGCGCCCGGCTCACGGGTGAGGTCGATGTCACCGGGGCGAAGAACAGCGTGCTCAAGCTGATGGCCGCCGCCCTGCTCGCCGAGGGCACCACCACCCTGACGAACGTCCCGGACATCCTGGACGTCGCCATCATGAGCGAGCTGCTGCGCCGGCTCGGCTGCGGCGTCGCCCGCTCGCCCGGGAGCGTGCAGATCACGGTGCCTGCGGTCCCGGGGCACGAGGCCGACTACGACCTGGTACGACGCATGCGCGCGTCCATCACCGTGCTCGGGCCGCTCCTGGCCCGCTGCGGCGAGGTGAAGGTGGCGCTCCCCGGCGGCGACGCCATCGGGTCACGCGGGCTCGACATGCACGTCGCCGGCCTGGAGAAGCTCGGCGCGTCGGCGACCGTCGAGCACGGCTACCTCATCGCCTCCGCCCGACAGCTGGTGGGAGCCCCGGTGTGGCTCGACTTCCCCTCGGTCGGAGCCACCGAGACCCTCGTCCTCGCTTCGGTCCTGGCCGAAGGGACGACGACCATCGACAACGCCGCCCGGGAGCCGGACCTCGTCGACCTGTGCGAGTTCCTCGTCGCGATGGGCGCGAAGATCGGGGGGATCGGCACCTCGACGCTCGAGGTGCAGGGCGTCTCCTCCCTGCAGCCGACCACGCACGCGACCCTGCCGGACCGGATCGTCGCCGGCACCTGGGCCGTGGCCGCCTGCCTGACCCGCGGTGACATCACGGTCCGCGGCGGGCGCGCCGACCACCTCGAGATCGCGCTCGACAAGCTCGTCAGCGCGGGGGCGTCGGTGACGAGCGACCCGAGCGGCTTCCGGGTGGTGATGACCGAGCGCCCCCGGGCGGTCGACGTGGTCACGCTGCCCTACCCCGGCTTCCCGACCGACCTGCAGCCGATGGTGCTCACCCTCAACGCCATCGCCGACGGGACCGCGATGGTCACGGAGAACGTCTTCGAGGCGCGGTGGATGTTCGTCAACGAGCTGGTCCGGCTGGGCGCCGACGTCCGCACCGACGGTCACCACGCCGTCGTACGAGGCAAGCCGCAGCTGTCCGGGGCGCCGGTGACCGCCCACGACATCCGGGCAGGAGCAGCGCTGGTGCTGGCGGGCCTCGTGGCGGACGGGGTGACGGAGGTGCACGAGGTGCACCACGTCGACCGGGGCTACGAGGGCTTCGTGGACGCGCTCGTGTCGCTCGGCGCCGACGTGCGCCGCGAGACCGGACCGGAGCCGCTCTTCTAGGGGGTGCTGACCAGCCGCCGGGCGGTGTCGGCGTCCTTGGCGAACACGAGCACCTGCACCTCGAGCTCGTCCTCGCTCAGCGTCGCGCGGACGCCCGACTCCTGCAGCAGCGTCCGCAGCATCTCAGCGTCCTCCCGGGTGCGGACGCTGGCGACCGGGACGAGCAGCCCGAGGTCCCGGGGAGCGGCCGGGACCCGCTGGTCGCGGCGGGCGTCCCGGGCCGAGGTCGAGAACACCCACCGGCACAGCAGCACGATCACGCCCATCACGGCGAGCGAGGCGACCGGGCCCTCGAGGAACTCCACCGGCTGATCCTGCAACGTCGGGCCCGGTCCCGCCACCGCGGGCGGCGCGGCGTGGCGCCCACCGCTCAGGACGTGATCGTGGTCACATGTCGGCAACCGCTGGGCCGGTCGCTGCGTCTTCCTCCTTGACGGCTGCTCCGCGGGATGGAGGACTGCACGTGAACCACGCTCAGATGGCCGCGAACGTGTTCGCGCTCATGGGGAGGCTCGACGTGCACGCCGCCGCCGACGCCCGGCTGCTGCTCGCCCAGGCCGTCGACGACGGCGACGGGGAGCTGATCCTGGACCTGGCCCGGCTCGAGGCGGTCGACGCCACCGGTCTGGGGGTGCTCGTCGGTGCCCACCGCCGCGCCCAGCGGGCCGGGCGGACCCTGGTCCTCGAGGACGTGACGCCCGCCGTGGGCCGCATCCTGTTCGTGACGAAGCTCGACCGGGTGCTCCAGACCCGCCGCAGCGCCTGACCCCGGGGTGCGGTAGGTCACGGGGCTGGCCCCTGTCGTCCGCGGGTACCCCCTCGTTACGCTGCGGCAACTGGAGGTAGCCCCCGATGCGCGACAAGCCCTGGGTCATGCGGACCTACGCAGGTCACAGCACACCCGCGAAGAGCAACGAGCTCTACCGGACCAACCTGGCGAAGGGCCAGACCGGGCTGAGCGTCGCCTTCGACCTCCCGACCCAGACCGGGTACGACCCGGACAGCGAGCTGGCCAAGGGCGAGGTCGGCAAGGTGGGCGTCCCCGTGTCCCACCTCGGGGACATGCGCGCTCTCTTCGACGGCATCCCGCTCGCCGAGATGAACACGTCGATGACGATCAACGCCACCGCGATGTGGCTGCTCGCCCTCTACGAGGTCGCCGCGGAGGAGCAGGGCGCCACCCCCGCGGACCTCTCCGGGACCACCCAGAACGACATCATCAAGGAGTACCTCAGCCGAGGGACGTACGTCTTCCCGCCCGGTCCCTCGCTGCGGCTGATCACCGACATGGTGGCCTACACGGTCACCTCCATCCCCAAGTGGAACCCGATCAACATCTGCAGCTACCACCTGCAGGAGGCCGGGGCGACTCCGGTCCAGGAGATCGCCTTCGCGCTCTCCACCGCGATCGCGGTCCTCGACTCGGTGAAGGCCAGCGGCCAGGTCCCCGACGACCGCTTCGGCGAGGTCTGCGCGCGCATCTCCTTCTTCGTGAACGCCGGCGTGCGGTTCATCGAGGAGATGTGCAAGATGCGCGCCTTCACGCGGCTCTGGGACGAGCTGCTGCAGGAGCGGTACGGCGTGGCCGACCCGAAGCACCGCCGGTTCCGCTACGGCGTGCAGGTGAACAGCCTCGGCCTGACGGAGGCCCAGCCCGAGAACAACGTGCAGCGCATCGTGCTGGAGATGCTCGCGGTGACGCTGTCGAAGGACGCCCGGGCCCGCGCCGTGCAGCTGCCGGCCTGGAACGAGGCGCTCGGCCTGCCGCGCCCCTGGGACCAGCAGTGGTCGCTGCGGCTGCAGCAGGTGCTGGCCTACGAGACCGACCTGCTGGAGTACGACGACATCTTCACCGGCTCGGTGGTCGTCGAGGCCAAGGTCGCGGAGCTGTGCGAGCAGGTCCGCAAGGAGGTCGACAAGATCCAGGGGATGGGCGGCGCGATCGAGGCCGTCGACTACATGAAGACCGCTCTCGTCGCCTCGCACGCCGAGCGCCGCCGCCGCATCGAGGCCGGCGAGGACATCGTCGTCGGCGTCAACAAGTTCACGACGACCGAGCCGAACCCGCTGCTGGGCGAGGGCTCCATCCTCACCGTGGACCCGGCCGTCGAGCAGCACGCCATCGAGGCGATCCGGAAGTGGCGGGCCGACCGGGACGCGGCCGCAGTGGACGAGGCGCTGCTCCAGCTGCGCGACGCGGCCAAGACCGACGCCAACCTCATGCAGGCCACCCTCGCCTGCGCCCGCGCCGGGGTCACGACGGGGGAGTGGGCCGGCGCGCTGCGCGAGGTCTTCGGCGAGTACCGCGCCCCCACGGGTGTCGCGGGCGCCACCGTCGGCGGCGACGCCGGCGAGGCGATCGCTGCCGTCCGGGCCCGGGTCAAGCAGACCGGTGAGGAGCTCGGCTCCAAGCTGCGCTTCCTCGTCGGGAAGCCGGGGCTCGACGGCCACTCCAACGGTGCCGAGCAGATCGCGGTGCGCGGCCGCGACGTGGGCTTCGAGGTGGTCTACCAGGGGATCCGCCTCACCCCCGCGCAGATCGTGGCCGCCGCGGTGGAGGAGGACGTCCACGTGATCGGCCTGTCGATCCTCTCGGGGTCGCACATGGAGGCGGTGCCCGCCGTCCTGCAGGGGCTGCGCGAGGCGGGAGCCGGCGACGTCCCGGTGATCGTCGGCGGCATCATCCCGGAACCCGACGAGGCGCGGCTGAAGGAGCAGGGCGTCGCGGCCGTCTTCACGCCCAAGGACTTCGACCTCACGGCCGTGATGAACCAGATCGTGGACGTCATCCGCGCCGCGAACGGCCTCACCTAGCCGGGAGGAATCGGGGCAAAGGCGTCGAAGTGCCCCGGCATGCGCAGATTCGTCCCCGTCCTGCTCGCCGCCGGCACCGTCGCTGCCCTGGCACTGTCCTCGGGACCGGCTGCCGTCAGCGCGTCGAAGGGCAAGGTCGTGCTCGGCCCGAGCGGGCTGCCCGCGGTCGAGAAGACCTACAAGGCGGGCCAGGCGCCGGGCGAGGAGGAGGAGGCGCTGCTGGCGCCGCCGGACGCCGTCATCGCCGACAGGGACAGCGTCGCCGACCAGATCCGCTACGCCCAGCAGGCCGCCGGCCTCCCGCAGTCCGAGCCGGGCCGCACGTGGACCAACCCGGGGCCGTTCGGGCAGGACGACCCGCCTGGGTACCCGACCGGCTCGGTGCGCTACGCGCGCGCGGCCGGCATGGGCACCACCGTCGCGGTCGACCCGCGCGACACGAGCGGCCAGACGGTCTACATCGGCAACATGGGCGGGCTCTGGAAGAGCACCGACGGCGGCAGCACGTGGCGCCACCTGGGCGAGAGCTTCCTGCGCAGCGCCGTCGGTGCCGTCGCGGTCGACCCGGTCAACCCCGACAACGTCTACGCCGGCACCGGCGTCGCGCTGCTCACGGTCTCCGGCGACACGGCGGGGGCGGGCGTCTACGTCAGCCACGACGCCGGCAAGACCTTCACCCGGCCCGCCAAGAACGTACGAGGCTACGGGACCAACTCGATCACCGTGACCCCCTCCGGGGTGCTGGTCGGCACCAACCGCGGGCTCTGGGTCTCGCGGGACAAGGGGGCCTCCTTCACCGAGGTGAAGCTGCCGTCCAACGCGGCTCACAACGGCCAGGCGACCGGCGCCTACAGCAACTGGATCAGCGCGACGACCGTCGACCCGGCCCACCCGCTCGAGGTCACGGTGGCCGTGGGCATGGGCTACGGCAAGCGGATCGGCCCGGACGGCAAGCCGCTGTCGGTGGGCAACGGCCTCTACCGGAGCACGAGCGGGGCGAGCGGGCCGTACACGTTCCTGGCCTCGACGTCCCAGCTCACCAACCCGCAGGCGTCCTCCGACCCGGTCGGCCGGATCGCGCTGTCCTACGGCGCGAAGGGCGCGGAGTTCCACGTGCTGTGGGCCCTGGTGTCCGACGCGGGCCTGACGAACAAGATCGCGCCCGCCGGCCTGGACCTGGTCAGCTCCACGACCGGCAAGAGCGGGAACCCGACCAACACCGTCCTCAACGGCCTCTACCGCTCCGACGACAACGGTGCGACGTGGACGCTGAAGGCGAGTCCTGCCGAGCTGCAGACCGCCGTCAACGAGAGCCTGCTCGTCAACGCCGGGCTCGGCTACGGCGTGGGCGTGCAGGGCTTCTACAACCTCTGGGTGCAGGGCGACCCGGTCGACAACGCGAAGGTCTACCTCGGACTCGAGGAGGTGTTCCAGTCGACGGCGAACGCCGGTCCGACTCCTGGCCGCGGCACCTTCGAGGTCATCCAGCGCTACTGGGACCTGTGCGGCAGCACGTCGTACTTCGACAACATCACCGAGGGCGTCTCCTGCCCGGACCAGACCCCGTACTACGGCGGGGTGTCCACGCACCCCGACCAGCACGTCGGGCTCGCCGTGAAGACCGCGAAGGGCGTGCGGCTCTACACCGGCAACGACGGCGGCTTCTTCCGCGAGGACAGCCACCCGCTCGACACCGGCGGCACCGGGTTCGACAACGACACCTGGGTGGACATGAACCACCTCGCCACGACCCAGGCCTGGCACATCGCCCGCAAGACCGACGGTGAGTACCTCGTCGCCAACCAGGACAACGGCGCCGGCTTCTTCAAGAAGGGCGGCTCGGAGATCCTCGTCAGCAGCGGCGACGGGGTCCAGACGGCGGCCACGTCCAACCCGGACACGTGGTACTCCGGCGCGCAGGGCCTGATCCTCTACGTGACGACCAACCACGGCAAGGACATCAAGCAGATCGCGCCGGGCGTCAGCAACCCCGGCTTCCTCAGCCCGTTCGCGCTCGACCCCACCGACGACAACCACCTGGTCGCCGCCAGCACCGACGTCAAGGAGTCGACCAAGGGCGCGGCCACGACCGTGCTCGCGGACCCGGTGCTGGGCACCCAGGTGTCGAGCGACTGGGTGACGACCTTCGACCAGGGCGACAGCCCGTACAAGAACGCCGGCGCCGTCATCCCGTGGGCGGCGCAGGCCCTGGCCGTGCGCGGCCCCGCGGTCTACGTCGGGTCGTGCGCGCTGTGCCGCAACTCCCTCGGGGACCCGACGCTCATCAACAGCCTCATCTCGACCAACGTCAAGGCGGGCTGCACGGCGAAGAAGGCGTCCACCGCCTGCTGGCACAAGGCCAAGGGCATCGGCCTGCCGCACGTCGGCGTCTGGACCGTCACCATCGACCCGACCGACGTCCGCACGATCTACGTCACGCTCAACGAGAACAGCCTCGTGGGTCTCGACAAGAAGGTCGTCGGGGCGGCGCGGGTCATGGTCAGCCACGACGCGGGCGACCACTTCAGCGACATCACCGGCAACCTGCCCGGCAGCAACCCCCGCGACATCGTCGTGCGCAACGGCCAGCTCATCCTCGCCGGGGACAACGGCGTCTTCACCGCGCCCAGGACGGGGAAGGCGTGGAAGCGCCTCGGCAAGGGGCTGCCGCAGGTCCGGATGTTCGACCTCGACCTCGACCGGACGGGGCGCTACCTCAGCGTCAGCGCCTACGGGCGCGGTGTCTGGGTGCTCGACCTCGGGAGCAAGGCCACGACCAGCTCGAGCGGCCCCGGTCTGCACGGCGGGCCGACGCCCACCGGGTCGGGCAGCGGGCAGCACCTCGCCGCGACGGGCCTGGGCACCGGCCTGCCGGTGACGGCGGTCCTGCTGCTGGCCGCTGGTGGTTACGCGGTCGGCCGGCGCTCCCGTCGTCGGTTCGTCTGATCCGTCGGTCGGCTTTCGGTAGCGAACTCCAACCCGCGGTTCCCACGCAGACGCAAGGATCGGGAGCATGCGGGTCCGCGGCGCCACGTCAGCAGTGCTCCTGGCACTGCTCGTCGCGGCGTGCGGCACGACCGTCCCGCTGTCCGGCCAGTCACAGGGCACGTCCGGTGTCGCTGACGGTCTGAGCAGGGCGGGTACGACGACCGCCGCCCCACGCGACAGCACCACGGGCACGAGCGTGACGACCGGGGAGGGTTCCGGCAGCGGCACCGCCCGGTTCCCGGGTTCGTCGGGCACCTCCGGCGCATCCCCTGAGACGGCCGCGCCACGGCCCGTCGTCGTGCCGGCGACCGGACCGCTGACCATCGGCGTGACCTACATCGAGAACAGCGGCACGAGCGCCGCTCTCGGGGTCGACGACCCGTCGACGGTGAGCAAGAAGAACATCATCAGGGCGCTGATCGCCGGCATCAACGCTGGGGGAGGCGTGGACGGCCGCAAGCTGAAGGCCGTCGAGTACGAGTGGAACAGCCAGTCCAACGACTGGAGCGCTGACGCGGCAGCGGCGTGCGCGAGGTTCACCCAGGACAACCACGTCGCCGTCGTGCTGGACAACGCGTTCGGCACCATCGGGGGCTTTCGCGACTGCCTCCAGAGGGCCGGGGTGGCGTCGATCCAGTCCTCCCCGGAGGGCGACGAGGTCAGCAGCAGCCAGGCCCGTCTGCACGCCAACGTGTTCGGCATGACCGTGGAACGGACCTACGGCGCGGTCCTGACGGGGCTCACCGGTTCCGGCTACCTGACGGCCCGCAACCAGGTCGGCGTGATCATCGAGGCGTGCCCGGGCAACTCCCGCGCGTGGACCCGGACCCTCAAGCCGCTCATGGCCCGGCTCGGGCTCAAGGCACCGCAGGAGGCAACAGTCAGCTGCACGAACGCCTTCGCCGACGCCGGCCCGGCCGCGTCCGCGGTCAGCAACGACGTACTCAGGTTCGGCCGTACCGGCGTCGACCGGGTCATGTTCGTCAGCGACAACGAGTCCGTGCTGCTGCTCGTCTTCTCGACGACGGCTGAGTCGCAGCGCTACCGACCCGGTTACCTGCTGAGCTCGGCCGCGCAGGCCCAGGCCATGCAGTCGCAGGTGCCGGCCAAGCAGCTCCCCGGCTTCCACGGTGCCGGCTACCTCCCGTTCGGCGACGTGGACGGGGCGGTCCCGTCCGCTGTCGACAAGGAGTGCATCCGGCTGT
Organism: uncultured Frankiales bacterium; assembly: GCA_946479905.1. The sequence goes on along the minus strand of CAMLIA010000038.1, from coordinate 10,884 downwards.
CGAAGGCGGGTGGCGTGTCGCCGGCCGGCTACGCCGACTACTCCCTGGTGCTCTTCGAGTGCGGGCCGTTCCTGCTGCTGAAGCGCGCGGTCCACGACGCCGGAGGCGCCGGCACGCCGGCTGCCCTGACGGCTGCGATCGCCGCGCTGGGCACGGGCTTCGCTGCTCCGGGTGTGGTCGGGAGCGCCACCCGCTACGACGCCCGCCGGCACGACGGACCCGAGCTGGCCAGGGTCTTCGGCCACGTCGCCTCGTGCAACTGCCTGCGCTTCAGCGGCGCCGCCTTCCACGTCTCCTGACGCCCACCCCCGAGAGGACCTGCTCATGCCCGGACTCGCCGCGAGCCTGCCTGCCGTCGACGGCTTCCCCACCGTCGACGAGATGGCCGACTTCGTCCGTGAGCTGGCGGAGCGCCACCCGGACCGCGTGCAGCTGCGGGAGGTCGGGCGGTCCCGCGCAGGGGACCCGATCCAGCTGCTCAGCCTGCGGACGCCGGGCGCGCACGGCCGCGCCTTCGTCATCGGCCAGCCGCACCCCAACGAGCCGATCGGCATGGCGACGATCACCGCCCTGTGCGAGTGGCTGCTGACCGAGCCGGGCGCGCTGGAGAGCACGGGGGTCGACTGGCACTTCGTCCCGGTCGCGGACCCGGACGGCACGCGCCTCAACGAGGGCTGGTTCCGCGGTCCCTGGACCCGCGAGCACTACGCCCGGCACTTCTACCGGCCGGCCAGCGACCTGCAGGTGGAGTGGACCTTCCCCTTCCGGACCGAGGGCTTCGAGGTCGACGCGCCGCTGCCCGAGACGCGGGCGCTGATGGCGGCCATCGACGAGGTGAAGCCCACCGTGCTGGCGTCTCTGCACAACGGCGAGATGGGCGGCGGCTACTTCTACGTCAACCCGGGTGAGAGCTCCGACTACTACCACCGGCTGAGCGGGCTGTGCCACGCGCACGGCATCCCGCTGCACCTGGGCGACCCTGAGACGCCGTTCTCGGAGCTGCTCGCCCCCGCGGTGTTCTCCGTGCCCACGGCTCAGCAGGTGTTCGACTTCATCACCTCCGTCGGGGCCGACCCGGCGGACGTCGTCACGGGCGCCAACAGCGCGGAGTACGCCGAGCGGCACGGCCCAGTGACGGGGCTGGCCATCGAGCTGCCGTACTGGCGCGACGAGCGCAGCGAGGACACGTCCCCCGACCCGTCGGGTCGCACGCTGCGTGAGGTGACGCTCGCCGGGCTGGACCTGCAGGAGCAGCTGAACGTGCGGATGCGCGAGCTGATGGCGAGGGCACCGCTGCCGCCGTCGCCCTTCGCCGACGCCGTCGAGGGGTTCGCCGGCACGCTCGCCGACGGCTACCTCGAGGGCCAGCGCCACGAGGCGGCGGCCAACCCCGACGGCGACCGGCCGGCGACCGTGGCCGAGGTCTTCAGCATCATGGACAACGTCCACATGTTCCGGCTGCGCCTGGGCGGGATGCTGCTGCGCGCGCTGCCGGAGGGCACCCCGGCGCACGCCGAGGCGGAGGCGAGCTTCTCCGAGTGGAGCGCCGAGGCGGCGGCCGACAACAAGGCCGAGCCGATCGCCATCCGCGACCTCGTCGCGGTACAGGCCGAGGCGATCCTCGCGGCCGTGGAGCAGTCGCTCACGCGCGACTGAACCCTGCCATGCTCGTCGGTGTGACGGCCCGAGCAGCAGACCCCACGCTGGGTCAGGTGGTCGACGCGCTGGGCAGCGCGACGGTCACGCTGCTCAACGAGGGTGCGCGCGACCTTGCGGTCGGTGGGCCACGGCTCTGGGACGCCGGCGACGTCGGGGGGCTGGCGCCGGGGGATCTGGTGCTCGGGGTCAACGTCACGCCCGAGGCCGACGTGCTCCGGCGCGCGGCTGCCGCGGGTGTCAGCGCGCTGGCCCTGAAGGGTGACCTGTCGGGGCTGCTGGCCGACGCGACCCAGCTGGGCGTCGGGCTGCTCGCCGTCGCGGACGAGGCCAGCTGGGACCAGGTCTACGGCCTGGTCGCCCGGGCGGCGGCGGCCCTCGGACCCACCCAGGAGGGCGACCTCTTCGCGTTCGCCAACGCACTGGCCGCGGTCATCGGCGGAGCGGTCGCCATCGAGGACCCGCAGGGCAGCCTGCTCGCCTACAGCAACCTCGACCAGGAGATCGACGAGCCACGCCGCCAGACCATCCTCGGTCGCGGCAACCCCGCCAGCTGGGCGCAGCGGCTGGAGGACGAGGGCTACTACCGGCTGCTGGCCGAGGCGCCGGGCCCGGTCCGGGTCAGCGACCCGCAGTCGCAGGTCAACGAGCGGGTCGCGACCCTCGTGCGCGCCGGCTCGGAGGTGCTCGGCTCCATCTGGGTGGTCAGCGGTGCCACGCCGCTGGGGGACGACGCCGAAGCGGTCCTCGCGGGCGCTGTCCCGCAGGCGGCGATGCACCTGCTGCGGATGCGCTCCCACCAGGACTCGAGCCGCCAGGAGCGCGGCCGGCTGCTGCGCGCGCTCCTCGAGGGCCAGCAGGCCGGGGACCTCGGCATCGACAGGACCAGCACCTGTCAGGTCGTCGGCTTCCACGTCCCGGGCCACGACGACCTCGACCGATCGCTCAACCGCACCAGGGTGATGGACGCGATCACCATGGCCTGCGAGGCGTTCCGCCGCAAGGTGGTCTGCGCCTGGGTGGGACCGACCGTCTACGCCCTGTTCCCCGACGTCTCGGACGCCACCACCGACCGGGTCCGCTCGCTGTCCGAGGACATCTGCACGCGCACCAGCCGGGCGCTGGGGGTGCAGGTCCTCGCAGGTCTCAGCGCCGCCCGCGACGGCCTGGCCTCGGTTCCCGAGTGCCGGGCGGAGGCCGACCGGGTGCTCCGGGTCCTGCTCGAGCGCCCCGGCGGGAGGCAGGTGGCCACGGTCGAGGAGACCCGGATCCCGAGCGTGCTGCTGACGCTCGCCGACCTGCTGCGTGACCGTCCCGAGCTGCGGCTGCCGGGCCTCCAGGCGCTGCGCCGCGAGGACGCGCAGCGCGGCCGGAACTACGTCGAGACGCTGCGCGCCTTCCTCGACGCGGGCGGCAGCATCCCGGGCTCCGCTGCCGCGCTCGGGATCCATCCCAACACGATGCGCTACCGCGTCGCACGGGTGCAGGAGGTCTCGGGGCTGGACCTCGACGACCCCGAGCACCGGCTCGTGGCGGCGCTCGAACTGCTGACCCTGGATTGGTAGCGATCTCCGAGGCCCGCAGCCCCGCGAGACCGGACACTTCTCGCATGACCTCGCTGGTGCACGAGAAGGTGCTCGTCTCGACCGGTCCGCGCTCGGGGCTGCCCGTGATCGTCGCGGTGCACTCCACCGCGCTCGGGCAGGCCGTCGGTGGCTGCCGGATGTGGCGGTACGACGACTGGCGGGACGGCCTGGAGGACGCCCTGCGGCTGTCCAGCGCGATGACGCTCAAGTGCGCGCTCGCCGGTCTCCCGCTCGGGGGCGGGAAGAGCGTGATCGCGCTCCCGCCGGACGTCGAGCTGACGGCGTCGCGGCGACGCGACGTGCTCCACGACCTGGCCGACAGCATCGAGTCGCTCGGTGGTGCGTACGGCGTGGGTGAGGACGTCGGCACGACGGCCGAGGACATGGCGGTGGTTGCCGAGCGGACCCGGTACGCCTTCGGGCTGCCGGAGGCCGCCGGGGGGATCGGTGAGCCGTCGGCCCCCACCGCGGCAGGCGTGTACGAGTCGCTGCGGGTGACCTCCGAGACCGTCTGGGGGACACCCGACCTGGCCGGGCGCCGCGTGACGATCATCGGTCTCGGGCAGGTCGGGTCCCGGCTCGCCGAGCGGTTGCGCACGGACGGCGCCAAGCTCGCCGTGACCGACATCGACCCGGCGAAGAGGGAGCTGGCCGCCTCGCTGGGCGCGGAGTGGCTGCCCGGCCACGAGGCGCTCGCCGGTGAGACCGACATCCTGGTGCCGGCGGCGCTGGGCGGCGTGCTGACGGCCACGAGCGTGCCGGCTCTGCGGTGCGCCGCCGTCGTGGGTCCTGCCAACAACCAGCTCGCCGACGACGGCGTGGCCGACCTGCTCGCCGGGCGCGGCATCCTCTGGGCCCCGGACTTCCTCGTCAACGCCGGCGGTGTCGTCTACGGCTTCGAGATGGAGCTCGGCAGCAAGGACGTCGGTGTCGCGATGGCCGCGGTGGCCAGGATCGGGAGCACCCTCGGCGACGTCTACGCCCGGGCCGCCGAGCAGGGCTGCACGCCGTTGGCGGCTGCCCTCGCCGTGGCCGAGGACCGCGTCGCCGGAGCGGTCGCGGGGTGAGGAACGACCTCACGCGTGCCGAGGCGCAGGCCCGGTCGCGGGTGGTGCGCCGCCCGTCGTACGACGTGCAGCTCGACCTCACGTCCGGCGAGGGCTTCCGGTCGACGACGACGGCACTCTTCGAGGCGGTGCCGGGCGAGACGACGTTCATCGACCTCGTGGCCGCGCGGGTCGTGTCGGTCGACCTGAACGGCCGGGAGCTCGACCCGCGCGAGGTCTTCGACGGCTGCCGGATCGTCCTCGAGGACCTCACGGAGCACAACCGGCTGACCGTGGTGGCGGACTGCGACTACAGCTCGACCGGCGAGGGGCTGCACCGCTTCGTCGACCCCGTGGACGGCGAGGCCTACCTCTACACGCAGTTCGAGCCGTTCGAGGCGCACCGCGTCCTGGCGTGCTTCGACCAGCCGGACCTCAAGGCGCCATGGACCCTCACCGTGCGCTGCCCCCCGGGCTGGCGGGTCATCTCGACGACGACAGCCGAGGTGACCGCTGCGGCCGACGTCACGACCTGGCGGTTCGGCACGTCCGACTCGATCAGCACCTACCTCTACGCGCTCGCCGCCGGCCCGTACACCCGGTTGCAGAGCGAGCACGACGGCATCCCGCTGGGGCTCTACTGCCGCGCCTCGCTGGTCGAGCACCTCGACGCCGAGGCCGTCCTCACCGTCACCCGCCAGGGCTTCGACCACTTCCGGGAGCTGTTCGCGCAGCCCTACCCGTTCGGCAAGTACGACCAGGTGTTCGTCCCCGAGTTCAACGCGGGCGCCATGGAGAACGTCGCGTGCGTGATCCTGACGGAGCGGCTGCTGTTCCGCTCGCAGGTGACGCGCAGCCTGGCCATGCGGCGGGCCGAGGTCGTGCTGCACGAGCTCGCGCACATGTGGTTCGGCAACCTCGTCACGATGCGCTGGTGGGACGACCTGTGGCTGAACGAGGCGTTCGCCACCTTCGTCTCGGTGCACGCCCTCGTCGAGGCGACGGAGTTCCGCGAGGCCTGGACGTACTTCTGCGACGTCGCCAAGACGATGGCCCGCACCGAGGACCAGCTGCCGACGACGCACCCCGTCATCGCCGACGCCACCGACATCGAGACCGCGACTGCCAACTTCGACGGGATCACCTACGCCAAGGGGGCGTCGGCGCTGCGCCAGCTGGTGGCGTGGGTCGGTGAGGAGGCCTTCTTCGCCGGCCTGCGCAGCTACTTCGCCGAGCACGCCTGGGGAAGCACCGACTTCGCGGACCTGCTGCGGCACCTCGAGGCGAGCAGCGGCCGGGAGCTCGCGGACTGGAGCCGCTCCTGGCTGCACACGACGGGCGTCAGCACAGTGCGCGCCGAGGTGACCGGCGGCGCCGTCGTCCTGGAGCAGTCGGCGCCGTGCCGGTCGCACCGGCTCGCGCTCGGTGTCTACCGCTTCCAGGACGGCCGGCTGCTCCGCGATCGTGGGGTGGAGCTGGACCTCACGGCGGAGCGGCAGCGCGTTCCCGGGCTCGCCGGTCCCGGACCTGGCGAGCTGCTGCTCGTCAACGACAGGGACCTTTCCTACGCCAAGGTGCGCCTCGACGACAGCTCCTGGCAGGTGCTGCTCGAGCACATCGACGTCCTCGACGACAGCCTCGCCCGCGCGGTCTGCTGGGGGGCCGCCTGGGACATGACCCGGGACGCCGAGGTCCCGGCCGGGGACTACCTCGCGCTGGTGCTGAAGGGGATGGCCGCCGAGAGCGACCACGGGGTCGTCGAGCGGCTGCTGCAGCAGAGCCGGCAGGCCGTCCTGCACCTCGGCGCACCCGAGCAGGCTGCCCGCCGGCTCGAGGAGCTGAGCGCGGCCTGCCTGCACGCCGCCGTCGCCGCACCGGCCGGCTCCGACCACCAGCGGGCCTTCGCCACCGCGTTCGTGGAGAACGCCGTCTCACCTGCCCAGGTGGCCCAGCTGTGGGAGCTGCTCGAGCGCCCCGGCGTCGTCCCGGGGCTCGCGATCGACACCGGCATGAGGTGGGGCGTCGTGCGCCGGCTGGCAGCGCTGGGCGCGGCCGACGTCCCGGTCATCGCCGCCGAGCTTGCCCGCGACGACACCGCCGAGGGCCGGCTGCACCAGCTGACCGCGCTGGCGGCCCGGCCTACCGCGGACGCCAAGGCGCGGGCCTGGGCGCAGGTGGTCGCGGCCGAGGGCCTCTCCCACCACGAGACCCTGGCGGTCATCACGGGCTTCAACGTCCCCGAGCAGCGCGAGCTGCTGGCGCCCTACGCCGAGCGCTGCTACGCCGACCTGCCGACGCTCTGGGCGGCCCGGGCGGCGGCGTCAGCGACGGTGCCGTTCCAGGTCCGCGCGCTGCTCCCGTGCTGGGACGTCACACCGTCGGGGCTGGCCGCTCTCGACACGGCGCTCGCCGCCGGCCTGCCCGGCTCGCTCCGTCGGGTGGTCGAGGAGGTCCGGGACGAGGTCGAGCGGGGCCTGCGCTGCCGCGCGCTCGAGGCACCGGTGACCGTGTGAGGCGGGTGCTGCTCGCCGCGGCCGTCAGGCAGGTTCGGCCGGCAGCGTGAGCAGGTCGTGCTCCATCAGGGCGGCCGGCAGGACCAGCGCGAGCAGCTCCTCCCGGGGGATGCCCAGCGTGTCCCCGACCATCCCGGCGAGCGATCCCAGCACGGTCAGACCGGCCGACAGCACCGCACGGCGGCCGCTCTTCGCAGCCTGTCGGGTGGAGTCCGCCGGGGTCGTGACGGAGGGCAGGTAGCTCCGCAGGTCGGTCGCCGCGGGGTCGTGCTCGGGCGCCTCGAACAGGCACGCGAGCAGCAGCCAGCGCATCGCCTTCGGCGTGCCCTCGAGGAGCGCTCCGATCTGCGAGCCCACGGTCTCCGTCCCGTCGTGCGGGTCGAGCTCCACGAGCAGCTGCGCGGTCGCGCAGACGCAGGCCTCGAGCACGTCGGCGCCGTCGACGTCGTTCTCCAGGAGCTCGTCGAGCAGGTCCACGGCCAGGTCCGCCGCGAGCCCGCGCGCGAGCGCGGCACCGACAGCCTGGGCGGCCGAGTCCACCGGCACCTGCCGCCAGGCGCCCGGGCCGATGCCCGCGCGCGACCGGACGAAGCGCGCGAGGGACAGGCAGTGCCGCACGGCGGTGGCGGCGGTCTCCGCCGGCACCGACTCGCCGGCGCGCAACCGGGTGGCGAGGAACGCGTCGAGCTCCCGCACCGGCTCCGCGACCCGGGACCCGCTGCGGCCGCTGACCTCCAGGGCGAAGGCTCCGAGGGTGGCCGCTGTGCTGCGCAGCCATGCCCCGGCCGGCGGCCCTTCCGCCTCGATGCGGCTCGCGAGGTCAGACGCCAGCAGCTGGTCGGTGTCGGACTGGCCGGCGGCCGCGACCGCGAGGTCGACCCACAGCCCGGCGAGCCGGGCCTGTCCCGCGTCGCTCACCATCGACAGCCGGCGCAGCAGCTCCTCGTCGGGAACGTCCTCGCCGAGCGCCACCCGGGCCAGCCGCGCCACGCAGGCCACGGCCGCCTTCACCGCCTCGCCGGTGTCGGTGCCGCCGAGCAGCACGTTGGCGGTCGCGTCGGCGTCGTCCGCGGTCGGGTCGTCCGGGCGGAGCACGGCGGGGACACCGGTGAGCAGCCGGCTCACCTCAGGCTCGAAGGGCCCGGTCTGCTCGAGGACCTGCCGCACGCCGCTCTCACCGGCCAGGATCACCGCGGTCGCGAGGGCCACGCACAGCCGGGCCCCCAGCTCGCCGGCGTAGTCCTTGTGGGCGTAGTCGAAGGCCCGCAGCAGCCGGGCCGTCTCCTCCTCGGCGGCGAGGTCCCCGCGGTAGTGCGCGAGCACCGCTGTGGCAAGCGTCTGCGCGGGGGACCGGTCCGCGGCGTGCTCGTGGGCGTCGTCGTGCAGGAGCAGGTCGACGTCGTCGGCCAGCCACGGGGTGAGCCGGCCGCGGAGCGCGTCGGCGAGGTCGGTGACGGGGATCTGCAGCTCCGCGGAGAGCCGCTCGCAGTCGACCGGGGCGGCCCAGAACTGCCCCTCGGGCTCGGCGTCCATCAGGGCGAGCAGCACCATCCGGCCGTCGTCGCCCGGCTGCCCCGGCAGCGCGGCGACGAAGGGGGCGATGGGCAGCTGCCACGACAGCGACTGGCCCTCCGCGAGCACCCGGACCGTCAGCGTCGAGGCGCCGGGGCCGTCGCTGTGCACGTCGACCCTGGCGTCGGCGTCGTCCACCCGCTCACTGGAGCCGTTCGGCAGGAACGTCCAGAGCACCACGGCAGGCTCGAGCGTGTCCGCCGAGTGCGCGTGCAGCACCGCGCCCGCGTGACAGGCGTAGACGGGAGGGCGGTGCAGCTCGGGCGTGCTCACGGTCCCATTCTCGCCGATCGGCGGCTGCGCCGTGAGGGGCTGTGGGTCAGGAGGGCAGCGCGTACCTGAGGTGGTGGCTGAGGTCGCCCACCTGGTCGACGAACATCACCCGGGTGTCGAACCACCACACGCCGTCGATGCGGTGGAAGGTGTCGGCGTAGCGCCCGGTGATGATCGGCTGCAGGGGCAGGTCCGGGGTGGCCTGGAAGACGGTGTAGTACGACCTGGCGGCGCCGGTCTCGCCGGTGACCTCGATCTGCGCGTTGGTGGTCACGTGCTTGGTCTTGGGCGTGCCGTCGTCGTACAACCGGGTCGACATCTCGTACATCGACCGGACCCGCTCCCGGCCCTCGAAGACCGTCTCCGGCGGGCCGTTCTCCACCCCGTGGATGCGGCCGTGGGCGAAGAGGTCAGCCACGCCGTCGAGGTCGCCGCGGTCGATCCGCTCGGCGTAGGTGTAGAGCAGGTTCTCGATCTCCCGAGCGCTGTCCATGCGCCGGAGCCTAGGCCGAGCAGCCCCGCCGGGGACCTGAGCGTGACAGCATGAGATCCGTGTTCATCGAGACCGTTCCGGAAGAGTCCGCCGAGGGCCCCGTCAAGGACTTCTACGCGCAGCAGCGCGGCGCGTGGGGCTTCCTGCCTGACTACGCCGGGGCCTTCTCGACGCGGCCGGACATCGCCGCCGCCTGGAACGCGCTGAACGGTGCGATCCGTGGCGGCATGGACCGCCGGCGGTTCGAGATCGCGACGATCGCCGCAGCGCGAGCCCGGCGCTCGACGTACTGCGCCACCGCGCACGCGAAGTTCCTGCGCGACGAGTGCGAGGACCAGGCCACCCTGGACGCGCTGGTGCAGGACCCCGAGGGCGGCACGCTCGGCGACGTCGACCGTGCGGTCTACGTGTTCGCCGGCAAGGTCGCAGCGGACGCCGCCGGGGTCGTCCAGGCCGACGTCGACGCGCTGCGGGGGGTGGGCCTGTCGGACGCCGACGTGGCGGACGTCGTGTTCGCCGCAGCCGGCCGCGCCTTCTTCACCACGGTGCTCGACGGGCTGGGGGCCCAGCTCGATGCCGAGACGGCCGCGGCTCTTGATCCCGCGCTCGTCGCCGTGATGACCGTGGGCCGCCCACCCGCGCAGGGCTAGGGCCCTGGTCGTCCCGCCGGCTGGTCAGGGGGCCTTGACGAGCGGACCGACGTACTGGAAGCACGTGCAGCTGTCGAGGAAGGCCAGCGGCCGGTAGCCCGCCATGCCGTCGGTGCGCTTCGTCACGTCCACCCGGTAGGTGCTGGGGGAGACGAAGCTGCTGCCGAGCGCCTCGCGGCCGGACGTCATGACGTCGCGCGGGATGTCGGGCCGGCGGTCCGTGAGGTCCTTGAGGTAGAAGAGCAGGTCGCAGACCTGGGCCTGGAAGCCCTTGATGAGCGCCGAGGTCGCGGCCTGGCCGCCCTGCTTCATGAGGGCGAAGCACAGCGTCTCGCGCGGACTGACCGGGCCCGGCTTGGTGCCCTTGCCGATGTCGAGGTAGGGCTGCCAGCCGATGCCGGCGGCGTTCTTGAGCTGGTTGGCCGGGGCGGTGCCCTCGAGCAGGGCGCCGGGACCCTGGGAGGACACCATCGCGTACGCCGGCCGGTACCCCTGGGTCTCGGCAGCCGTCATCATGTAGAGCGGGGAGTACATCACGGGGATGATGCGGTCGACGCCCGCTGACCGGAACCGCAGCACGGCGCTGCCCGACTGTCCGCTGCCCCCGTCGCCGTTGTTGGGGTTGACGAACTCCGTGTGGGCCGACGTCAGCCCGTGCCGGCGCAGGGCGGCCGTGAGGGGTCCCTCAACGGTGGCGTGACCGTCGGGGCTGTCGAGGGCCAGCAGGCCGATCTTCGACCTCGAGGTCAGCCACCCGCGGTTCCAGAGGTCGTCCACCAGCAGCGTCATCATGCGACCGGGTCCGACCTCGCTGGGGTCGCCGAGGATCGGTGCGTACTTGACCAGAGTCGCGTCACCGAAGTTGGTGTTGTCGGCGAGCAGTGCCGTGCCGTACTTCGCCAGGCAGCTGGCCAGGGTCTGGAGGCTGGCGAGGACCGTGACGACGAACCGGACCTTGAAGTCCTGGGTCATGGCCGCGCAGGCGTGCGCCTGCCAGGCCTCGGCGGAGCCGTCGCTCATGTTGACCGGGTACTCGTAGACCTGGATCGGGTGACCGCCGAGGCCGCCGTGGCTCCTGATCCACGCGACCACCGC
>CAMLIA010000037.1 GCA_946479905.1 uncultured Frankiales bacterium | reverse complement strand
CGGCACCTGCTGACGGGGAGCGACGACGCCGAGCACCGGCTGGTCAGCGTCGCCTTCGTGGAGTTCAGCGGCACCGACGCGCTGCTGCAGCAGCAGGGACCCGGCGCGACGGGCGCGGCGGTCGACGCCGTCGTGCGCACCTGCCAGGAGGCGTGCCTCCGGCACGGCGTGTCCTTCTGGGAGACCGACATCAGCAAGGACGGCGGCAAGGTGATGCTCGTCGCCGGCGCACCCGGGAGCACGGGCGACGAGGAGGACGCCATGCTCGCGGTGGCCCGGGAGGTCGTGGAGGCCGGGGGCGCCCTGCCGGTGCGCGTCGGGGTCAACAGCGGCCGGGTGTTCTTCGGGCAGTTCGGGCCGGCGTACCGCCGGACGATGTCGGTCAAGGGCGACGCGGTGAACCTCGCCGCCCGGCTGTGCGCGAAGGCGGCCCACGGCACCGTGCTGGCGGCCGCGACGACGCTCGGTCGTGCCCGGACGCCGTTCGCGACCGAGGCCCTCCCGCCGTTCCGCGTCAAGGGCAAGAGCGAGCCGGTGTTCGCGTGCGTCGTGGGTCCGCCGGTGGCGGCTGCAGGAGCGGACGGCGACGACGACGTCCGGCTGGTCGGCCGGGAGGCCGAGCTGGCCGAGCTCCGCCGGCTGTGGGCCGCGGCAGCGACCGGGAGCCTGCAGGTGTGCTCCCTCGTCGGTGAGGCCGGGGCGGGCCGGTCGCGGCTGGCCCGCGAGCTGGGCCGCACCGTGGACGGCCGTGTCGTCGAGCTGCGCAGCGACCCCTGGACCGCGACGGCGGCCTACGTGCCGGTGCGCCGCGTCCTGCGCGAGCTGGTCGGCGTCCCCGAGGAGGCACCGCCCGACGAGGCCGGCCGCGCGCTGCGCGCTGCCCTGCCCCGGATCGCTCCCGAGCTCGTCCCGTGGTCACCGCTGCTCGCGGTCGTCCTCGGCGCCGAGGTGCCACCGACGACCGAGGTCACCGCCCTCGACGAGCGCTTCCGGGTACGACGACAGGAGGAGGTCACCTCCGACCTGCTGCTCCGGCTGCTGCCCGGTCCCGCACTCGTCGTCGTCGAGGACGCGCAGCTGCTCGACCCGTCCACGGCGTCGCTGCTCGTGACCCTGCAGACGCGCGCTGCCGGCTCGCCGTGGCTGCTGCTCCGCTGCCTGCGGGAGGACGCTCCTGTCGCCGGCCCCGAGCGGCTGGTGCTGGGGCCGCTCGGGCCGCAGAGCGCCCTGGAGCTGCTCCACCTGCTCACCGAGGCGCACCCGCTCGCCCCTCACGAGGCCGACGCCCTCGTCACGCGCGCCGGCGGCAACCCGCTGTTCCTCACCGAGCTCGCCGCGATGGCGGCGCACGCCACCGTCGAGGAGCTGCCCAGCTCCGTCGAGGGCGTGATCGCCGCGCGGATCGACCAGCTCACCCCCGACGACCGCCGGCTGCTGCGCACCGCTGCGGTGCTCGGCCTCGACGTGGACCTCGAGCTCCTGACCCGGGTGGGCGAGCAGGTCGACGTCCCGGTACGGCCGGCCTCGCTCGGGCGGCTGGGGGCCTTCCTCGTCTCGACCGGGCCGGGCACCCGGCGGTTCCGCCAGGCGGTGGTCCAGGCCACGGCGTACGAAGGACTCCCCTACAGCCGCCGGCGCCTGCTGCACGGCGTGGTGGGTGACCTGCTGACCGGACGCGGCAGTGACGTGGAGCTGTCGCTGCACTTCGCCCGCGCCGGCCGGCACGAGCAGGCGTGGCAGCACGCCCGCGCCGCGGCCGTCCAGGCCGCCGAGGCCCGGGCGCACGCCGAGGCGGCCGAGCTCTACGTCCGTGCGCTCGACGCCGCCCGTGCGCTGGACCTCGGGGAGCAGGTGGCGCAGGCCTGGGAGGGGCTCGGCGACGCGCGGTTCCGGCTGGCGAAGTTCGCCGAGGCCGCGGCGGCGTACGGCGAGGCGCGGCGACGATCCCAGGGGGCGCTGGACACCGCACGGCTGCGGCACAAGACGGCGCTCTGCGCCGAGCGCAGCGGCAGCTACCCGCAGGCACTGACGTGGTCCACCCGCGCGCGACGGGCGGTCGAGCAGGCAGCGACGACCCCGGAGGCGATCCGGCTGGTGGCCGAGACGCTCGTGGTGCGGGCGACGGTGCGGCACTGGCAGGGCCGGCACGCCGACGCAGCACGGGACGGGAGCGAGGCGGCTCGGCTGGCCCGGGCGGCCGGTGCTCTCGACGTCGCGGCCGAGGCGCTGGTCTGGCTCGACGTCAGTGAGCTGATGCTCGGGCACGGTGACGGGAGCCACGTGCGCGAGGCGCTGGACGTGCTGCGGCGCCTGGGGAACCGGCCCTGGCAGCTCGGCCGGTGCCTCAACGAGCTCGGCATCCGCGCCTGGTACGCCGACGACTGGGACGGGGCGCGGCTGGCCTACCGGCAGTGCCACGCCGCCTTCACGGAGGCGGGCGACCTGTGGGCCGCTGCGCTGGCGCAGGCCAACGAGGCGGAGATCCTCCTCGATCAGGGACGGCTGGAGCAGGCCGAGCCCCTCCTGCGCTCGGCGCTGCGGGCGGGGAGGGCGTCGGCCGCACCCGGACACACCGCCTTCGTCCTCGGGCTGCTCGGGCGGTACGAAGCGGCCCGCGGGCGGTCGACGGAGGCGCTCGGCCACCTGGCGGAGGCCCGCCGGCTGTACGAGGAGATCGGCGAGCCGGAGGAGGTGCTCGCGACGCGGCTGCGGACCGCCGAGTGCCAGCTCGTCGCGGGCGCCCCCGACCTCGCGCTGGCCGAGCTCGCCGCGCTCCCCCCTGGCACTGCGGACCCGCTGCTGCTGCGGGTCCGGGGCCTGGCCAGGACGGCACGGGGGGACGCCGAGGCGGGCCGCGCGGACCTGGACGCTGCCGTGGCGGCCGCCCGGCGTCGCGGCGCCGACCACGACCTCGTGCTGGCGCTGGCGGCGCTGCGCAGGTGGCACCAGGTCACGGGCGCGCCGGAGCCGGCCACTCTCGTGACGGAGCTGGCGGTGCTGGCCGGCCGGCTCGGCATCGTGCTGGGCGTCCTGCCGATCGAGCTGCCGACCCCGCGGGTCAGATCATCCGAGGGTCGCCCGGCCGGTCGGGCACGCTGATCGTCGCCAGCTGCTCGCCGTTGTTGCGGCGCAGGTCGGCCACGCACGGGTCCCCGACGGGAGCGGCGCCGCACGGCTGCAGCTGGCCGACCCACCACGCACCCACCTGGACGCTGCCGGTGAAGGCGGCAGCGGCGGCCAGGCACACCCGCCACTGCGACGAGCCGTTGTTGGTCGCCCACTGCACCGCCTGCTTCGACCAGCGCAGCGTGACCGTCTTGTCGTGGTGCGCCAGGTCGACGGACACGGGATCCCGGTAGGGGTTGGCGCGCCCGGTGGACTCCGGGTCCGGGTCGCAGGCTGCGAGGTCGGCGGCGCTCCAGGCGTCGACGCCCACGCCGAAGGACAGCCGGTCCGTCGCTCCCGCGCCGGTGCCCGGATCGCCCTGGACGCCCGCAACGGTCTTGTTCGCGCCGGTCGCACCGGTGACCGTGCACGTCGTCGCGCAGGTGCCGTACGTCGGCAGCACGCTGAAGGTCGTCGAGGTCGCGGAGGTGAGGCCGGTCGAGCCGGCCGACACCCGGAAGCCGCGGCCGAGGGTGCTCGACGTGACACCCGCGGCGCAGCTGCCGAAGGTGGCGACGCCCGCCACGGTGACGACGGAGGTGGTGCCGCCGACGACCAGGGTGGTGCCGACGGCGGTAAGGGTGACCGTGCGGGCCGCCGTGACGGTGCGCCCGGCGGCGTCGACGACGCGGGCCTGCGGGGCTGGGCACATCGACACGACGGGGGTGACGCCCGTCCCGGTGACCGCCGAGCTCGAGGACACCTGGACGGTCGACGGCTGGACGTCCCAGACGAGGTGGTCGGCAGGGCCGGCACCGAGGTAGACCACCGGGTCGCTGCCGACGCGCACGAAGTCGTTCCCCACGCCGCTGAAGTCGTTGGACTGCTTCACCGCCGTGCGGACCGTGACGGCCCCCTGGGCGGCCGTCGCCTTCACGGGCACCGTGACCACGAGCGCGTCGCCGGCCGGCACCGCCGTGGTCGTGCCGGTGCCGCTGCTGACCAGCTCCAGCACCACGTCGTCGCCCACCTCGACGGCCGGCCGGACGCTCCACCCGGTGCGGCTGACCGTGGCACTGCCGAGGTCGAGCCCATCGGTCCGCAGCACCCGCAGCTGCGCCGAGGCGAACGGCTGCCCGCTGTCAGCGACGCCGTCGCACCCGCAGTTGCGCAGGCTGACGCTGACGACGTCGGTGCTGCCGGCAGGGAGCCGGACCACCTGCGGGGACGCCGTCGCGGCGTACGCCTTGCCGCCCGGTTGCGGCTTGGCCGCCGACGCGGCGGGTGCGAGTGCCGCGAGCACCAGCAGCGCAGCAGCGACGGTTGGGACGAGTCGAGCGGGCCGAGTGAGCATGCGTCTCCCCCATGCCCTCGCGTCGAGGGACGCTGCCCACCCTGCGGCCTCGCGGCCCTGGTTGGCCATGGCACGTTCGGGCCGCTCAGCGCAGCGTCAGAGCCCGCTCACGGGCGGTCACCGCGCTGCCGCGGAGTGCGGATGACGAGCCGACTCGGTCACCATGTCCCAGGGGACCGCCTCGAGCCCGAGCTCGTCGAGCCGGGTGGCGTACGCGGTGTAGCAGGAGCGGGCCTCCTGCTCACGACCCGACCAGGCGAGCGCGGCGACGAGCGACAGGTGGGCGCCCTCGTCGTACGGGTCGCGCTCCAGGATCCGCCGGCTGTACCGCGCGGCGGCGTCGTACTCGCCCTCCCCCACCGCCGCGACGGCGAGAGCGCGGGCCACCTCCACGTAGCGGGCCCGGGCCTCCTCGCGCAGGGCGACCGTCCACGGCTCCCCCGGGTGCTCCTCGAGGTAGTCGCCGGCGTAGCGCGCCTCGGCGCGCCGGAGCTGGTCCGGTTCGCCCGTCGCGGACTCGCGCAGGAACGTGTGGACGTCCACCTCGACGCTCTCGAGGGCGACCGCGTCTCCCCGGAGGACGACGAACCGCCCGCCCGACGCCCGGTCGGGGTCGAGGGTCGCCCGCAGCGAGAGGATCGCCCCGTCGAGCAGCGACTGGGCCTGCGCCGGCGCCGAGCGCGGCCAGAGGCTGCGCTGCAGGGCGCCGCGCGTCCACGTCAGGGCCGGCGTCGACGTCAGCCGCATCAGCAGGCCGAGCGCGGTCTCGTCCTTCCAGTCGGCAGGCCCGAGCGGCTTGCCCGCCCGGCGGACCCGGAACCCTCCGAGCGTGATCACCTCGACGAGCGGGAGCCGGTCCTCGGCGTCGAGGTCCCGAGCGAGGGCCGCAGCCCGGTCGGCGAGGTTGCGAGCACCGAGGGCCGAGGCGAGGCGGGTGACCTCGTCGACCACCCGCATCGCCTGGTCGGGGGGCATCCGGCGGGCCTGCTCCAGCCGCACCCGGGCCCGCCAGACGGGGGCGCCGACCTCGTCGAGCAGTGCCGCCGCGCGCTCCAGCCGGGGGTCCTGCACGCCCGGCCGCGGGTCGCTGACGGCGAGCAGCTGCAGCGCCTCCGCCTCTCCCAGCCTGTCCAGCCTCGCGGCAGCCTGCTCCCGTGCCTGCTCCGCGAAGCGGTGCGCCTCGGCGGCGCGGCCCTGGCTGTGGGCGACCCATCCCGCTGTCGTCAGGACGCCCACGCCGTTGACGCCGGCGTCGTAGGACAGCGCCTCCTCGGCCATGCCCAGCGCGACGTCCGGGTCGGTCTCGGCGAGCAGCTGGGCGAGTCCGCAGAGCGCCGGCACCACGAGCGTCGCGTCGCCGGTGCTGCGGCCGGCCGCCAGCACCTGCTCGTAGGCGACCCGCGCGGCGTTCGCGTACCCGCGGTGACGGTAGACGTGGCCCAGGTAGATCCGGGTGGAGCTCGACGAGATCCCCGCGACGCGGTCGAGCTCGCGTGCCCTCTCCAGGTCGGCCATCGCCGCGTCGTACTGGCCCTGGTGGAACCGGATCTCGCCACGGTTGGTGAGCGCAGCGGACAGGTAGAAGGTGAGGCCGGTGGCCTGGGCGAGCTCGATCGCCACCTCGAGCTCGGGCAGCGCCGCGGTGAGCTCGGACTCCTCGATGAGGGCCGCCGCCCGGTTGTTGCGGATCCGCACCACCTGCAGCACGTCACCGGCCCGCTCCGCGTGCCGCAGCGCCTCGTCGTAGTGCTGACGGCTCTCCGGCCGCTCCCCCCGGTGCGCGTGCAGCATCGCCAGGATGGTGTGCGCCGCCGCGAGCGGTCGCCCGTCCTGGAGCGCCTGCGCGGTCGCGAGGGCCTCGGCGGCGAGCTGCTGCGCGGCATCGGGCTGCCCCTGCGCCCAGAGCACGGTCGCCCGCCACGCCTTGAGCAGGGAGTCGTCGGCCGACGCGGGGTCCGGCCGAGCGCTCCCGAAGGCGGTGAGCGCCTCCGCGAGGTTGCCGCTGAAGTAGTGCAGGAACCCGGTCCGGTAGGCCAGCCAGGGCGAGGCGAAGCCGCGGCGCCGCGTGGCGGCGGCGTAGCGGTCCAGGGCCCGCAGGTGGTCGCCGCGGGCGTCGTGCAGCGCCCCCTCGACCTCGTCGAGGTCGGCGTCGTGGTCCTCGGCAGGGATGACGGCGAGCGCCTGCTCGACCGCGTGCTCGCCGCCCTGCTCCACCAGGTCCCGGCCGTGGGCGCGCAGCAGCGTCGCCGCCAGGTCGCTGTCCTGCTGGTCGGCGGCGCACAGCAGCGCCGACTCCGGCCGGCCGTGGTCCTCGAACCAGCCCGCGGCGGTGCGCATCAGCCGCTGCCGCTCGGCGGGCCCGAGCGGCAGGCTGGCCCGGATGAAGTCACGCAGCAGCCGGGGGAAGGCGTAGCCGCCGTCTCCGGTGCGGACGAGGATCCCGCGGGACAGCAGCTCGGCGATGGTGTCCTCGGCGCCGTCGCAGCCGAGCGTCTCCGCCAGGTCGGCGTCGAACTCCTCGAAGGAGCAGACCAGCTGGGCGAGCCGCCGGTTGTGCTCCGGCTCGGCGTCGATCACCTCCTGGGCGAGCTCGATCAGCCCTCGCTCGCCGTGCGTCTTGAGGCGGAGCAGCTCGGCGGTACGACGATCGGGGGGCACCTGGGCGAGCTTCTCCGCCGCCATCCGCACCGCGGCGGGCCAGCGGCCGAGGAAGGCGCGCACGGCCGGTGCGTGCTCGTCGTCGCCCACCACCCGCACCATCAGCTCCGACAGCTCCGCGTCGTCGAAGCCCAGGTCGCTGCCGTCGAAGCGCTGGACGGGATCGGGGAGCCGGTCGACGGCGAAGCCCAGGTCGGACCGCGACAGCAGCAGCAGGTGCAGCGTCGCGGGCGACTGCCGGACGAGCGACTCGAGGAAGCGGTGGGTGGCGTCGGTGAGCTGGTGGGCGTTGTCCAGCACGAGGAGGACGTGCAGGCCGGGGAGCGCCGCGAGGGCGCCGCACAGCATCCCGGCCACGGCCTCGGGCTCCTGCGGGCGGCCGCTGACGACCAGCGCCAGCCGGGCGGCGTCCTCGGGCGCGCGCTCCCGCAGCGCCCCGGCGAGCGCGGCCGCGATGCCGGCCAGCTCGCGCTGGGCCGGCCGGACCAGGACGGCCGCGTCGGCGTGCCGGGCCGCGAGCCACTGCTCGAGCAGCTCGGTCTTGCCGAACCCGGCATCGGCCACGACGACGGTCACGCGGTGAGTGACCGCGGCGTGCAGCCGCTCGATCAGTCGCCCCCGCGTGACGACCCCCGCGCTGTCGGTCACGCCCGGATTGTCCCGCTCGAGGCCTCAGGAGGCCACAGCGGGGGTCAGACGTTGAAGCCGAGGGCCCGCAGCTGCTCGCGGCCGTCGTCGGTGATCTTGTCCGGGCCCCACGGCGGCATCCAGACCCAGTTGATGCGGACGTCGTTCACGAGCGGCTCGAGGGCGTTGCGGGTCTGGTCCTCGATGACGTCGGTCAGCGGGCAGGCCGCGGACGTGAGCGTCATGTCGAGGGTGACCGTCACGTCGTCGTGCACCATCGCCCCGTAGACCAGCCCGAGGTCGACGACGTTGATGCCGAGCTCAGGGTCGACGACGTCCTTCATCGCCTCGAGCACGTCCTCCTCGGACGGCTTGGACTTGGGGTCGTCCGCCACGGTGGGCGTGTCGACTGCCTCGCTCATGCTCTGTTCCTTTCCAGCCTCACGGCTGAGGAGTCCTCTCAAGGGCCTGGGACGTGGCGTCCTTCCAGGCCATCCAGCCCAGCAGCGCGCACTTGACGCGCGCCGGGTACTTGCTGACACCGGCGAAGGCGATGCCGTCCTCGAGCACGTCCTCGTCGGGCACGAGCTGCCCGCGGGACTGCATGAGCTCCAGGAACGCCTCGTGGGTGGTGAGCGCCTGGGGCACCGGCTTGCCGATGACCAGGTCGGTCATGACCGAGGTGGCTGCCTGGCTGATCGAGCAGCCGTGCCCTTCGTACGACACGTCCTCGACGATGCCGTCCGTCACCTTCACGCGCAGGGTGACCTCGTCGCCGCAGGTGGGGTTGACGTGGTGGACCTCGACGTCGAAGGGGTCGCGCAGCCCCTGGTGGTGCGGGTGCTTGTAGTGCTCCAGGATGATCTCCTGGTACATCGAGCTGTTGGCGTCGGTCATGGCTTCCAGAACTCCTGCACCCGCTGGATCCCTTCCAGCAGCGCGTCGATGTCGGCCTCGTTGTTGTAGACGTAGCTGGACGCCCGGGCCGTCGCGGGGACGCCGTAGCGGCGGCACACCGGGGCCGCGCAGTGGTGCCCGACCCTGACCGCGATGCCGAGGTCGTCGAGCGACTGGCCGACGTCGTGCGGGTGCACCCCGTCCACGACGAAGGAGACGGCGCTCCCCCGCATCTCGGTCGTGTCCGGACCGAGCACGGAGACACCGGGCAGCCGGCGGATGCCGTCGAGGAGCCTTGCGGTGAGCGCGGTCTCGTGCTGCTTGACGCTGTCGAGGCCGAGGGCGGAGAGGTAGTCGCAGGCCGCCGCCAGCGCGACCGCCTGGCTGATGACCGGGGTGCCGGCCTCGAAGCGCTCGGGGGCCTTCGCGTAGGTCGACCCGGTCATCTCGACGACCTCGATCATCGAGCCGCCGCCCATGAACGGCGGCAGCGCGTCGAGGTCGCGACCCCACAGCACCCCGACGCCGGTCGGCGCCAGCATCTTGTGCCCGGTGAAGGCGTAGAAGTCGACGTCGAGGGCGCGGACGTCGACCGGCTGGTGCGGCACGGCCTGTGCGCCGTCGACGAGGGTGAGCGCCCCGACGGCCTTGGCGCGGGCCACGAGCGCCGGGATGTCGTTCTCGGTGCCGAGCAGGTTCGAGATGTGCGCGAACGCGAAGATCCTGGTCCGCTCGTTGACGACCTCGTCGAGGTCGGACAGGTCGAGCCTGCCCTCGTCGGTGAGGCCCAGCCAGCGCAGCGTGGCGCCCGTGCGCTCGGCGAGCATCTGCCACGGCACGAGGTTGGAGTGGTGCTCCATCTCGGTGACCGCGATCTCGTCGCCGGGGCGGATGCTCGCCGTGAGGGCGTAGGAGACGAGGTTGATCGACTCGGTGACGTTCTTGGTGAAGACGACCTCGTGCGGTGCGCCGCCGATGAACGACGCGACCGTCGCGCGCGCGGCCTCGTAGGCGTCGGTCGCCTCCTGCGACAGCGTGTGCACGCCGCGGTGCACGTTGGCGTAGTGCTCCTCGACGAACAACCGCTCGGCCTCGAGGACCTGGCGGGGCTTCTGCGACGACGCAGCGCTGTCCAGGAACACGAGCGGGTGCCCGTGCACCTCCCGGGACAGCACAGGGAAGTCCTTGCGGACCGCCTCGACGTCGAAGGTCATCTCAGACCGCCGCCGGCGTGTACTTCGCGTAGCCGTTCGCCTCGAGCTCGTCGGCGAGCTCCTTGCCGCCCTCCTCGACGATCTTGCCGCCGACGAAGACGTGCACGAAGTCCGGCTCGATGTAGCGCAGGATCCGGGTGTAGTGGGTGATGAGCAGCGTGCCGGTCTCGCCGGTGGCGCGCACCCGGTTGACGCCCTCGGACACGACCCGCAGCGCGTCCACGTCGAGGCCGGAGTCGGTCTCGTCGAGGATGGCGATCTTGGGCTTCAGCAGCTCCAGCTGCAGGATCTCGTGGCGCTTCTTCTCCCCGCCCGAGAAGCCCTCGTTGACGTTGCGGGTGGCGAACGCCGGGTCCATCTCCAGGGCAGCCATGGCCCCCTTCTGCTCCTTCACCCAGTTGCGCAGCGACGGCGCCTCCCCGCGGACCGCTGTCGCGGCCGTGCGGAGGAAGTTGGAGACCGTGACACCCGGCACCTCGACGGGGTACTGCATGGCGAGGAACATGCCCGCCCGGGCCCGCTCGTCGACCGACATGCTGAGCACGTCGGCGCCGTCGAGGGTCACGGTGCCGCCGGTGACGGTGTACTTCGGGTGACCGGCGAGGCTGTAGGCCAGCGTCGACTTGCCGGAGCCGTTCGGGCCCATGATGGCGTGCGTCTCGCCCGACCGGATGGTCAGGTCGACGCCGGTGAGGATGGGCTTGTCGTCCACGCTGACGGACAGGTCGCGGATCTCGAGGGTGGTCACTACTTCTCCAGCTTCACGTTGACGTCATCGCCTTCGACGGTGACGGAGTAGGTGGCGACCGGCTTGGTCGCGGGCAGGCTCAGCGGCTTGCCGGTGCGCAGGTCGAAGCGCGAGCCGTGCAGCCAGCACTCGACCGTGCCGTCCTCGACGTCGCCCTCCGACAGCGAGACGTCGGCGTGCGAGCAGACGTCGCTGATCGCGAACACCTCGCCCTGGCTGCGGGCCAGGCACAGCGCGATCCCGTTGAGGACGACGCGGTGCGCACCCTCCTCGGGGATGTCGTTGAGCGCGCAGGCCCTCATGCCGACAGCTCCCTGTCGATGGCGGCCTGCAGCCGCTCCTCCAGCGCCGGGACGCCGACCCGCTGGACGACCTCGGAGAAGAACCCGCGGACGACCATCCGGCGCGCCTCGTCGGCGGGGATGCCGCGCGACTGCAGGTAGAACAGCTGGTTGTCGTCGAACCGGCCCGTCGCACTGGCGTGCCCCGCCCCCGCGATCTCACCGGTCTCGATCTCGAGGTTGGGCACGCTGTCCGCGCGAGCCTCGTCCGACAGCAGCAGGTTGCGGTTGAGCTCGTAGGTGTCGGTGCCCGTCGCCTCGGCCCGGATGAGGACGTCGCCGATCCAGACGGTGTGCGCGTCGGTGCCCTGCGCCGCCGACTTGTAGGTCACCCGGCTGCGGCAGCTCGGCGACCGGTGGTCGACGAAGAGGCGGTGCTCCAGGTGCTGGCCGGCGTCGGCGAAGGCGAGCCCGAGCAGCTCCGCGTCGCCTCCGGTGCCGGCGTAGGTCACGGTCGGCGCGAGCCGGACCAGGTCGCCACCGAAGGTGACGACGACGCTCTTGAAGCGCGCGTCCCGTCCGACCTTCGCCGCCTGGCTGGACAGGTGCACCGCGGTGTCGTCCCAGTCCTGGACGGAGACCAGCGTGAGGTCCGCGCCGTCGCCGACGAGGACCTCGACGCCACCCGCGTGGGTGCCGTCACCGACGTGGTCGAGGACGACGACCGCCTTGCTGAAGGGCTTGGCGTCGATGACCACGTGGCCGTAGCTCGTCTCGCCGGTTCCCTTGAACCGCAAGGTGATCGGCTCGGCCAGCTCGCCGTCGACGGTGACGAGCTGACCCTCCTTGAAGTCGCGCATCGCGAGCGCGGCCGGCCGGTCGGCCGGTGTCAGCGCCGTCCCGACCAGCGGGTGGTCTGGTCCGATGGTCTCGACGTCCCCCTCGACCGTGAGCGAGCCGTCGACCACGGCGGTGCCGTCGTGCAGCCCGCGCAGCCGGTAGAGCGGCGTGAAGCGCCACTCCTCCTCGCGTCCCGTGATCGCCGGGAAGGCGTCCGGGTCGCGCGAGGTCAGCCGCTCAGGGCGCGCGTCCGTGCTAGCCAACGGAGCCCTCCATCTGCAGCTCGATGAGGCGGTTGAGCTCCAGCGCGTACTCCATGGGCAGCTCGCGCGCGATCGGCTCGACGAAGCCGCGCACGACCATCGCCATCGCCTCGCTCTCCTCGATGCCGCGGCTCATGAGGTAGAACATCTGGTCCTCGCCCACCTTGGAGACCGTCGCCTCGTGGCCGAGCGACACGTCGTCCTCGCGCACGTCGACGTAGGGGTAGGTGTCGGACCGGCTGATCGTGTCGACGAGCAGGGCGTCGCAGACGACGTTCGACTTGCTGCCGACCGCGCCCTCCTGCACCTGGATGAGCCCGCGGTACGACGTCCGGCCGCCGCCGCGCGCCACCGACTTCGAGACGATGTTGGACGTCGTCCGGGGAGCGGCGTGCACCATCTTCGCGCCGGCGTCCTGGTGCTGGCCCTCGCCCGCGAAGGCGATCGACAGCGTCTCGCCGGAGGCGCCCTCGCCCAGCAGGAAGCAGGCGGGGTACTTCATCGTGACCTTGGAGCCGATGTTGCCGTCGATCCACTCCATGCGACCGCCGGCGTGCACCGCGGTGCGCTTGGTCACGAGGTTGTAGACGTTGTTCGACCAGTTCTGGATCGTCGTGTAGCGGACGTGGGCGTCCTTCTTCACGATGATCTCGACGACCGCCGAGTGCAGCGAGTCGGAGCTGTAGATGGGCGCGGTGCAGCCCTCGACGTAGTGCACGCTCGAGCCCTCGTCGGCGATGATGAGCGTCCGCTCGAACTGGCCCATGTTCTCGGTGTTGATGCGGAAGTAGGCCTGCAGCGGGATGTCGACCTTGACGCCCGGCGGCACGTAGATGAACGACCCGCCGGACCAGACCGCGGTGTTGAGCGCCGCGAACTTGTTGTCCCCGACCGGGATGACCGAGCCGAAGTACTCGCGGAACATGTCCTCGTGCTCGCGCAGCGCCGTGTCGGTGTCGAGGAACAGCACGCCCTGCTGCTCGAGGTCCTCGCGGATCTGGTGGTAGACGACCTCGGACTCGTACTGCGCCGCGACACCGGCGACGAGGCGCTGCTTCTCGGCCTCGGGGATGCCGAGCTTGTCGTAGGTGTTCTTGATGTCCTCGGGCAGCTCCTCCCAGGAGGTCGCCTGCTTCTCCGTGGACCGCACGAAGTACTTGATGTTGTCGAAGTCGATGCCGTCGAGGTTGGAGCCCCAGGTCGGCATGGGCTTCTTCTCGAACAGCTTCAGGCCCTTGAGCCGCATGTCGAGCATCCACTGCGGCTCGGACTTCTTCGAGGAGATGTCACGCACCACGTCCTCGTTGAGGCCGCGCTTGGCGGCAGCACCGGCGACGTCGGAGTCGGCCCAGCCGAACTTGTAGTTGCCAAGCCCGTCGAGCGCCTGGTCTTGGGTGCTGGTCATGCGTCGACCTTCCCTGTGGGGACAAAGGTGGTGCACACGCCGTCGCCGTGGGCGATGGTCGCGAGTCGCTGGACGTGCACGCCGAGGACGCGGCCGAGGGCGGCCGTCTCGGCGTCGCACAGCTGCGGGAACTCCGCAGCCACGTGCTGGACGGGGCAGTGGTGCTGGCAGAGCTGGACGCCGAGGCCCTGCTCGGTCACCGAGGCGGCGTAGCCGTCCTCGCTGAGGGAGGCGGCCAGCTCGACGGGTCCGGTGGTCCCGGCGTACCGCGCCTCGAGCTCCTGGCCCCTCGCCTCAGCGAAGGCCTCGACCTGGTCGGGCGTCATGAAGCGCAGCGCGCTGACCGCGAGCGCGTCGTAGGCCGACGGGCCGGCGGCGTGCCCCGCGTCGGACAGGGCGTAGAGCTTGGCGGGCCGGCCGCGGGTGACGACGCGGCGGCGCGGCTCGCGGGTCGTCACGACGCCCTCGGCGAGCAGCGCGTCGAGGTGCCGCCGGATGCCGGCGGGGGTGACGTCGAGGCGCTCGCTGAGCGTGGCGGCGGTGGCGGTCCCGAGCTCCAGGAGCAGGCCGAGGACGCGCTCGCGCGTGCCGGTGCCCTCTCCCATGCTTTTCACAACACCAGTGTGTCGAAAATCCTGCCGCAGGTCTAACCGGAGCCGGGTGACCGCCGCCACGAAGGGCACCCTTAGCCAAGATCACGCCTAGTCTCTGCGCCGTGAGCACGCCTGCCCTGGAGGTCTCGGACCTCGTGAAGAGGTACGGCGAGCGGACCGCCGTGGACGGTCTCAGCCTGACCGTGCCGGCCGGGAGCGTCACCGCGCTGCTGGGGCCGAACGGGGCCGGCAAGACGACGACGGTGGAGGTCTGCGAGGGCTTCCGGACACCCGACGCGGGCACGGTCCGCGTGCTCGGGGGCTCCCCTGCCGCAGCCCGGGCTCGGATCGGCGTGATGCCGCAGGGCGGCGGCGGGTACCCGGGTCTGCAGGCGCGCGAGCTGCTCACCCTGTTCAGCCGGTTCTACGCCCACCCGCACGACCCGGTGTCGCTGCTGGAGCTGCTCGGGCTGTCCGACGTGGCGCGGACGCCCTACCGGCGGCTGTCCGGCGGGCAGCAGCAGCGGCTGTCGCTGGCGATGGCGGTGGTCGGGCGCCCGGAGCTGGTGTTCCTGGACGAGCCGACGGCGGGTCTCGACCCGCAGGCGCGGCGCGCCACCTGGGACCTCGTGGAGGCGCTGCGCGCCGACGGGGTCTCGGTGCTGCTCACGACCCACCTCATGGACGAGGCGGAGCACCTGTCCGACGAGGTCTACGTGATGGACCACGGGAGGGTGGTGGCGCACGGCACGGTGCCCGAGCTCACCGCCTCGACGCAGGCGTTCGTCCGCTTCACCGGCCCGCCCGGGCTGGACGTCGAGGACCTGCTGCGCGGGCTCGGTCCGGACTGCGCCGGCAAGGAGTCGCCCGAGGGCACCTACCTCGTCGAGGGCCCGGACGGGCCGCAGCTGCTCGCCGGCGTCACGGCCTGGTGCGCCACCCGCGGTGTCCTGCCGGAGGGGCTGCAGACCCGCCGGACGCTGGAGGACGTCTTCCTCGACCTGACCGGCCGGGAGCTGCGGGCATGACGGCGTGGCCGTCGCTGGTGCCGCAGGCGGCGCCCGCGAGCCGCTCGCGGATGCTGCGCGCGCAGGCCGCCGCCGAGCTGACGCTGCTGCTGCGCAACGGCGAGCAGGTCCTGCTGACCCTCGTCATCCCGCTCGGGCTGCTGGTCGTGCTGACCACGGTGCCGTTCGTGAACGTGACCGGCCGGCGCGTCGACTTCTTCGTGCCGGGCGTGCTGGCGCTGTCGGTCATGTCGACGGCCTTCACCGGACAGGCGATCGGGACCGGCTTCGAGCGGCAGTACGGCGTCCTGAAGCGGCTGGGCGCCACCCCGCTCCCGCGGTCGGTGCTGCTGCTGGCGAAGACCCTTGCCGTGCTCGCGGTCGAGGTCCTGCAGGTCGCGCTCGTGTGCCTGGTCGGGCTGGCGCTGGGCTGGCACCCGCACGGGTCGGCCGGCGGGGTCGTGCTGCTCGTCGTGCTGGGCACCGCCGCCTTCAGCGGGCTCGGGCTGCTGCTGGGCGGCACGCTGCGCGGGCTCACGACGCTCGCCGCGGCGAACCTGCTGTGGTTCGTCCTGCTGGTGCTCGGCGGGATCGTCTTCCCGCTCAGCGAGCTCGGAGGGGCGGCGGACGTGCTCCGGTGGCTGCCCACCGCGGCGCTGTCCGACGGGCTGCGCCAGCTGCTGCAGCACGGCGCCCTGGTCGGTCGCGACCTGCTCGCACTGGCCGCCTGGGCGGTCACCGGGCTGGCGCTGGCCGCCCGCCTCTTCCGCTGGGAGTGACTGCCTCTCCCCCACCTTGCTGATCACCAGAGCGGGCGGGGAGGCGCCAGTCAGGCGCGGGTGGCTGCGACCACCAGGGACGCGTAGCGGCGCCACACCGCGGGGTCGGACTCGCCGGCGGCCGCCAGCATGGCGGTGAAGCCGCTGAACAGCACGGTGACCTCTTCCGCGGTGACGTCCCGCCGGAGGCCGCCCTGCTGCTGGCCACGGGCCATCAACCGCTGCATCGCGGCGCGGCAGGCGGCCCGCTTCGCCGCGAGCTCCGGCGTCTCGCAGGAGGCGGCGAGGCCGGTGTGGAGGAGCCGGTTGGCCGCGGAGCTCTCGGCGGCGGAGAGCAGCAGCGCCTCGAACGCGCCTGTCGGGTCGGGGTCGCTCAGCGCGTCGAGCACCCGGTCGGTGAACGCGTCGACCCGGGTGCCCGCGACGGCCGCGACGAGCTGCTCCTTGGTGGGCCAGCAGCGGTAGACGGTCGCCTTCCCCACACCGGCGCGGGCGGCGACCTCGTCGATGCCGGCGGCCAGGCCGCGCTCGGCGAACACCTCACGGGCGGCGTCGAGGACCCGCTCGGCGTTGCGGACGGCGTCCGCGCGGACCCTCATGCCCGGTCGGCCGCGAGGGCCGGGTCCGGCAGGATCGAGGCTGCGCCGCGCTCCTGCCCGGCAAGGACGTGGGGTGTCCGGCTGGCGGGCACCAGCAGGGCGAGCACGGCGGCCAGCACCGAGGTCCCGGAGCACAGCGCGAAGGCGAGCACGAAGCCGCTGTCGCGCGGCATCGTCGTACCGGCCGCGATGCTCGCGGCGACGACGACAGCGGTGACCGTCGTCCCCACCGACGAGCCGACCGAGCGGACGACCGCGTTGAAGCCGGTCGCCTGGCCGGTCTGGGTGACCGGCACGGTCGCGACGATCAGGTTCGGCATGGCGGCGAAGGCGAACGCGATGCCCGCGTTGACGACCGTCAGGAACACGAGGATGTCGGCGTCGGAGCGGTGGAACGCGGCGAGCAGGCCGAGCCCGACAGCCGACAGGCCCGCCCCGAGCAGCAGCGAGAGCTGGTGGCCGTAGCGGGTGCCGAGGCTCCCGGAGACCGGCCCGAGCACGAGCATGCACAGCGAGCCCGGCAGCATCAGCAGGCCGGCGTGGGTGGCGCTGCCGCCGAAGCCGTAGCCCGTCGACGTCGGTGCCTCGACGATCTGCGGGACGAGCACGAACGCACCGAACATGCCGAAGCCGACGAGCAGGGTCGCGACGTTCGTGAGGAGCACCGGCCGCGACCGCAGCGTGCGCATGTCGACGAGCGGCTCGGGGGTGCGCCACTGGACCCACACCCAGAGCACGAGGACGACCGGGCCGCTCGTCAGCAGCGCGAGCACCCGCGGGTCGTCCCAGCCCCAGGCGGTCCCCTGGGACACGCCGAGCAGCCCGAGCACGAGGCCGGCCGCGAGCAGGGTCGCGCCACGCAGGTCCGTGCGTCCCGGGGCGCGGGTCGGTGACTCGGGGACGAGCAGCACGATCGCCACGAGGGAGACGAGCGACGCGGCGGCCCCGAGCCAGAAGATCGAGGTGTAGCCGAGGGCGTCCACCATCGCACCGCCGAGCAGCAGTCCGACTCCCCCGCCGATGCCGAGGGTCGACGAGACGAACCCGATGCTGCTGCCGACCCGCTCCGGCGGCAGCTCGTCGCGCAGGATCCCGAAGACCAGCGGGAACATGCCGCCCGCGAGCCCCTGGACGACGCGGCCGGCGAGGACGAGCCAGTAGGTCCCGCCGACGGCCGAGACGACGTTGCCGACGACGAAGGCCCCGACCGAGACGACCAGCATCCGGCGCTTGCCGACCGTGTCCCCGAGGCGACCCACCAGCGGGGTGCAGACCGCAGCGCTGACGAGGTACGCCGTGAGCAGCCACGTGACGTTGGCGGCCGTCGTGTGCAGCTCCCGGACGATGTCCGGGAAGGCGGGCACCAGCATGGTCTGCGCCAGCGAGTACCCGAAGGCGGGCAGCGTCAGGACGAGCAGCGTCCGCCGGGGGGAGGGAGCCATGCGGGCACCGTAGGGCACAACCGGACTCTCCGGTCCGCTTCCTGGTAGGGCGTCGGTCACACGCCCGCCTACGCTGACGCCGTGCTCCTGGTCCGACGGCTCACCTCCCTCGCCTTGGGACTGCAGATGCTGCTGGTCGTGTCGGGGACGGCGGTCCGCGTGACCGGCTCCGGGCTCGGGTGCCCGACCTGGCCGCGCTGCACGGGGTCGTCGCTGACCAACACCGCGGCGCTCGGCGCGCACGGCTACATCGAGTTCGGGAACCGGCTGCTGGCCGTGGTCATGGAGGCCGTCGGCATCGCGCTGGTCGTCGCGGTGCGGCGGTACGCCCCGCAGCACCAGCGGCTCGCGCTCGTGCAGGCAGCCGTCGTCCCCCTGCAGGCCGTCATCGGCGGGCTGCTGGTGCTGAGCGGCCTCAACCCCTACGTGCTGATCCTGCACTTCCTCACCAGCTTCCCGCTGGTCCTCGCCGCCGCCGCCCTCCTCTCCCGCCTCCGCCATGAATGCTCACTGGGATTGCCTTCTCAGCCCGAACGGGCAGTCCCAGCAAGCATTCATGGGCTGAGCTGGGGGGTGGTCGGGGCGACCAGCGTCGTGCTGGTGCTCGGCACGCTGGTCACCGGGACGGGCCCGCACGCGGGCGACCCGAAGGTGGAGCGGCTGCCCTTCGACCCGCGCGACGTCACGCAGCTGCACGCCGACGCGGTGTGGCTGCTCACCGGCCTGCTGCTGGCCACCGTCGTGGTGGCGTGGCGGACGTCGTACCGCCCCTGGGGGCTGGCCCTGCTGGGCCTGCTGGCCACCCAGGTGGCCGTCGGCTACTGGCAGTACTACAACGGGGTGCCCGCCGGCCTGGTCGCCGTGCACGTGGCCCTCGCGACCTCGGTGTTCACCGTCGCGAGCTGGCTCGCTCTGTCCACGCGCGCACGGCCCGCGCGTAGCGCGCCGCCGACCCCGGCGCCTGCAGCAGGAACAGCGACGGTTCCGTGACCTCGAGCTCGACGACCACCGGCCCCGGCAGCAGGTCGACGCGGGCGTAGAGCAGGTCCTCGCCCCAGCCGGCGGCCACCGCCACGACCTGCTCCGCGAGCGCGACCTCCTCCGCCGACGGCTCGCGCGCCGAGATCGTCCAGCTGCCGGGCTCGGCCTCACCCGCGCCCTTGGTGAGCACGGCCGACTTGCGCGCGCCGTGGGAGACCTCGCCGTCGAAGACCAGCACCGACGTCTCGCCGCGGTCCTCCACCTCCGCCAGGTACGGCTGCACCATCACCGTCTTGCCCGCCGCGTGCAGCCGCGCGACGTGCTCCGCGGCGCGCTCGTCGCCGGCCTCGTAGGCGGCCGTCCCGCGCGCACCGGCGCTCACCGAGGGCTTCACGACGAACGGGTGCTCGGGCGCGGTGAACGGCTCCCCCGGTGCGACCCAGGCGGTCGGCACCACGGGGACGCCGGCGTCGGCGAGCCGGCGGAGGTAGGCCTTGTCGGTGTTCCACGCGACGACGTCGGGTCCGTTGGCGAGCCGCGGCACCCGGCGCGTCCAGGCGAGGTAGTCGTCCCGGCGGTCCCAGTAGTCCCACGTGGAGCGGATCACGACCAGGTCGTAGCCGTCCCAGTCGACGGCCGGGTCGTCCCAGACGGCGACCTCGGCCGCGAGGCCCTCCGCGGCCAGGGCCGCCCGCAGCTCCGGGCCGTCGGCGTCGAGGTCCGGCCACGCCGCGCAGGTGGCCAGCCCCACCCGCAACGTCCTAGGAAGCGATCCCACGGTCAGGCTCAGGAAGAAGGACGCAAGGTCAGACGAGCTGGTCGACGGCCACGGCGAGGAACAGCAGCGCCAGGTAGGTGATCGAGAAGTGGAACAGCCGCATCGGCTTGAAGGCCCCGCCGGACAGCACCTGCCGCTGCAGCACGTGGGCCTCGCGCAGGAACACCGCGCCCAGCACGACGGCCGACGCGAGGTAGACCGGGCCGGACGCGTCGAGCGCGAGCAGCAGCGAGGTGGCCACCATGGCCCAGGAGTAGGCGACCACCCGGCGCGCGACGGTCTGCGGCGTGGCCACGACCGGCAGCATCGGGACCGCGGCCCGGGCGTAGTCGTCCTTGAACTTCATGGCGAGGGCCCAGAAGTGCGGCGGGGTCCAGAAGAAGATCACCGCGAACAGCACGACAGCGGCCCAGGACAGCGAGTCGGTCACCGCCGACCAGCCGATGAGCACCGGCATGCAGCCCGCCGCGCCGCCCCAGACGATGTTCTGGGAGGTGCGGCGCTTCAAGATCATCGTGTAGACGCACACGTAGAACGCGATGGCCGCGTCGGCGAGCAGCGCCGACAGCCCGTTGGTCGTGAGCCACAGCTCGGCGGTGGCGAGCACCCCCAGCACGAGACCGAAGACGAGCGCCGCGGTCGGGGTGACCGTGTGCCGGGCCAGCGGGCGCCGCGAGGTGCGGTTCATCACCACGTCGATGTCGCGGTCCCACCAGCAGTTGAGCGCGTTGGCGCTGCCCGCGGCGAGCGACCCGCCCACGAGGGTGGCGGCGGTGAGGCCCCAGCCGGGCCAGCCGCGGGCGGCCAGCACCATGGTCGGGACGGTCGTGACGAGCAGCAGCTCGATGATCCGCGGCTTGGTCAGGGCGACGTAGGCACCCACCGTCGCCCGCGCACGGGCCGACGCGGAGACCGTGGGAGCGACGGCCGGGCTCGTCTCAGCCAGGCTCGTCACGCCCGAGACTCTAGCGGGACGTCACGCGACCGTCCTGCCGCCGCCCCGGTTGGGCGCCGATCCCCGGGGCACGCCCCAGGGATAGGGTCGAACCGATCATCAGGAGCGAGGGGAAAGCGCTGTGGGCACGCTCGAGTGGACCGACCTGGACAAGCAGGCGGTGGACGTCGTCCGCGCCCTCGCGATGGACGCGGTGGAGGCCGCCGGCTCGGGTCACCCCGGCACCGCGATGAGCCTGGCGCCGGCGGCGTACCTGCTGTTCCAGCGGCACCTGCGACACGACCCGAGCGACCCGAGCTGGGTCGGGAGGGACCGCTTCGTGCTCTCCTGCGGCCACTCCAGCGTGACCCTGTACATCCAGCTGCTGCTGAGCGGGTACGGCCTCACCGTCGAGGACCTCAGCCACCTGCGGCAGTGGGGCTCGCTGACGCCCGGGCACCCCGAGCACGGCCACACGATCGGGGTCGAGACCACCACCGGGCCGCTCGGCCAGGGCGTCGGGAACGCGGTCGGCATGGCGATGGCGGCGCGGCGGGAGCGCGGCCTGCTCGACCCGGACACCGCGCCCGGTGAGTCGCCGTTCGACCACGACGTCTACTGCTTCGCCTCCGACGGCGACCTCGAGGAGGGCGTGTCCGCCGAGGCCAGCTCGCTCGCCGGCACCCAGCGGCTCGGGAACCTGCTGCTGCTGTGGGACGACAACCACATCTCCATCGAGGACGACACCAACATCGCCTTCACCGAGGACACCTGCGCCCGGTACGAGGCCTACGGCTGGCACGTCCAGCGGGTCGACTGGCTCCACAAGGACGGCGAGTACGTCGAGGACGTGGCCGCCCTGGACAAGGCCATCCGCGCCGCGAAGGCCGTCACCGACCGGCCGTCGTTCATCGCGCTGCGCACCATCATCGGGTGGCCCGCGCCGACCAAGCAGAACACCGGCAAGGCGCACGGGTCCGCCCTCGGCGCGGAGGAGGTCGCCGCCACCAAGAAGATCCTCGGTCTCGACCCGGAGCGGTCCTTCCTCATCCCCGACGAGGTCCTGGCGCACGCCCGCGAGGTGGTCACCCGCGGCCGCGCCCTGCACGCCGAGTGGCAGCAGGGCTTCGACGCCTGGGCCGCCGGCAACCCCGACGGCGCCGCGCTGCTCGACCGGCTGCGGACCCGCACGCTGCCCGCCGGCTGGACCGAGGCGCTGCCGTCCTTCCCCGCCGACCCGAAGGGGATGGCGACCCGCAAGGCGTCCGGTGAGGTCCTGAGCGCGCTCGCGCCGGTGCTGCCCGAGCTGTGGGGCGGCTCCGCCGACCTGGCCGAGTCCAACAACACCACGCCGAAGGGCGCGCCCAGCTTCCTGCCGCAGGACCGGCAGACCAAGGAGTTCCAGGGCGGTCCCTACGGGCGCGTGCTGCACTTCGGGATCCGCGAGCACGCCATGGGCTCGATCATGAACGGCATCTCGCTGCACGGCGGGACCCGGGTCTACGGCGGCACCTTCCTGGTCTTCAGCGACTACATGCGCGGTGCCGTGCGGCTGGCGGCGCTCATGAAGCTGCCCGTCACCTACGTCTGGACCCACGACTCGATCGGCCTCGGCGAGGACGGCCCGACGCACCAGCCGATCGAGCACCTCGCGGCGCTGCGGGCGATCCCCGGCCTCGACGTCGTGCGGCCGGCCGACGCCAACGAGACGGCGGCCGCGTGGCAGGCCGTGCTGGGCCACACCGACCGGCCGGCCGCGCTCGCCCTGACCCGGCAGAACGTGCCGACCCTCGACCCCGCGAAGACCACCGGGGTGGCGAAGGGCGGTTACGTGCTCGAGGAGGCCTCCGACGGCCAGCCGAACGTCATCCTCATCGCCACCGGCTCCGAGGTGCAGATCGCGCTGGCCGCCCGGGAGACCCTCGAGGCCGAGGGCACCACCACCCGGGTCGTGTCGATGCCCTGCCTCGAGTGGTTCGAGGAGCAGGACCAGGCCTACCGCGACACCGTGCTGCCGCCCACCGTGCGGGCCCGCGTCACGATCGAGGCCGGGATCGCGCAGTCGTGGTGGAAGTACCTCGGCGAGGGCGGGGTACCGCTGTCCCTGGAGCACTTCGGCGCCTCGGCGCCGTACCAGACGCTCTACGAGCAGTTCGGACTCACGGCCGACCGGGCCGTCGCGGCAGCCCACGCCTCGCTCGCCAAGCTCGGCCAGACCAAGGGCTCGACCACCGGCAACTGAGAAGGAAGTCCCCATGACCGACCACCTGGCAGACCTCTCCGCCGCAGGCGTGGCGGTGTGGCTCGACGACCTGTCCCGCGAGCGGCTGCGGTCCGGCAACCTCGCCGACCTGGTGAGCACGCAGCACGTCGTCGGGGTGACGACCAACCCCTCCATCTTCCAGAAGGCGCTGTCGGACGGCGCCGCCTACGACAGCCAGGTCAAGGACCTCGCGCTGCGCGGCGTCGACCTCGGCGAGGCGGTCCGGGCCCTCACGACGTACGACGTCCGCTGGGCCTGCGACGTGCTGAAGCTGCGCTACGACGCGACCGACTGCGTCGACGGCCGGGTGTCCATCGAGGTGGACCCGCGGCTGGCCGCCGACACCGACCGGACCGTCGCGGAGGCCGAGGCGCTGTGGTGGCTCGTCGACCGGGAGAACCTCCTCATCAAGATCCCCGCCACCGTCGAGGGCCTGCCCGCCATCACGGAGGTGCTCGCGCACGGCATCAGCGTCAACGTGACCCTCATCTTCGGCATCGAGCGCTACCGCGCCGTCATGGACGCCTTCCTCGCCGGCCTGGAGCAGGCGAAGGCCGGCGGCCACGACATCACCCGGATGGCCTCGGTGGCGAGCTTCTTCGTCAGCCGGGTCGACACCGAGGTCGACAAGCGGCTCGGCAAGGGCCACCCGCTCCGGGGCAAGGCCGGCATCGCGAACGCCCGGCTGGCCTACCAGGCCTACGAGGAGGTGTTCTCCGGCGCCCGGTGGCGCGCGCTGGAGGCTGCGGGCGCCAAGCCGCAGCGCCCGCTCTGGGCCTCGACCGGCGTCAAGGACCCGGCGTACCCCGACACGATGTACGTCACGGAGCTCGTCGCGCCCGGCACCGTCAACACGATGCCCGAGGCGACCCTGCACGCGGTGGCCGACCACGGCGACATCTCCGGCGACACGGTGACCGGCGCCTACGCCGAGGCCCGCCAGGTGTTCGACGACCTCAAGGCCGCCGGCATCGACATCGACGACGTCACGGAGGTGCTCGAGAAGGAGGGCGTCCAGAAGTTCGAGGACTCGTGGGCGGAGCTGCTCGAGTCCGTCACCGACCAGCTCGCCAAGGCGCGGCCGTGATCGTCTCCGTCACCGTCAACGGCGACGGGCTGCGCGAGCACGCCGGCAAGGCGCTGCAGGCCCTGCAGCGCGACAACGTGCCGGCCCGGTTGCTCGCCCACGACGCCAGCCTCTGGGGTCCCGCGGCCGAGAAGGAGGCCAGCATCCGGCTCGGCTGGCTCGACGTCGTCGAGGTCTCCTGGAAGATCGTCCCCGAGCTGCTGAAGCTGCGGGACGCCCTGCGCGAGGAGGGTGTCGACCACGTCGTCCTCTGCGGCATGGGCGGCAGCTCGCTGGCACCCGAGGTGATCTGCAAGCACGCCGAGGTGCCGCTCACGGTCCTCGACTCGACGCACCCCGACCAGGTCCGCACGGCACTCACCGGCGACCTGCAGCGCACCGTGGTCGTGGTGTCGAGCAAGAGCGGCGGCACCCTGGAGACCGACAGCCAGCGCCGGTCCTTCGTCGAGGCGTTCACCCACGCCGGCATCGACGCGAAGCAGCGGATCGTCGTCGTCACCGACCCGGGCTCCCCGCTGGAGCAGCTGGCCCGCGACGAGGGCTACCGCGCCGTCTTCCTCGCCGACCCGCACGTCGGCGGCCGGTACAGCGCGCTCACCGCCTTCGGGCTGGTGCCGTCGGCGCTCGCCGGCGCCGACGTCGAGCTGCTGCTGGACCAGGCCGAGACCTTCCTCGGCCGGCTCACCGAGGCCGACAACCCGGCCCTGCAGCTCGGCGCCGCCCTGGGTGCCGACGGCCGCGACAAGATCGTCATCGACGCGGACCTCTCGCCGCTGCCGGGCTTCGGCGACTGGGCGGAGCAGCTCATCGCCGAGTCCACCGGCAAGGACGGCAGGGGCCTGCTGCCGGTCGTCGTGGAGCCGGACGCGCCCGAGCTGCAGTGGCCGCACTCCGACGTGCACGTCGTCCGGATCGCCGGCGAACCGCCGCACGTCGGCACCGACGTGACGGGAACCCTGGGCCAGCAGCTGGTCCTGTGGGAGTACGCCGTCGCCGTGTCCGGCCGGCTGCTCGGCATCAACCCCTTCGACCAGCCCGACGTCGAGAGCGCGAAGGCGGCGGCCCGCGGGCTGCTCGACGCGCAGCCCGAGCCGGAGCAGCCCGCCTTCACCGACGGCACCATCGAGGTCTACGCCACCGAGGGCCTGCTCACCGGCCAGCACACGGTCGAGGGCGCGGTCGCGCAGCTGCTGTCGGCCGTGCCGCAGGACGGCTACCTGGCCGTCATGGCCTACCTCGACCGCCCTCGCGACGGCCAGCTCCAGACGGTCCGGTCCTCGCTCGCCCGCCGCGTCCGGCGACCGGTCACCTTCGGGTGGGGACCGCGCTTCCTGCACTCCACCGGGCAGTACCACAAGGGCGGTCCCCCGGTCGGCGTCTTCCTGCAGATCACCGGCAACGTGCTGCAGGACCTGCCGATCCCCGACCGGGAGTTCAGCTACGGCAGCCTGATCGCCGCGCAGGCGGCAGGCGACGCGAAGGTCCTCGGCGACCACGGCCGGCCGGTGCTGCGCCTGCACCTGCTCAGCAGCAAGTCGCTCAGCGACGTCCTCAAGGTGCTTGCGTGACGCACAACCCCCTGCGCGACCCGCGGGACCGGCGGCTGCCGCGGGTGCCGGGGCCGTGCGCGCTCGTGGTGTTCGGCGTCACCGGCGACCTGGCCCGCAAGAAGCTCATCCCCGCCGTGTACGACCTCGCCAACCGCGGGCTGCTCCCTCCCGGCTTCGTGCTGCTCGGCTTCGCCCGGCGCGACTGGGGGGACGGCGACTTCGAGCAGATCGCCAAGGAGGCGGCGCAGAAGGGTGCCCGCACCGGCTGGCGCGAGGAGGTGTGGCAGCGCATCGCGGCCGCTACCAAGTTCCTCCCCGGGTCCTTCGACGACGACGCGGCCTTCGACCAGCTCGCCCAGCTGCTCAAGGACCTCGACGCCTCCCACGGCACGGGCGGCAACGCGGCCTTCTACCTCTCCATCCCCCCGGCGGCCTTCCCCACGGTGCTCAAGCAGATGGAGCGCACCGGGATGGCCGACAACGAGCAGACCAACAGCTGGCGCAGGGTCGTCGTCGAGAAGCCGTTCGGGCACGACCTGCCCTCTGCGGTGGAGCTCAACGGCCTGGTGGACCACGTCTTCACCGCGGACGACGTCTTCCGCATCGACCACTACCTCGGCAAGGAGACGGTGCAGAACCTGCTCGCGCTG
>CAMLIA010000036.1 GCA_946479905.1 uncultured Frankiales bacterium | reverse complement strand
ACCGACGACCTATTCATTACGAGTGAATCGCTCTGCCGACTGAGCTAAGGCGGCGGTGTTCTCGGTGCTGTGCGGGAGCGAGTCTAGAGGATTGCCCGGCCGGTGATGCGTGCCGCTCTCGCGCGCAGGGATCCCGCGTGGGACGGCACACACCGGGGGTACGACGGATGCGTGCCGGTCACCCGCGCAGGGATCCCGCGTGGCACCGCACACATCGCCGGTGCGAGCGGCCGCGATCAGCGCAGGGCGAGCGCCATCGCCTCGACGGCCAGCAGGGGCGCGACGTTGCCGTCGATCGCCTCGCGGCAGGCGAGCACCGCGTCGATCCGGTGCAGGGTGTCCTCGGGCGACGTCGCGGCCGCGATCCGGGTGGCCTGGTCGACCAGGTCGGCGTGCACCAGCCCGGCGCCGGTGCCGAGCTGCACCGACAGCACGTCGCGGTAGAACGCGGCCAGGTCGATGAGCGCCCGGTCCAGGGCGTCGCGCTGGGTGCGGGTGCCCCGGGACTTCTGGCGCTTCTCGAGCTCCCGGAGCGCCCCCGCACCGCCGCGCGGTCCCCCGGCCGGGATCCCCTTGCCGGTCGCGCCCGCGCCGAGGGCGGTGGCGAGGGCGTCCTTCTCGGCCTCGTCGCGGCCGGCGGCGGCCTTGTCGGCCTCGGCCTTCGTCGCGTCGACGAGGTCCTTCGCCGCGGCGAGCGCCGACCCCACCGAGCCGAGGGCGGTGGGCAGCCGCAGCACGTCCATCCGCTCGCGCCGGGCCTCCTCGTTCGTGGCCAGCCGCCGGGCCCGGCCGATGTGGCCCTGGGCGGCCCGGGCGGCGAACGCGGCCATGGCGGCGTCGACGCCGTCCCGGTCGACGAGCACCTGCGCCACCGCGGCGACCGGCGGGGTGCGCAGCGCGACGAGCCGGCAGCGGGAGCGGATCGTCGGGAGCAGGTCGTCCGCCGACGGCGCGCACAGCAGCAGCACGCTGTGGGGCGGGGGCTCCTCGATGGCCTTGAGCAGCGTGTTCGAGGTCCGCTCCTCCATCCGGTCGGCGTCCTCGATGAGGGTCACCTGCCAGCGCCCCCGGGTGGGCATCCGCGACGACCGCTCGATGACCTCGCGGGCCTGGTCGATGAGCAGGTGCAGGCCCTCGGGGACGATCACGGCGACGTCGGGGTGGCTGCCGGTCACCGCCTGGTGGCAGCTCTCGCAGCTGCCGCACCCGCGCTGGGGGCACTGCAGCGCCGCCGCGAACGCACGCGCCGCCACCGACCTGCCGGATCCCGGCGGGCCGGTGAACAGCCAGGCGTGGGTCATGCCCTGCCCGGCGGCGGCGGCCTGCAGCTGCTCGACGACGGCCGGTTGGCCCACCAGGTCGGCGAAGGCGCTCATGTCACGACCAACCTAGGGGCCGGGACGAGCGGCAGCACCCGGTCCACCACAGCGGTGTGGACGGCCTCGGGCGACAGCTCCGCGGACACCACGAGGTAGCGCTCCGGCTCCGCAGCCGCGAGGTCGAGGAAGCCGCTGCGGACCGCCTGGTGGAACGCGAGCGACTCCTGCTCGATGCGGTCCGGCGACCCGGTGGCGCGGGCCAGCCCCACCGCGGGGTCGATGTCGAGCAGCAGCGTCACGTCCGGGACCAGGCCGTCGGTGGCCCACTCGGACAGCCGGGCGACCTCCTCGCGGGGCAGCGCCCGCCCCGCGCCCTGGTAGGCCAGCGAGCTGTCGACGTACCTGTCACTGATGACGACGGCACCCCGCTCGAGCGCCGGCCGGACGACGGTGCCGACGTGCTGGGCGCGGTCGGCCGCGTAGAGCAGCGCCTCGGCGCGCGCCGACAGCGTGGTCGAGGGGTCGAGCAGGAGGGCCCGGATGCGGGCACCCACCGGGGTGGCGCCCGGCTCCCGGGTGACCACCACCTCGTGGCCGGCCTCCTGCAGCACCGCGGCCAGCCGGGTCACCTGCGTCGACTTGCCGGCGCCCTCACCGCCCTCGAAGACGACGAACAGCCCGGGGTACGCCGGTCCCTGCACGGGACGTCGCCGGGTCAGCGCCACGATGTCCTGACGCAGCGGCACCCCCGGCCGGTCGTCCAGCACGCGGAACGACACGGTCCCGACGGTGAGGGCGAGCAACCCGCCGAGCAGCAGCGTGACGGAGACGCCGTTGACGTCGACGTCTCCGACCTCGTGCACGCCGATGTAGTGCGCGAGCGCGGCCCCCGCGGCGACGGCGACCAGGAGCGAGATCCGCATGAGGGTGTTGACGAGGCCGAAGGTCCGGCCGCGGACCGCGTCCTCCACGTCGGAGCCGAGCAGGGTGAGGCCGAGCACGTAGGCCAGCCCGGCGAAGAAGCCGAGCAGGGCCGTCGCGATCGTCACCAGCGCGAGGACGGGGACGACGGACATGAACACCAGGCAGCCGCCCGCGGCGAAGATGGCCGGCCCGAGCGCGCGGCGGCGCGACAGGCCGGCGACCAGCCGGGGGCCCAGCGCCACGCCGAGCGCGATGCCGACGAAGACGGACCCGAAGAGCAGGGCGAACGCGGCCTCGCCGCCGTCGAGCACCGTCTCCGTGAAGAGCTTGCCGTTGCCGACGACCACGCCGGTCGCGCCCATCGCCCCGAGCATCCCGACGAGGACGCCGCGCACCAGCGTGTCACTGCGGGCGAAGGCGAGGCCCTCACGGATGCTCGTGAGCACCGACGGCGCGATCTCCTGCTGCGGCGGCACCTCGGCGCGGGACGGGATGTCGCGGATCCGGAAGACCTGCACGGCCGCGAACAGGAACGTCGCGGCGTCGATGTAGAGGGCGATGTGGGTCGCCGGGTGGCCGGTGCGCACGGACAGCGCGCCCAGCACACCGAAGACGACGGCCGCGACCGGCGCCGTGCCGTAGGTCGCGAACAGCGAGATCTGGTTCGCCGACTGCAGGCTCTCCTTGGCGAGGTGCGGGACGGACGCCTCCTTCGCCGGGATCCAGAACAGCGAGAGCACCTCGACGAGCGCGGTCGCCAGGACGAGCCACCACAGCTCGTCGACGAGCGGCATCGACATGAACAGCCCGAAGCGGAGCACGTCGCTGACCACCATCACCAGCCGGCGGTCGACCCGGTCGGCCAGGACCCCGACCAGGGGCGCGAGGGCCACCGCCGGGAGCAGCCGGAAGACCAGCACCAGCCCGATGGCCGAGCTCTTCTGGTCGAAGCCCTGCACCAGCTGGCTGGCGAGGGCCGTGGTCGCGAGGAAGCCGAGCCAGTCCCCGAAGCTGGAGAGCACGAGGGCGAGCGAGAGCTGCCGGAAGCCCCGGTGCGCGAGCGCCCCGGGCCACCGTCCCGTCGACCCGGTCGCCCTCACGACCTCAGCCTAGGCTCGCTCAGGCCTTCTTCCTGGGTGCGGCCTTCTTCTTCGCGGGGGCCTTCTTCGCCGGTGCCTTCTTGGCGGCCTTGCGCGGCGCCTTCTTCACCGGTCCGCGGGCGCGCCGGTCGGCGAGCAGCTCGGCGGCGCGCTCGTCGGTGAGCTCCTCCACCACGTCGTCCTTGCGCAGCGAGGCGTTCGTCTCGCCGTCGGTGACGTAGGGGCCGAACCGGCCCTCCTTGACCACCATCGGCTTGCCGCTGACGGGGTCGGCGCCGAGCTCCTTGAGCGGCGGCTTGGCCGCCGCCCGACCGCGCATCTTCGGCTGCGCGAGCAGGGCCTGCGCACCCTCCAGCGTGATCGTGAACAGCTGCTCCTCGTCCTCGAGCGAGCGGCTCTCCTTGCCCTGCGAGATGTACGGCCCGTACCGGCCGTTCTGCGCGGTCACCGGCTCGCCGTCGATCTCGCCGAGCGTGCGCGGCAGCGAGAGCAGCCGCAGCGCGTCCTCGAGCGTCACCGTCGCGACGTCCATGGTCTTGAACAGCGACGCGGTCGGTGGCTTGTCCTTGGAGTCCTCCGGCAGCACCACGGTGATGTAGGGCCCGTACCGCCCGTTCTTGGCAACGATGTCGAGGCCGGTGTCCGGGTGCTGGCCCAGCACGCGGTCGGTGGGGGCGTCGACCAGCTGCAGGGCGAGCTCGACGGACAGCTCGTCGGGTGCCAGGTCCTCGGGCAGCGAGGCCTTCTTCTCGCCGATCTCGACGTACGGCCCGTAACGACCCACCCGGACGTCGACCGGCGTGCCGTCCTCGGTCCGACCGATCGTGATGGTGTTGACGGCGCGAGCGTCGATGTCGCCCAGGTTCTCGGTGACGAGCTTCTTCAGCCCGCCCTGCCGGGCCAGCCCGCCCTCCTTGCCCTCGGGGTTGCCGAAGTAGAACCCGGTGAGCCAGTCGACGCTGTCGCGGGTGCCCTCCGCGATCGCGTCGAGGTCGTCCTCCATCGAGGCGGTGAAGGTGTAGTCGACCAGCCGGCCGAAGTGCTGCTCGAGCAGCCCGATGACGGCGAAGGCGCGCCAGGTCGGCACCAGTGCCGACCCCTTCTTCCAGACGTACCCGCGGTCGATGATGGTGCTGATGATGGAGGCGTACGTCGACGGCCGGCCGATGCCGAGCTCCTCGAGCTGCTTGACCAGCGACGCCTCGGTGTAGCGGGCCGGCGGCGAGGTGGTGTGGCCGCTCGGCTCGAGCTCGTGGGTGGTGAGGGCGTCCCCGACGGCGACCCGCGGGAGCCGCTTCTCCGCGTCCTCCTTCTGCGCGTCCAGGTCCTGGTCGTCGACCTCCTCGACGTAGGCGGCGAGGAAGCCCTTGAAGGTGATGGTGCGACCGGAGGCGGCGAACTCGGCGTCGGTCCCGTCCGCGGTGACCGCGCCGAGCCGGACCGACGCGGTCGTGCCCCGGGCGTCGGCCATCTGGGAGGCCACCGTGCGCTGCCAGATCAGCTCGTAGAGCCGCCACTCGTCACCGGTGAGCTGCGAGCGCACCTCGCCGGGCGTGCGGAACACGTCGCCCGAGGGTCGGATCGCCTCGTGCGCCTCCTGGGCGTTCTTGACCTTCTTGGCGTACGTCCGCGGCTGGTCCGGGACGTACTCCGGCCCGTAGAGGCTGCGGGCCTGCGACCGCGCGGCCGAGATGGCGGTCTCCGACAGGTTGGTGCTGTCGGTGCGCATGTAGGTGATGTAGCCGTTCTCGTACAGCCGCTGCGCGGTCTGCATGACCTGCCGGCTGGACATCCGCAGCTTGCGGCCGGCCTCCTGCTGCAGCGTCGAGGTCATGAACGGCGCGTAGGGCTTGCGGGTGTAGGGCTTCTCCTCGACCGTGCGCACCGAGAAGGCGGCGCTCTCCAGCCGCTCGGCGAGCGAGCGCGCCGACGCCTCGTCGAGCTGCAGCACCTCACGGGTGAGCTGACCGGTGTCGGGGTCGAAGTCGCGGCCGGTGGCGAGCCGCGTCCCGTCGACCTGCACGAGCGTCGCGGACAGCCGCTCGTCCTGCCCGGTGGCGGTGAAGACGCCGTCGATGTCCCAGTAGCCCGCCTCGACGAAGCGCATCCGCGCGCGCTCGCGCTCGACGACGACCCGGGTCGCGACCGACTGCACGCGTCCGGCCGACAGGCCCGCGCCGACCTTCTTCCAGAGCACCTCGGAGACGCGGTAGCCGTAGAGCCGGTCGAGGATGCGCCGGGTCTCCTGGGCGTCCACGAGCTTCGTGTCGAGCTCGCGCGGGGAGTCGACGGCAGCCTGGATCGCGGGCCGGGTGATCTCGTGGAAGACCATCCGGTGCACGGGCACCTTGGGCTTCAGGGTCTCCAGGAGGTGCCAGGCGATGGCCTCGCCCTCGCGGTCCTCGTCGGTCGCGAGGTAGAGCTCGTCGCTCTCCTTCAGCAGCTGCTTGAGCTTGGCGACCTGCTGCTTCTTGTCGGCGCTCACGACGTACAGGGCCTTGAAGCCGTTGTCGACGTCGACGCCGTCCTTGGCCCACGGCAGCCCCTTGTACTCAGCCGGGACGTCGGCCGCCGACCGCGGCAGGTCGCGGATGTGCCCGATCGAGGACTCCACGACGTAGCCGTCGCCGAGGTAGCCCGCGATGGTCTTGGCCTTCGCCGGCGACTCGACGATGACGAGGCGCTGTCCTGCGGGCACGTCTCTCCCAAGGTTGGCTGTTGCGGACCGGACCACTGTGCACGACGGTGTCAAGCGGGGACGAGGTACCCCTGCGTGACGAGCCGCTCGACGACCGGCCGGATCTGGATCATGGCGTCTTCCGCGTCGAGACCGGTGGAGGCGGCGAGGACGGCGACCAGCGCGCCCATCGGGACCCGCCCGTCGCAGGCCGCGAGCAGCGTCGCGCCGTAGGGGTCGAGCGCCCCGGTCCAGCGCAGCCCGGCTTCCTGCTGCAGCCAGCGAGCGTCCAGCGACCAGCCCTCGTCGCTGCGGTGCGCGACCTCGTGCAGGACGACGTCAGCACGCAGCCGGAACCGCTGCGTCATCACGTCGGCGGCGAGCGCGGTCCGGCGGGAGAAGTGGTCCACGACCTCGTCGCCCCAGGTCGGGGCG
Organism: uncultured Frankiales bacterium; assembly: GCA_946479905.1. The sequence continues at coordinate 20,074 of CAMLIA010000036.1, read as the reverse complement.
GTCGGCTGGTCGACGACGTCGAGGCGGACCTCGGGCGGCAGCCCGTCGGTGCGGCGGTGCAGCGCGACGACTCCGAACGCGATCGCCTCCACGCCGGTCAGGCTGTCGAGCCAGTCGCCGTAGAGCTGGTCGAACGCCGACTCGTCCGTGTCGCGCAGCCAGGCCGTGACGTAGTCCTCGGGCGCCGCGAGCTCGCGCTGCACCACCCACCCGTCGCACCCGGTGCCCTCGAACCACGACCGGATCCGCTGGTCGCCGTCCTCGTCGTCGAGGTGCAGCCAGTTGACGAGCAGCACGGCGTGCCCGCCCGGGGCGAGGAGCGCTGGGATCTCCTGCACCAGCCGGCGGGACACCTCGTCCCCGGCGAGCCCGGCGTCGCGGTAGGTGTAGCGCCGCGCCGGGCCGACGACGAACGGCGGGTTGCTCACGACCAGGTCGAACTGCTCCCCTGCGACCGGCTCCAGGAGGTCCCCCACGCGGCCGTCGAGCTCGGTGCCGTTCAGCACCCCGGCCAGCTGCGCGAGCGCGACGGCACGCGGGTTGCGGTCGGTCGCGACGACCGCCGTGCTGTGGTCGTCGGCGAGCAGCGCCTGGATGCCGGCGCCGCAGCCGACGTCGAGCGTGCGGCCGACGACCCGCCGGGGGGTCGCGGCCGCGAGCGTCATGCTCGCGGCCCCCACGCCGAGCACCTGCTCCGAGGCGACCGGCGTCCGGGCGTTCCCCGGGTCGTGCGGCACCACGACGTCGCGCCCGTCGTGCGGGACGGCCTGCAGCCGGACGAGCGCACGGCCGTCGGCTCCGACCCAGGACGTCGGGAGCAGTCGGGCGTCGGCGGGCTCGCCGACGACGCGGGCGGCGGCGAGCCGCGCCAGCGGCTGCCGTCCGGCGGTCCGTCGCACCAGCGGGGCGTGCTCGCCGCGGTCGAGGTGCTCGCGGTGGCCGGGGCCGAGCAGCTCCTCGAGCGCGCCGGCGGACCAGCCGGCGGCGCCGAGGGCGTCCCGGACGCGGGGGGCGTCCGCGAGCAGCGAGGAGGGGTCGGGCAGCACGCCCGAGAACGTAGCCGCCCGACCTCTCAGCGCCTCGCTACGCCGACCGGCGCCTGCTGAGGAGGGCGAAGCCGCCGAGCACCAGCAGGCCCATCAGCGCGATGCCGGTCGGCAGGCCGGTCCGGGGCAGGGCACCGGGCCCGTCGGCCGGCAGGCCTGGCGACGGGACGGTGTCCCCCACCACCACCGGTCCGGGTGTCGACGGGCGCCCGCCGGGCCCGCTCGGGCTGCTGACGACGGCGGTGTTCGGCAGCTGGCCGCTCGTCGCGGTGACCTTGACGATGACGTAGAGCACCCGGCTCTGCCCGGGGGCCACCGTGCCGAGGTTCCACGTGACGTCCTGCCCGCTGTGCGTGCAGCTGTCGCTGCAGCTGACGAAGGTCACACCGTCGATGAGCGTGTCGGTGACCGTCGTGTCGAGGCAGGGCTTCGCACCGCTGTTGAGGACGTTGACGAAGTACCCGAAGTCCTCACCGGTCATGACGCGGGTGTTGCTCGCGTACTTGGTGGAGCCGGACAGGTTGCAGCCACCCGTGCGCGGTACCCCGACCGTCGGGCCGTCCACGCCGACCGTCTTGGTGATCGGCTGGCCGTTGTAGGTGCCGGTGATGACGGCGCTGTTGTGGTACTTGGTGCCGTTCACCGCGTCGGCCGGGACCCGGAAGGTCATGACGATCGTCCTGAAGTCGTTCGGCGCGAGCGTCCCGAGCTGGTAGGTGAGGACGTTGCCGCTGTGCGAGGCGGGAGCCGGCACGGAGGAGACGAACTCGAGGCGGCTGTCGTAGGTGTCGACGACCTTGACGTCCGTGATGTCGGAGGAGCCGCGGTTGGGCACCCGGATGTCGTAGGTGAAGGAGTCACCGGGCGCGACGTGGAGGACGCTGACGTCCTTCATCGACTCGTCGAGCGGGCCGTTGTCGCAGACGATGCCGCCGGCCGGCACGGTGCTGGACGCCTCCAGGTGGCCCTGCCGCAGGTCGGCGAGGTTGAGGCCCGCGCTCGCGAGCGCGGAGCCGATCGGGCCGGTGATCGCGGACAGCCCGCCGAGCAGCGGGTTCAGCGCGCTGTTCAGCGGCGCCAGTGGCCCGTCGAGCGGGTCGGTCCCGGGCGTCGCGAGCTTGCCGGGGACCGTGACGCGGACGAAGTCCACAGCGGCCGACGCCGACGTGCCGTCCGCGGCCAGTGCCGGGACCGAGCCCTCCAGGCCCGTGAGCGAGTGCGCCCTGCCCCCGATCGTGATGTCGACGGCGCCGAGCGGGATGACGTAGCCACGGGCCCCGAACACGTCCTGGCTGGTGAGCGTCGTGGTCTGGCCGCCGAGCGTGACCTTGACGACCGGCGTGGTGCCCGAGGCGCCAGGGGCGCCGTAGCTGACCTTGGCGGTGCCGGGCGTGCCACCTGCCTGCGCCGTGAGCTGGATCGGGCGGAGCACCTCGATCCTCACCTCGAGAGGCGTGCCCTTGAGGATCGTGAGCGGGGCGAGGTGCAGGGTCGTCTGGCCGAGCACGCCGTAGTTGCTGGTGCTCTTGAACAGCGCGGTGCGCGAGGTGCTGTCGGAGGTGCCGTCCAGCACCCCGACGGTCGCGCTGGGACCTGCGTCGAGCACGGTCGCGTCGACGACGTGGGCGTGCCCGTTGCTGAGGTCCTTGCCGAGGACGCAGGAGCCGTCCGCGGTCGTGTTCGCCTCGGCGCTGCCGGGGAGCACGTGGGCGGTGAGCAGCGGGGCCGCGGGGATCGCGTTGCCGCCGCTGGCCTTGCTCGGCGCCGGCGACGTCGCCTCGACGAGGGTCTCGGCCACCTGAGGCTGGCTGGACAGCGGGCTGAGCACCCCGACGTTGAGGGCCGAGCCGTGGCCGTACGCCGTCTTGCCCGACGTCGACTTGCTGAGCAGCGGCTGCTTGAGCTGGTCGGCGAGGGTCAGCGCGCCGCCGTGGACCCCGACGCTGGCGGCCGTCTGGCCGGTCGACGCCTTCGCGACGTCGGTCGGCGGGAGGTCGGCGGCGTTGGCGTACACGATGTCGCCGCTGCTGAAGGCCGAGTAGGCGGTGGCCGACGCGGCCGTCAGGGCTCCCACGCCGTGCCGGGCAGCAGCGGCTGCCGGTGTCGTCACCCCCGCCAGCACGAGGGCGCCGGCCCCGATCAGGGCGGCGGCCGAGGACATCCTGCAAGGGGTGAGGGATCGGGCGGACACGGGACTTCTCCTTGCGGTGGAGTGGTGCGGTGGAGCCGGTGATGCTGGGTGGGACAGGTCGGACATGTGCGGCATCTCGGGCAGCTCAGGTCAGGCATCGGCAACCCAACACCGCCGCTTGATCAACGGGTGAGAGCCACGCGGCTCGCACCCAGGTGATACGGAACACCCCCCAAACGGCCCGCTCTGTCCCACACCGGACACTCCTCCCTGTCCCTTGCCCGGTTTGGTCCGTGGTGTCCGAAAACGGCAAGCAGAGACTCCCCGAGGCGGTACGACGACGGGCCCGGCCCCCGTGAGGGGACCGGGCCCGGTGCCGAGCAGGTCGTGCGTCAGACGGTGGCGCCCTGCGCCTTCACGGCCTCGATGACGTCCGCCGAGCCGGCGACGCTGCGCCGGTTGCTGATCGTCACGGCGATGACGATGCCCGCGATGGCGAGCACGGCGATCAGGGCCCGGATGCCCTTGTTGGCGTCCACGCCGATGCCGTACTTCACGACGGTGGGTGCCACCAGCAGGGAGACGAGGTTCATCACCTTCAGCAGCGGGTTGAGGGCCGGGCCGGCGGTGTCCTTGAACGGGTCACCCACGGTGTCACCGATGACGGTCGCGGCGTGCGCCTCGCTGCCCTTGCCGCCGTAGTTGCCGTCCTCCACCAGCTTCTTGGCGTTGTCCCAGGCCCCGCCGGAGTTCGCCAGGAAGATGGCCATGAGGACACCGGCCGAGATGGCCCCGCCGAGGAACGCACCGAGCGGTGCGTAGCCCAGCGCGAACCCGACGGCGATGGGCGACAGCACAGCCAGCAGGCCGGGCGTGGCCAGCTCCCGCAGCGAGTCCTTCGTGCAGATGTCGACGACCCGGGCGTAGTCGGGCTTCTCGGTGAAGTCCATGATCCCCGGCTTGGTCCGGAACTGCTCGCGGACCTCGAAGACCACCCGGCCGGCAGCGCGGGAGACCGCGTTGATGGCCAGGCCCGAGAACAGGAAGACCACCGACGAGCCGATGATGAGGCCGAACAGCAGGTTGGGCTTGTCGATCGACAGCGCGAAGACGTAGTGCTTGCCCGCGGGCTGCGCGATCGTGAGCGCCTCCTGGACCTTCGTCTTGAACGAGCCGAACAGCGCGGTGGCGGCCAGCACGGCGGTGGCGATCGCGATGCCCTTGGTGATGGCCTTCGTGGTGTTGCCGACCGCGTCGAGCTGGGTCAGCACGATGGCGCCCTCGGGGCCGACCTCGCCGGACATCTCGGCGACGCCCTGGGCGTTGTCGGAGATGGGGCCGAAGGTGTCCATCGCCACGATGACGCCGACCGTCGTGAGCAGGCCGGTGCCGGCCAGCGCCACGGCGAACAGCGCGAGCGTCGCGACTCCGGAGCCGAGCAGGAACGCCGCGTAGACCGCACCGCCGATGAGGATCGCGGAGTAGACCGCCGACTCGAGGCCGACCGAGACGCCGGCGAGCACGACCGTCGCGGGACCGGTGAGCGAGCTGCGACCGATCTCCCGGACCGGCTTGCGGTTGGTCTCGGTGAAGTAGCCGGTCAGCACCTGGATGATCGAGGCGAGCACGATGCCGATCACGACCGCGCCGATGGCGAACCACCGCGGGTCGCTGCCGAGCCCGCTGATGTCCTTCGACTCGCCGGCCAGGGCCGCGTAGCTGTCAGGCAGGTAGGCGAAGACGGCGATGCCGACCAGCACGATGGCGACCGCGGCGCTGATGAAGAAGCCGCGGTTGATGGCCGTCAGGCCGTTCTTGTCGCCGGTGCGCGGCGCGGTGGCGTAGATGCCGACCAGAGCGGTCAGCACGCCGATCGCCGGGATGATCAGCGGCAGGACCAGTCCCTGCGCGCCGAACGCGGCCTGCCCGAGGATGAGCGCGGCGACGAGCGTGACGGCGTAGGACTCGAACAGGTCGGCAGCCATGCCGGCGCAGTCACCGACGTTGTCGCCGACGTTGTCCGCGATGGTCGCCGCGTTGCGGGGGTCGTCCTCGGGGATGCCCTGCTCCACCTTGCCGACCAGGTCGGCGCCGACGTCGGCCGCCTTCGTGAAGATGCCGCCGCCGACTCGCATGAACATCGCGAGCAGGGCGCCACCGAAGCCGAAGCCCTCGAGCACCTCGGGGGCCTTGTCGTCGAAGATCAGCAGCACCAGGTCGGCACCGAGCAGGCCGAGGCCGACCGTGAACATGCCGACCACGCCGCCGGAGCGGAACGCGATCCGCAGCGCCGGCTTGTTGCCCACCGTGTTGGCGGCGTGCGCCACCCGGACGTTGGCCCGGGTCGCGAGCGTCATGCCGATGAAGCCGACGGCAGCCGAGAAGCTGGCACCGACCAGGAAGAACACCGACCGGCCCACCCGTACCGAGGCATCGCCCGGCAGCAGGAACAGCAGGCCGAAGACCAGCACGGCGAAGACCGCCAGGGTGCGGAACTGCCGGTTCAGGTAGGCGGCGGCGCCCTCCTGGACGGCCCGGCTGATCTCGCGCATCTTGTCGGGGCCCTGGTCGGCGGCGAGGACCTCGCGGGCGAACAGCCCCGCGAAGCCCAGTGCCACGACCGACACGGCCAGGATCATGTAGAGCAGCGGCTTGTCTCCCGACAGCACCGAGGCGAGCCCCGTGCCGTCCGCCGCGTAGTGCACTGCGGACACGCGTCCTCCGAAAGTTGGTGCGGGCACGCGCCCGCGGGGCCGCCCCAGCTGTCGAGCGGCCGAGCGCGAGGGAGGTTACAGGGTCACTGTGGTCAGGTTCACACCGACATGCGCAGGTCAGACCGGCCGGGGCGGCAGCGGCCAGCGCAGCCGGACGGTGGTCCCCGTCGCGGACGAGGTGATCTCCACGTCGTCGACGAGACCGCCGAGGACGGCCAGCGACACCCGGGGGTCCACCTGGTCGCCCTCGAACAGCGTCGCGGGATCCGTGTCGTCCTGAGGAGGTCCCTCCGGGCCCTGGTCGACGACCTCGACGGTGAGGCCGGCGACGTCCTCGCGCAGCAGCACCCGCACCGGAGCGTCCGGGGCGTGCGCGGCGTGCAGGGCGACCGCCCGCGAGCAGGCCTCACCGACGGCCCAGCGCAGCTCGTCGACGAGCTCGTCGGAGAGCCCGGCGCGGCGGGCCGCGGCGACGCCGACGAGCCGGGCGGTGCGGACGTGGTGGGGGTGCGGGGGGAGCTGGAGCTCGACCGTGCTCACTCGGGGGTTCTGCTCCCGCGTCAGTCGGTGGCCGCGACGGCCTCGTCGACGGTGGCGTGGATCGGGAAGACCTTGGTCAGGCCGGTGATCCGGAAGATCTTCAGGATCCGCTCCTGGGTGCAGACCAGGCGCAGGCTGCCCTCGTGCGCGCGGACCCGCTTGAGCCCGCCGACGAGGACACCGAGGCCGGTCGAGTCGAGGAACTCCACGGCTTCCATGTCCACCACCAGGTGGTAGTTGCCGGCGCTCACGAGGTCGATGAGCTTCTCGCGCAGCTTCGGTGCCGTGTAGACGTCGATCTCACCGCCGACCACGACGACGGTCCGGTCGCCCTCGGTGCGGTCTTCCAGAGACAGGTCCACGGCGTGCTCCTCCAGGTCGGTGCGAAGTCAGGGTCGGGGCGGTCGAGCCGCCCGTACCCGTCGCCATGACGATCTAACCGCTTCGCCACCCCGGGGGCCAGGTCCGCGAGGATGGAACCGTCATGCCGTCCCCCCTGCCTACCAGCTCGCTGCTGCAGCGGCTGCTCCTCGACCCCACCCGGCGCGAGCGGGTCACGCACGTCGAGCACGTCCCCGCGCGCACCGGCCGCCGAGCCGACTGGCCGGTGTGGGTGCCTCAGCTGCTCGTGGACCGACTCGGGCTGCAGGGCGTGCCGGCACCGTGGGAGCACCAGGCGCAGGCGGCCGACCTCGCCCGCGGGGGCCAGTCCGTGGTCGTCGCCACGGGGACCGCGTCCGGGAAGTCGCTGGCCTACCTGCTGCCGGTGCTGTCCGCCCTGCTCGAGGACGAGCGGGCCACCGCGCTCTACCTGTCCCCGACCAAGGCGCTCGCGACCGACCAGCTGCGGGCCGTCCGGGCGCTGAACCTCACCCAGGTGCGGGCGGCGACCCTCGACGGGGACACGTCGTACGAGGACCGCGACTGGGTGCGCCGGTTCGGCTCCTTCGTGCTGACCAACCCCGACATGCTGCACCGGGCCGTCCTCCCGCGGCACGCCGACTTCAGCCGCCTGCTGCGCGGGCTGCGGTTCGTCGTCATCGACGAGTGCCACACCTACCGCGGGGTCTTCGGCAGCCACGTCGCACAGGTGATCCGGCGGCTGCGCCGGGTGTGCGCCCGGTACGGCTCCTCTCCGGTGTTCCTCCTCGCCTCGGCCACGGCCAGCGAGCCCGAGGCGTCGGCGGCGCGGCTGACCGGGCTGTCCGTCGTACCGGTCTCCGACGACGCCTCGCCGCGCGGCCCGACCGAGTTCGCGCTCTGGGAGCCGCCCCTGCAGAAGGACTACGCCGGGGAGCACGGGGCCCCGGTGCGGCGCTCGGCGACCGCGGAGACCGGCGACCTGCTCGCCGACCTCGTCGTCGAAGGGGCCCGCACGATCGCGTTCGTCCGGTCCCGCCGGGGGGCGGAAGCCGTGGCCGTGAACGCCCGGCGGGCCGTGGTCGAGGTGGCCGAGGACCTCGGGCGCCGGGTGGCCGCCTACCGCTCCGGCTACCTGCCCGAGGAGCGCCGCGAGCTGGAGCGCCGCCTGCAGTCGGGGGACCTGCTGGGGGTGGCCGCGACGAACGCCCTCGAGCTCGGGGTGGACGTCGCCGGGCTGGACGCCGTGGTGCTCAGCGGCTGGCCGGGGACGGTCGCCTCGGTCTGGCAGCAGGCAGGCCGCGCCGGCCGCGCCGGGCAGGGCGCGCTGGCCGTGTTCGTGGCGAGGGACGACCCGCTGGACACCTACCTCGTGCACCACCCGGAGGCGCTGTTCGGGCGGCCGGTCGAGGCCACCGTCCTGGACCCCTCCAACCCCTACGTGCTGGCGCCGCACCTGTGCTGCGCCGCCGCCGAGCTGCCGCTCACCGACGCGGACCTCCCGCTGTTCCCGGGTGCCGAGGACGTCCTTCCCGACCTCGTCCGGCGGGGGTTGCTGCGGCACCGGGCCAAGGGGTGGTTCTGGACCTCGCGGGACCGGCCCGACGCCGACCTGCGCGGCGCCGGTGGTCCCCCCGTGCGGCTGGTGGAGTCGGCCACGGGCCGGCTGCTCGGCACGGTGGACCACAGCTCGGCGCACTCCCAGGCCCACACCGGTGCGGTCTACCTGCACCAGGGCGAGAGCTACGTCGTGGAGCGCCTCGACCTCGAGGAGGCCGTCGCCCTGGTGCGCGCGGACGACCCGGACTACAGCACCTCCGCCCGCGAGGTCACCGACATCCGGATCGCCGAGACGCTGCGCACGGCCGTCTTCGACGACGTCACGCTGTCCTTCGGGTCGGTGGACGTGACCCACCAGGTCGTCGGCTACCTCAAGAAGCGGCTCGGCTCGGGCGAGGTGCTCGGGGAGGAGCCCCTGGACCTGCCGCCGCGCCAGCTGCGCACCAAGGCCGTCTGGTACACGCTCAGCGCAGACCTGCTGGCCTCCGTCGGCCTGGAGTGGGCCGACGTGCCGGGTGCGGCGCACGCCGCGGAGCACGCCGCCATCGGCCTGCTGCCGCTGTTCGCCACGTGCGACCGCTGGGACATCGGCGGGGTGTCGACCGCGCTGCACGAGGACACCGGCCAGGCCACGGTGTTCGTCTACGACGGTCATCCCGGCGGCGCGGGCTTCGCCGAGCGGGGGCACGCGCGAGCAGCGGCCTGGCTGGCCGCGACCCGGGACGCGATCGCCTCCTGCGAGTGCTCGTCCGGGTGCCCGTCCTGCGTGCAGTCCCCCAAGTGCGGCAACGGCAACGAGCCGCTCGACAAGGCCGGTGCGGTGCGGCTGCTGGCCGCGGTGCTGGCCAGCGGGCTTGCCCGCGAGCTTGCTGGGTAGGTGTGGACCACCTGTCCTCTAGGAGGTCCTCATGCTCCCCCTTGGTCTGCTGCTCGCTCTCGCTGCCGGCGCCGTCGGCGTCGCCGTCGCGCTGCACAACACCGACCCCGCCACCGTCGCCGCCTTCGGCCAGGCGTGGGACATGACCACGCTCGGCGTGTTCCTCGTCGGCGCCGTCGTCGGCATCGTCGGGATGACCGGCATCGCGCTCATGGTCGCCGGGATCCTGGGTCGCCGGGACCGGCGGGTCCTCGAGCGCTCGCAGCTCGCCGAGGAGAACGCGCGGCTGCGCGCCCAGGTGTCCGAGGGCACGGTCACGGACCCCTACCCGACCGATGCGCGGACCCGCACCGGCAAGCACACCTCCCGGAGCTAGTCCTCCACGTGGCTGCCGACCCACCTGCGCAGGTGGGCGGCGGCCAGGAACAGCACCAGCGCCATGGCGATCATCGGCCAGAGCTTGCGCGGGTTCACGCTGGTGAACGAGCTGATCGGGTTGCCGACGAGGCTCTTCGAGTGCGTGGTCTCGGTGGCGGCCTGGTACGGCAGCGTGGGCTGGTAGGTGCCCTGCGGCAGGGCGCCCTCGCCGCTGCCCGGCAGCGTGATCGTCGTGCGCGGCAGCGGCGGCAGCTTCGGGATGCCGAGGCTGGCCGAGAAGTTGCTGAAGTTCAGCGCGAACGCGCGCTTCTGGATGCCCGGGTCCAGTGTGGGCAGCGGGATCGGCGACGCGCTCGTCGTGCCGCCGGTCGTGGTCCCGGCGCTCGTGCTGCCGGACCCCGTCGAGCCACCGGACGTGGACCCGCCTGACGAGCCGGCGCCCCCGCCCGTCGTGCTGCTCGTGCCGCCCCCGGTGGTGCCGCCTGCCGACGACGGCGCCGGGGTGGGCGACGGCGCGGGAGGCTTGGGCGTCGTGAGCGTGGCGCTCGCGGTCGGCGTCTTGTCGGACTCCAGCGTCGGGCAGGAGCCGGAGGGGCAGCCACCGCTGCGCGAGACCGACAGCGCGTAGCTGTAGCTGTACGTCCCGGGGTTCGCGTTGTCGTAGTACAGCGTGTACTGGCAGGACGACCCGCTGCAGGCCGACCCCGGGTCGATGCCGCTCTGCAGGACGTTGCCGTTGCCGTTGTAGAGCGTGTAGGCCTGCAGGTCGGGCTCGGCGCCCTTGTCCCACGTGAGGAAGACCTGGTGGGAGTCCCCGCTCGTCGTCGAGGCCGTGAACCCGCTCGGCGTCGCGGGGGCGAAGTTGGTGTAGTAGTGCGACGTCGAGGTCGTCGACCCGGACTTCAGCGTGACGGTCCAGGCGCCGTTGGGGTGGGCGCTCGCGGAGCCGGTGTCGACGCTGAGCGACAGCGTGGTCGAGCTGCTGCCCCGCGACGCGGTCTTGCTCGTCGACCCCGCCGTCGTGCCCGTCGGGTCGGTCACGGTCAGGGTGCCGCTGGGGCAGGAGGTGGCGATGGAGGAGCAGCCGGCGAAGCTGCCGCTGACCGACACGGTGGTCGGCGAGGAGTACACCGTGCCGTCCTGGGGCGAGGAGATGCCCGCAGCCAGCGCGGTCCCCGCGGTCAGACCGACGACGGCGGACGACAGCAGGGCGAGGACCCCGACCCGGGACGCGACCCGGCGAGCGTCTGCGGTGCGCATCACGACGACCCCCCCTTCTGCTTGATGGTCTCGGTCTCCTTCGGCTGCAACTCAAGCCGCACCGTGATGCGCTTCTTCGCGCTCCCCTTGGGGTGGCACGACGTGAGCGTCAGGTAGGAGTGGCCCGGGACGTTCTGCACGACGGAGTAGTCGCTCGGGTCGACGATCCGGTAGGCGTGACCGTCGGTGCCCCAGCCCGCGATCACCTTGTAGTGGAACCGGTTGAACGGGGTCTCGAGGACGGCCTCGTCGCCCACCTTGAGCTCGTCGATGTGGTTGAAGGGCCGCCCGAAGGTGGTGCGGTGGCCGGCGATCCCGACGTTGCCCCTCTCACCGGGCAGTGGGGTCCCGGGGTAGTGCCCCGCACCGGCACGCAGGGCGGCCGGCGTGGTGCCCTCCACGACGAGGACGTCGATCTTCATGTCCTTGGTGTCGATGATCAGCCTGGTCAGCGCCGACCCGATCGGGATGCTGCGGGTGCGGTACTCGTCCTTGAGCTTGTCGCTGCCGAACTGGCTGTTCAGGTGGCCCTGCTGGTACTTGCTGTACAGGTCCGTCCCCACCGGGTACGCGAACATCGCGACGCCCGCGAGGAACAGCACGACGGAGAGCACCGAGAGCGCGCGCCGCCCGCCGGGACGCCGCAGCGAGTCCCCGATCAGGGCGCCGAGGGCGCGCGGCCTCGCCGGCACCGCCGGGGTGATGAACGAGGGCTCCATGAGGTGCTGCTCCTGTTGCTGTGCTGGGCGTGGAACCGGACACGAGGTCCACTCTCGGGCCAACGAGGGGAACCGCTCGAGGTTACGCGCGGTAGCCAACCCCACGCGGCTTTGCGCGGAGATGTCCCCTGATGTCCTGCAGACGTGCATCGGTCGCTGGAGGGACGTCCTGCAGTCCCGATCCGTTCCCTGCGTCACCTCGTCCCCGTCGGCCCTGCCCTGGCCCGGGCGCGGGCCGTTCCCCACGTCCCCACGCGCACCCCGACCTGAACGCTCACGGAGGGGCCGTCGACCCGGCAGCTCTCGAGGGCCGCCGCCTGGGCCAGCGCGGTCCGCGCCGCCGCCCGGCACGCGCCGCCGTCGACGACGTGGCGAGCCCCGGCGAGCGCCGCCAGGTCTGCCGCCGAGGCCGCCCGGTGCCGGGCCACCGCCACCGTGCCGAGCGCGCTCACGAGGACGGCCAGCGCCAGCAGCACCGCGCCGAGCCCGAGCACGGCCACCGTCGCGAACCCGCGGTCCCGGCTCACCGCCCCTCCGCCTCGGCCACGGCCGACGCCCGCAGCGGGATGCCCGGCAGCCAGCGCCCGGCTCGCAGGGTGACGGTGACCGTCACCTCCACGTCCTGGTCCCGGTGCCGGACCTGCACCGCTGCGCCCGCCGGTGCCACCTCCGCACCGGCCCGCACGACGGCGGCGTCGCTGTCGCCCCGGGCCGCGACGCGGGCGGCTGCCCGCGCCGCGTCCACGCACCTGAGCTGGCCGTCGAGGGTGACGACCGCACCGACGGCAAGCCCGAGCACGACGACCAGCGCGGGCAGCGTCACGGCCGCCTCCGCGGTCGCGTACCCGTCGTCCCCGACCTGATCTCTGGGCCGTTCCACGCGCACCTCCTCCCGGTCCGCCCCGGGCCCGTCTCGAGCCCGGGGCGGGCTCTCGTCAGAACCCCAGGTGGAAGGCCTTCGAGATCAGGTCCTCCATGAGGCTCAGGACCGACGGTGACGTGATCACCTTGTAGAGCACGCCGCCGAAGCCGCACGCGGCGACGGTGCCCACGGCGTACTCCGCCGTGGTCATGCCGTCCTCGCCCCGCGCGGCGCGGGACTGGACGAGGGCGGACAGGCGGGTGAGTGGGTGCATCGGAACCTCCAGGAGTCGGCGCCCCGCGGGTGCGGGACGAGCGGGTTCACGCTCCCGCCGGGAGGAGGCGCCGAACGGCGCCGACGGCCAGGTGTGGAGGGCCGGCGCCGCACTGTGGATCACGTCAGCCCGTGCAGCAGCGGACCGGCGAGCCCGACGACCGCCGGGACCACCCCGAGCAGCACGAACGCGGGCAGGAAGCAGGCACCGAGGGGCAGCACCGCGAGGACACCGGCGCGGGCAGCGCGGCGCCGGCCGTCCGCGTGCTGGGCGCGGCGGGCCGCTGCGGCCACCTGCGCGACGGCGTCCGCGACCGGCGCGCCACCCTCGGCCGCCCGCGCGAGGGCCCGCGCGGCGGCTCCCGCGGGGTCGCGACCGGTGCCCAGCGAGGACCAGGCGTCACCGGGCGAGCAGCCCAGGCGCAGCGCGGACGCGACCCGCCCCAGGCGCTCGCCGCAGGGACCGGGGAACGCGGTCGCCACCGCGGACACGGCGGCCTCCGGGGCCGCGCCCCCGGCGAGGCAGGCCGCCAGCAGGTCCAGCGCGAGCGGGAGGGCGGCGGTCAGGGCCGTCTCGTCCGGGTCGTAGGAGGACAGCCGGGCGAGCAGCCGCGGACCGGCCCAGGCGGCGGCCACCCCGAGCACGAGGCCGACCGGCCCGCCGACCAGCGCCCACAGGGCGACCCCGGCGAGCGCGCACGCGGCCTGCGGCCGAGACGCGGCCCGCGGGTCCCCGGCCGACCTGCCCGGCAGCCGCACCGGCGGCCGCGCCAGCAGCACGGTGACCGCTCCCCCGGCCAGCACCGCTGCGCCGGCCGGCCCCGCGGCGCTCACCCCACCGCCCGGGCGACGAGCCGCTCGGTCCACCACAGGCCCGCGAGGTCGAGCAGCACGCCGAGCACCAGGCACACCCCGCCCACGACGGTGTGCAGCAGCACGTGCAGCGGCCGGGCACCGAGACCGGCGGCCAGCAGGGTCCCCGCGACGGGGAGCCCGGCGAGCAGCAAGGCGGTGGCCCGCGGGCCGGCGAGCTCGGTCTCGAGCGCCAGCCGCTGCTCCTGCTCGGCGCGCAGCGCCGCCGCGACCGAGCCGGTCGCGCGGGCCAGCGACCCGCCCGATCCGTGGCAGAACAGCAGGCAGGCCGCCAGGCCGCGGAGGGCCTCGCCGGCGGCCGACGTCGGTGCGGACCGCAGCAGCTCGGCCGGGTCGGCACCCACCTGGAGCGCGCGGGCGGCCGCGGCCAGCGCAGCCGCGAAGGGGCCCTCGCCGACCGCGGCCGCGCACCGCAGGGCGTCCGCCGGCGGCCGGCCCGCGCGGAGCTCCGCGGCCAGCACCGCCACCGCCTCCACCGCCCCAGCCCGCTCCGCGGCGTCGAGGCGGTCTGCCCGGCGCCGGCGCAGCGCCCGCACGACGGCCGTGGCGACCAGCCCCGCCGCCAACGCGGCCGGCACCCCCGCGAGCAGCCCGGCCACCGACGCGAGCAGCGGTGCCGCTCTCGCCCCGGTCGACCACGCGTCGCCGACGGGCAGGCCGACGGCCACGGCGGTCCCCAGCCCGGCGAGCAGCGCCACGACGAGGGTCACAGCAGCCCGTCGAGCTCGTCGTAGCCCGGCCCGTGCACCGGCTCGGCGTCGCCGTCCCAGGACCAGGCGGGGACCGCGACCACGAGCTCGCCCTCGCGGCGCAGCAGGCAGACCTCCGCCACCCTCCGCTGCGGGTCCCTGGCGAGGTGGACCACGACGCGCAGCGCCGACGCCAGCTGGCTGTGCAGCGCCGCCCGGCTCATCCCCGCCACGGCGGCGAGGGCCTCGAGGCGGGCCGGCACGTCGCCGGCGCTGTTGGCGTGCAGCGTGCCGCAACCACCCTCGTGACCGGTGTTGAGCGCGGCGAGCAGGTCGACCACCTCGGCGCCGCGGACCTCGCCCACCACCAGCCGGTCGGGTCGCATGCGCAGCGCGTTGCGGACCAGGTCCCGCAGCGTGACCGCACCAGCTCCCTCGACGTTGGGCGGCCGCGCCTCGAGGCGGACGACGTGCGGGTGCGAGGGCAGCAGCTCCCCGGCGTCCTCGACCAGCAGCAGCCGGTGACGCGCGTCGACCAGGGACAGCAGCGCCGACAGCAGGGTGGTCTTGCCGGTGCCCGTGCCGCCGGTGACCAGGAACGCCCGCTGCGCGGCGACCAGGCGAGCGAGCAGCCGCGCTCCGGAGGCCGGGAGGCTCCCGGCAGCCACGAGCTCCTCGAGGGAGAACGCCCGCCGGCGCGGGACCCGCAGCGACAGGCAGGTGCCACCCGAGGAGACCGGTGCGAGGACGGCGTGCAGCCGGATGCCGTCGGGGAGCCGGGCGTCCACCCAGGGCTGGGCGTCGTCGAGCCGGCGGCCGGTGGGTGCCACGAGCCGGACCGCCAGCCGCCGCACCGCCGCGTCGTCGGCGAACCGGACGGCGGCCGGCTCCAGCCCCGACCCCCGGTCGACCCAGACCTCCGCCGGCCCGTTGACGAGCACGTCCGTGACGAGCGGGTCGCCGAGCAGCGGTGCGAGCGGACCCGTCCCGCTGATCTCGAGCTGCAGCACCCGCAGCACCTCGAGCACCTCCACGTCACCGCGCAGCCCGCCGCCCTCCTCGCGCAGCGCCGCGGCCACCCGGGCCGGCGTCGGCGTACCCCCCTCGAGGGCCAGCCGCGCCCGGACCCGCTCGACGAGCTCGGTCACGCCGCGCGCCGCTGGCCGGTGTCGAGGAGCTCGCGCAGCAGCCCGTCGCAGAACGTGCCGAGCGGCCAGCGCGCGCGACGGCCCGGCGAGCGACCCTCCTCGAGGAAGGCGTCGAGCTGCGGTTCCGCGCGCAGCGTCCCCGCGAGCGGCAGCCCCAGGGCCCGCTGGACGTCCGTGCCCGTGACGTCACCGGGCGAAGGACCGCGGACGACGAGCCGCAGGTCGCGGCACAGCAGGGCGGCCTGCGCGGCGACCCGGCCGGCGGCAGCGGTCGCCCGGACCTCGGCGGGGACGACGAGCAGCGCGCAGGTCGCGGCGGCCAGGACCTCGCGCGCGACGTCGTCGAGGGTGCGGGCCAGGTCGACGACGACGAGGTCGCACGCCCGCCGACCGGCGTCCAGCACCGCCTCCACCGCCTCGACGGGCAGCGGCGCCGGGTCGCCGCGGTCCCACGACAGCACGCTGATGCCGCCCGCCCGAGGGAGGGCCTCGTCGACGGCCGTGGCGGGCAGGCGGCCCCGGGTGCCGGCCAGGTCGGGCCACCGCAGCCCGGTGAGCTCCTCGGCGCCCAGGACCAGGTCGACCCCGCCGCCGAGGGGATCGGCGTCGACGAGCATCGTCCGCAGTGCCCGCCGCACACCTGCGTGGGCCAGCGCGACGGACAGCGTGGTCGCCCCCGCCCCGCCGCGGCCACCCAGCGTCGCCACGACGAGCCCGGCGTGGTCGGCGACCTCGACCGCATCGGTGAGGGCCTGCACCAGCCACGGCTCCGCGTCCGGGAGGAAGACCACCCGCTCCGCGGCCACGTCGACCGCCCGCCTCCAGACCGACGCGTCGTCGAGGTCGTGGCCGAGCACCACGACACCCGCGCGGCGCGCCAGCCGCGCCGTCGCGCACGCGTCGAGCAGGTCGGGGCCGAGGACGACGAGCCCCGCACTGGTCCACGCGCCCCGGGCGGTCGCCACGTCGGGGGCGACATCGGCCTCGACGCCGGCGGTCGCTGCCAGCCTGAGCAGGTCCTCGAGGACGAGCGGGTCGTGGGTGACGAACAGCGGTCGGCGCATCCGCCCAGCCTCGCCCGGCTGCCTGCGGGCGCACGGCCGCAGTGGACGGCTGTGGACACCCCGCTGAGGGTGGGGACAGCAGAAGACCCGCGCCGGGGGGGTGGCGCGGGTCTTCTGTCTGCAGATCCGACCCCGGGGGGTACGGGTCGAACCCAACGACGAGCCGATCAGGGGGGGTTGACCGGGCTCGAGCGTGTTCTCTCCCCGTCCGGACGGTCCTAAACACCTATCCTCAAGAAAATGTCTGCTGCCTTCTTCGACCTCGACAAGACCGTCATCGCGAAGAGCAGCACGCTGGCGTTCAGCCGCCCGTTCTACAAGGGCGGCCTGGTCAACCGCCGGGCGGTGCTGAAGGCGTCGTACGCCCAGTTCGTGTACCTCTTGCAGGGCGCGGACGAGGACTCCATGGACAAGATGCGCGACTACCTCAAGGCGCTGTGCACGGGGTGGTCGGTGCAGCAGGTGCACGACATCGTCGGGGAGACCCTCCACGAGCTCATCGATCCGCTGGTCTACGCCGAGGCGGTCGAGCTGTTCGAGGAGCACCGCGCTGCCGGCCGCGAGGTCGTGCTCGTCTCGAGCTCCGGCGAGGAGGTGGTCGGGCCGATCGGCGAGATGCTGGGGGTCGACCGCGTGATCGCCACCCGGATGGAGGTGCGGGACGGCTGCTACACCGGGGACATCGCGTTCTACGCGTACGGCGAGAACAAGGAGACGGCGATCCGCGAGCTGGCCGCGCAGCGGGGGTGGGACCTCGCCGACTGCTACGCCTACAGCGACTCGGTGACCGACGTCCCGATGCTCGCGGCCGTCGGGCACCCCGTCGCCGTCAACCCCGACAAGCCGCTGCGCCGGCACGCCGCCGAGCAGGACTGGCCGGTCCGGGTCTTCGCGAAGCCGGTGCGGGCCTCGCGCCGGGTTCCCGCCCCGCCCGGGCCACCACTGGCGTACGCCGGAGTGCTGGTCGTCGCCGGTCTCGTCGGCCTGGCGTGGGTCCTCGGAAGACGGCCTGCCCGGACTGGGTGATTTGTGACCTGCGCCACAGGTTTTCCTTGACAGACAAGGGATCCGGGCGGACTCTCGAGACACGGAACGCCGCCAGCGGGCGGACTAGCTCCCCCCGACGACGGTCCGTGCACGGCGCGCCTGAGCACCCACGTGCGATCAGCCGCGAGAGGCACATCGAGCGGGTCCACCAACGGTTCAAGAAAGGGCAGCGTCCTTGACGGGACACGGACCCAGAGCGATGACAGGACGCCACGCTTGGTCACTCAGCCACCGTGCATGGCAGTAACGGGGTCCGCACCCTCGAGGAGCGGACCCCGTTCCGCTGTCCGGAGCCGGATCAGGCGGTGCGGAGGATGGCCTCGCAGACGGCGAGGCCCTCGCGGGCGCCGAGGGCGACGGCCTGCGCGCAGTGCACCAGCCACCGGGCGACCCCGTCGGGACCCTCGCTGACGTAGCCCCTGGCGGCGTCGGCGTAGGCGTGGCTGTGCGACGCGCGCAGGCCCGCGGCGTCCAGCTCGGCGTGGCCGACCTCGGGGGCAGACACGGCCTTCGGGTCCAGGCCCCGGTCGACCAGCACCAGCCGAGCGGCGGCCCGGGCCACCAGGCCGTCCGCCGAGCCGAAGGCGCGGAGCGCGAGCAGCTCCCCGTGGACCACAGCGGCCACGACAACGGCCGGCGCCGCCGTCGGGGCGAGGAGCAGCCGGCACAGCCCGTCCAGCCGGGCGCTCGCCTCCAGCGGCTGCGGAGCCGCCCCGAGGCCGAGCGGGTCCTCCACCGGGTCGGTGACGGCCACCCGCGGCCGCCCGAGGTGCTCGGCGGGGACCCCGAGGTCCGCGGCGGCCAGCACGTGCAGCCGCGCGAGGGCCTGCCGCGGCGCGGCGCGCCACGAGGGCAGCAGCGCACCGAGGTCGGCGTGCAGGCGCACCGCGTTGGCCGCGAGCTGGCCGAGCCGGGGGTCCTTGGACTGCACGGTGACGGGCTGGCCGTTCATCAGCTGCCCCCGCAGCCGCTCCAGCTCCATGCCCGCGCCCTCGAGCTCCGCGCTGGCCCGGGCGCCGCGCAGCGCGGACTCCGCGGTGACCTCGGCGGAGCGGCGGCGGAGCACGCGGTGCCCCAGCAGGCCGTCCACCGCGGTACGGGCCTCGGTCACGGCATCGGTGACGCCCGGCAGGTCGAGCAGGGCGGCGAGGGGATCGGTCACGGGCGGCACGGGTGGCAACGCTAGGCCAACGGGCCAGGTGCAAGATGGGGCTCATGACCGAGCCGTCCCCGGAGCTGTCCGCCCTGTCGTCGGAGTCCCGCCGCTTCGACCCGCCCGCCGAGCTGGCCGCGCACGCGAACGTGACGGCGGACGCCTACGAGCACGCCGGCAAGGACCGGCTCGCGTGGTGGGAGGCGCAGGCGGGCCGGCTGCAGTGGGACCGCGGGTGGGACCGGGTGCTGGAGTGGGAGCCGCCGTTCGCCAAGTGGTTCGTCGGCGGCCAGCTGAACGCGAGCGTGAACTGCCTCGACCGGCACGTGGACAACGGGCTCGGCGACCGGGTCGCCTACCACTGGATCGGCGAGCCCGAGGGCGACCGCCGCGACATCACCTACGCCGAGCTGCTCGCTGAGGTCTCGAAGGCCGCGAACGCCCTGACGGAGCTGGGCGTGGAGCAGGGCGACCGGGTCTGCATCTACCTGCCGATGATCCCTGAGGCGGCCGTCGCGATGCTCGCCTGCGCCCGCATCGGAGCCGCGCACTCGGTCGTCTTCGGCGGCTTCTCCGCGCAGGCCCTGGTGGACCGGATCACCGACGCCGACGCGAAGGTCGTCATCACCAGCGACGGCGGCTACCGCCGCGGAGCGCCCAGTGCCCTGAAGCCGGCCGTCGACGAGGCGGTGGCGAGGTGCCCGAGCGTGCAGCACGTGCTGGTCGTGAAGCGCACCGGCCAGGACGTCGCGTGGACCGACAGGGACGTGTGGTGGTCCGACGTCGTGGACCGGCAGCCCGACACCCACCAGGCGCAGGCCTTCGACGCCGAGAACCCGCTGTTCCTGCTCTACACCAGCGGCACCACCGGGAAGCCGAAGGGCATCCTGCACACCACCGGCGGCTACCTCACGCAGGCGGCCTGGACGCACTGGGCGGTGTTCGACCTCAAGCCCGAGACCGACGTCTACTGGTGCACCGCCGACATCGGCTGGGTCACCGGCCACTCGTACGCCGTGTACGGACCGCTGGCCAACGCGGCCACGTCGGTGATGTACGAGGGCACCCCCGACGCCGGCGGCAAGGACCGCTGGTGGCGCATCGTCGAGGAGCAGAGGGTCACCATCCTCTACACCGCTCCCACCGCCATCCGGACCTTCATGAAGTGGGGCGACGACCTGCCGGGTGGCCGCGACCTGTCCAGCCTGCGCGTGCTCGGGTCGGTCGGCGAGCCGATCAACCCGGAGGCCTGGATCTGGTACCGCGACGTCATCGGCGGCGGCCGCTGCCCGATCGTGGACACCTGGTGGCAGACCGAGACCGGGGCGATGATGATCAGCCCGCTGCCCGGCGTCACGAGCTGCAAGCCCGGCTCGGCGA
>CAMLIA010000035.1 GCA_946479905.1 uncultured Frankiales bacterium | reverse complement strand
TCAGGCGGCGGAGAGCTCGCTGTCGTTCGCGGCGAGCAGGGTGGTGGCGGCCTCGAGCAGGTGGCAGTCGAGGAGGTGGCCGACGATGCGGAAGAACTGCCCGTCGCGAACGTCGTCCCAGGTGGTCGGTACTGACTCGAAGCGGTTCATGGCTCGGACCTTTGGAGAGGGGAGGTGATGCAGCTCACGTTCCTCCCGGTCACGCTCGCCGTACATCACCAATTCGGACAGAACGGGACGCAAGATCGGACCACCCCGGAAGTAGTCCTAATCGGTCATGTCGCCGCGCATCTGCCGTTCAGCGGGTGGGCCGGCTGGGCGGTGTGAAGGCCGGCCGGCCGTCCCGGCACCACGGGTTGTCGGGTGCTCCCTTGCACGGGTTGGCCATGGTCTGCTGGGCCTCCGGGTGCGGGCCGGGGCCCTTGTAGTCCTTGGGCTCGGTGATGCCGGCGGCGTTGAGAGCGGTGAACACGTCGACCAGCGGGTCGCCGGGGCCGTAGACGCCGCGGCCGACCTGGGTGCGGAACGGGTTGTCGCCGCCGCAGTTGTCGATCCCGACCGGGTCGACGGGCGCCATCGAGGCGGGCTTGCCGCCGTCGGTGTTGCCCTCCACGCAGTTCTGCAGGGTCGCCGCGCCGATGGAGATGTCGGCGTCCTCGGTGCCGCCGTTGTACCCGTTGTGCTTGAAGGTGTTGTAGACGACCTGGTTGTTGTACGGCGGGGTGAACAGCCACTCGATGAGGACGCCGGAGTGCTTGTTGTTCTCGATCCTGTTGTGCCGGACGATGTTGTCCCAGCCGCCGGTGAGCCCGACGCCGACGCCGACCGGTGCGATGCCGGTGATGCCGGTGCCCGGGATGTCGCTCGCGTTGTTGTCGTGGATGTAGTTGTCGGCGATGGTCGTGCCGCGCTGCGGCGGGTCGGGCTCGCTGGTCAGCGTGTTCGGCAGGATGCCGGTCGCGTTGTGGTCCCACTCGGAGTTGATGAGGTACAGCTCACCGCCGGCGTTCGTCCCGCTGTAGCCGAGCGCGTTCTTGTAGGCGCGGCTGTTCGTCACGACGGCGTGGCAGTCGGAGCAGCCGCCGACGTAGATGGCGCTGTCGGCGTTCCAGGAGCCGTAGTCGAAGGCGAAGGTGCTCGGCGTCTTCCCTGACGACGTCGAGTCGTAGGCGTAGATGCCGTAGTCGCCGTTGTCGTAGGCCGTGAGGTAGTTGCCCCAGTAGCCGTCGACGCCGGTCCAGTAGAAGGCGTTGGCCGAGCCGGTCTTGTAGTGCTGACCGGTCATGTTCTCGACCCACGTGTTGTTCACGCCCTGCACGTGGATGCCCGAGCCGGTCGCGTGCGTGCCGTCGAGCACGACGCCGTTGCGCTGCATGCCCCGGATGTGCAGGCCGCTGGTGAGCGCGACCGTCGGCTGGACGGTCACGGCCTCGCGGTAGTAGCCCGGCCAGACGAGCACCCAGTCGCCGTTGCGCGCGTGGCTGACGCCGACCGCGATGCTCTTGTAGACGGGCGTGCCCTTCGGGGTGGGCGGGCAGCCCGCCGTACCGCTGCACACGAGGATGACGTGGGAGGAGGCGGCCTCCGAGGGGACGGCCAGCAGGCCTCCCGCGACCGCGACCGCAGCCAGGACGAGACGGAGCTTCACAGGGTTTCCCTTCGGACGCGGCAGACGTACCGCGAGGTGAGCGAGGCGAGCTTCGCGCCGGGTCTGACGACCGTGAAGGTGGCCATCATCCCGTGGTCCTCGTGGTCGAGCATGTGGCAGTGCAGGAGGAACGGTCCGGTGAAGTCGGTGACCTTCGCGGCCACGTCGACGACGTCTCCGGGGTCGAGGCGCCAGGTGTCCTGGTAGCCCGCCTCCCACGCAGGGGGTGGCTGGCCGTTGCGGGACACGGTGCGCCAGGCCTCCTCGTGCAGGTGCACGAAGTGCGTGATGGTGCTCGTGTTGACGAGCCGCCAGCGCTGCACGGTGCCCAGCTCGACGGTCGCATCGCTGCGCATGTGGTCGTAGGGCTTGCCGTTGATCGTCCAGGTCGTGCCGCCCCCGTCGGCGCCCAGGGCGAGAGCCCACGTCATCGTCGGGACGGGGGGTACGGCGAGGGCGCGCAGCGGTACCAGGGTGCTCGGTACCGCGGGGGACTGCGCCGCGTGCCGGCTGACGCGGAACTGCATCAGCGGGGTGACCTGCGCCCCGATCCCGCCGGGCCGGTTGTCGCTGCGCCCGACGCTCTCGAGGACGACGTCCTTGCCGAGGGAGCCGGCGAAGTCGACGACCACGTCGGCGCGCTCGGCCGGTCCCAGCAGGATGTCGTTGCGCACGACGGGCTTGGGCAGCAGGGCGGAGCCGTTGCCGACCTGGACCATGGGCCGGCCGTCGGAGAAGTGGAAGTCGAACGAGCTGAAGCTCGAGGCGTTGAGCAGCCGCAGCCGGTAGCGGCGGTCGGCCACCCTTGCGTAGGGCTGGAACTGCCCGTTGACGAGCGCGCGGGTCCCGGTGGTGGCGTCACCGGGCGGTGCGGACGGCGTGCGGAACGGGTCGGTGAGCTGCGCCGCGTCGTCGAAGGTGCGGTCGGCGACCATCAGCGGTACGTCGTAGCTGCCGGTGGGCAGGTGCAGCCTCGACTCAGCGGGGTCGTCGGTGATGAACATCCCCTGCAGGCCGAACCAGTTGTTGCGGCCGGTCCGGTCCATCCGGTGGTCGTGGTAGAAGGAGAACGCCGCGCGCTCGGGCCGGCCGTCGTCGCGCAGGGCGAAGGTGTACGGCCGGCTGCTGCCGGGGGCGACCAGGTGGTCGTCGGGTCGGCCGTCGTCGGCGGAGCTGTGGTGGTCGCCGTGCAGGTGCAGGCTGACCGACCCGAAGGCAGGCGGCAGCGCGTTCACGACGGTGACGGTCGTCCTGGCCCCGACCGGGCGCCGGATCGTCGGGCCCGGCCAGCTGCCCCCGAAGGTGTACATGGTGGTCGCGGGCCGGCCGGGCAGCACCTGCACGTCGGCCTGCTGCGCCTTGAGCGTGATGTGCGACCCGGTGAGCGTCCTCGGGACCCGGAGCGGGGTGACGAAGCGGGGCGCCGAGCCGCCGACCCCGCCGTTGCCGCCCTGGACGACGAGCGTCCCGGACATGTTCGGGTGGAACGAGCAGACGAAGGCGTAGCTGCCCGCGCGCAGCTTGTCGACGCCCGCGACGATCGAGGTCGTCCCCGGCAGCGCGTTGCCGCTGAACAGCGGCCGGCCGTCCTGGTCGCGGTCGACGGCCGTCACGGTGTGGGCCAGCTGGTCGGCGTTGACGAAGGTCATGGGCGTGCCCTGCGGCTCCACCGCGACCTTGCTGACGTACCCGAGCGTCGCCCCGCCCGGGCCCGCGACGATGACCGCTTCGGTCGGGGCGGCGGTCACGTGCAGGGGGACGAGCGCGGAGGCGAGCACGGCGAAGACGACGAGCATGCGGGGGCGCATGCTGACCGTCTTCGACGGCCCCGTCCCGACTCCTGCCATGCTTCCGACATGCGTGATGCCGTGACCGTCCACATGAAGGCCACTCCCGAGCAGGTCTGGGACCTCGTCAGCGACGTCACGCGGATCGGGGAGTTCAGCCCGGAGACCTTCGAGGCCGAGTGGCTGGACGGCGCCACCGGACCCGAGGTCGGGGCGCGCTTCCGAGGCCACGTGAACCGCAACAACAAGGGCCTGAAGTACTGGACCGAGTGCCGGGTCGTCGAGAGCACGCCCGGCAAGGCGTTCGCGTTCGAGGTCATCAGCGCCGGCCAGGTCGTGAACACCTGGCGGTACGACATCGAGCCGGCGGGCAACGGGACCGACGTCACCGAGTCGTTCAGCCTGACGCCCACGGCGGCCCTGCGGCTGTACTGGCTGCTCGCCGGGTGGGCGCGCGGCCGCACGAACCGGCAGGGCATGCGCACCACCCTCGAGCGGATCAAGGCGGTGGTCGAGCGTGGCTGACCGCGAGCACGACCTGGTCCTGCACGGCGCCACCGGCTTCGTCGGAGCGCTCACCGCCAAGCACCTCGCCACGCACGGCGGGGACGCCCGGATCGCGCTGTCCGGCAGGTCCAAGGACAAGCTCGAGGCGCTCCGTGCCCGGCTGGCCGTCGAGTGGCCGGTGATCGTCGCGGACGCCGCCGACGAGGCGTCCCTGGCTGCTCTCGCGCGCAGCACGACGGCCGTCGCCACGACGGTGGGGCCGTACGCGAAGTTCGGCCTGCCGTTGGTGCGGGCCTGCGCGGAGGCCGGCACCTCGTACGCGGACCTCACCGGCGAGGTGCTGTTCGTCCGCGACAGCCACGACGCCGCCCACAAGCTCGCGCAGGAGACCGGTGCCCGGATCGTGCACGCGGCCGGCTTCGACTCGGTGCCGAGCGACCTCGGCGTCTGGCTGCTGCACCAGCAGGTGACGGCCGACGGCCAGGGCACCCTGGAGGACACCGTCCTCGTCGTCGTCTCGATGCGGGGCGGCGTCAGCGGCGGCACGATCGACTCGCTCCGGACGATGATCGACGAGGTCCGGGCCGACAAGGACCTCCGCCGGGTGATGGCCGACCCGCACAGCCTCAGCCCCGACCGGGCCGGCGAGCCGGACGAGGCCCGGGACGTCATGACGCCGACGAGGGACCCGCTGCTCGGGCAGTGGGTGGCGCCGTTCGTCATGGCGCCGTACAACACCCGGATCGTGCGGCGCAGCAACGCCCTGCTCGGCCACGCCTACGGCCCGGGCTTCCGCTACCGCGAGGTGATGAGCGTCGGCAGGAGCCCGCTCGCCCCGGTGCTGGCAGGAGGGGTCACCGCGGGCGTGGGTGCGCTGGCGGCAGGCATGGCGCTGCCGGGCACACGCCAGCTGCTCGACCGGCTGCTGCCCAAGCCGGGCGAGGGCCCGTCGGAGCAGACCCGCGAGAAGGGCCACTTCCGGATCGAGGTGCACACCCGCACCAGCACCGGTGCGCGGTACGTCGCGACGGTCGCGGCGAAGGGCGACCCCGGGTACGCCGCGACGGCCGTCATGCTCGGGCAGAGCGGGCTGTGCCTCGGCACGGACAGCCTCACGTCCGACGGCGGGGTCCTGACGCCGGCCGTCGCGATGGGCGACGCCCTCGTCACCCGGCTGCGGGCCTGCGGCTTCGAGCTCAGCGTCCGCCGGGAGGCCTGACAGCAGGACAACGACCGCGCACGTCGAAACACCAGGCATGCGCCGCCGCAACGCCCTGCTCCTCGTCCTCCCTGTCGTCGCCGGGCTGCTCACCTCGCTGCCCGCGCAGGGCCAGGCCCGGTGCGCGGGCGCGGTCGAGACCACCCGCGCCGTCACCGCGCACGGCACGCCCTCGTCGTACCAGGGACGGGCGTGCACCGTCCCCACCGGCTACCTGTCGAGCGAGACGCACGTCCGGGTCGCGCCGGACGGCACCGTCGTGCAGCAGCCCGCCGAGACCGTCCCGGGCGTCGCGGGCAGCGGGTTCGTCCCCGGGGCGCCCGGGCCCCGGCCGGAGAACCAGGTCAGCCCCGCAGGCTTCGCCATCACCCGCGACGGCGGGCGCAGCTTCGGCTACGTCGAGCCCGCGGGCGTGCAGTGGGTCGCCTCCGACGGCGCGATCCACATCGACAGCGCCACCGGGCGGCTCTACTACTACGCGCTGAGCCCGGTCGTCGTCCCGGCGTCCGGCATCCCTGTGACCGACCAGGCGCCGGCGGGGTACGCGCACCTGCTCACCAGCGACGACGGCGGCCGGACCTGGTTCAACACGCAGGCCCCCGGCTACGTCGAGTCGGAGAACCCGCGGTTCACCTCCGGTCCGACGCCGCGCGGCGGTGACCGGCCGGTGCCGGGGGAGCGGGTCGCCTACTGGTGCGGGAACACGGTGATGTTCGCCTACGGCAACCGCGACTGCTGGCGCACCCTCGACGGCGGTCACACGTGGACGTTCCGCTCGACGCTGCTGCGCCGCGGGGTGCCGGTGCACGCCGAGTGCGGCGGCAACGCCGAGGACTTCGACGCCGGTGACGGCGACTACCCGCAGACCGGGCCGGACGGGACCCTCTGGACGCTGGTCTCCTGCGGCGGCACGACCTACCTGGCACGCAGCACCGACGAGGCGCTCACCTTCCCGATCCAGCGCAAGGTGCCCGACCTCGACGAGCTCCGGGTGGACAGCCACGGGACGCTGTACGGCGTGACCTCGACGGGCACGAAGCTGCTGCTGCGGACGTCGCGCGACGCCGGGCGCACCTGGACCGCCCCCGTCGACCTGGTGTCACCGGCCCGCCGCGGCGCCGAGGTGGGCCAGTGGGCGATGTCGCTCCGGGGACCGGGGCAGGTCGCGGTCGCCTACCTGACCGCCCACAAGGGCGGCGGCTGGGACGGGACGGTCACCGTGCAGCGCGGGTCGGCCTTCGTCAGCGCCACCGTGCACGGCGGCCGGACCCAGCTGGTCACCAGCCCGCAGTCGGCCAAGGACGACTACATCGACCTCGACGTCGCACCCGACGGCTCCGCCTGGGGCTCCTTCTATGGCGACTGCGGCAAGGACCCCGCGTGCGCCGGGTCCTCGAGCAACCCGATGGCCAAGATCGGCGTCCTCCTGCACGTGGGCTGAGCCGTTCTGACCATGGGCCGGCGGGCCCGGCCGTCGTAGCGTCGGCGGCAGCCGCCGCCCTGGCCCTTCGGCGGGAAGCGAGCCACGAAAGGGCAACGCCATGAGCGTTCTCATGACCCTGCGCGTCCAGGGGGACGCGACCCAGCTCGAGCACATGCTGGACGTCGACCCGGAGGCCTTCAGCAAGGTCGCCGCCGTCGGCAAGGCCGCCGGCGCGACCTACCACCGCTTCTACGCCAGCGACACCGAGATCCTCGTCATCGACGAGTGGCCGGACGAGCAGACGTTCCACTCGTTCTTCGCGAGCCAGCCGGACATCCCCAAGATCATGGCGGAGGCCGGGGTCACCACTGAGCCCGAGATCCGCTTCTACCGCAAGCTGGAGCTGAACGACGACATCGGCTGAGAGATCGGCTGAGAGATCGGCTGACCCGTCCGGCGGGTAGACAGGGGGGATGCCTCTCTCTGTCGCCGTCACCGGACCCACCGGCACCTTCGGGCACGGGCTGATGCCGCTCCTGGAAGCCGACCCGCGGATCGACTCCGTGATCGGCATCGCCCGCCGGCCCTTCGACCCGGCCGCCGAGGGCTGGTCGAAGATGACCTACCGGCAGGGCGACGTCCGGGACCAGGCCGCGCTGCAGGAGGCGTTCACGGGGGCCGACGTCGTGGTGCACCTGGCCTTCCTCATCGCCGGCGGCTCCCGCGAGACGACCCAGGCGATCAACGTGGAGGGCACCCTCAACGCGTTCCGGGCCGCCGCCGCCGCAGGGGTGAAGCGGTTCGTCTACGCCAGCTCGGTCGCGGCCTACGGGTTCCACCGCGACAACCCGATGGGCCTGACCGAGCAGTGGCCGGTGCGTGGCGCGGACCGGCTGTTCTACTCCCAGGAGAAGGCCGAGCTGGAGCAGCTGCTGTCGGAGCAGGCGGAGCAGCACGCCGGCATCGACCTCTACCTGCTGCGGCCGTCGATCGTGGTGGGCCCGCAGGCCCTCGGTGGGAAGCTGCCAGGGCGGGTCGGGGCGCTGGTCGAGTGGCTGGCGCTGCGCCGCTCGCCCGTCCCGCTGCCGGTGGTCGTGCCCGACCTGCCGATCCAGCTCGTCCACCAGGACGACGTCGGCCAGGCGCTGGTGCAGTGCGTCGTCGGGGCGGGCCCGCCCGGGGCGTACAACATCGCCGCCTCCGACGTCGCGTCCGTGGCGGACCTGGCCCGCGCCGCCGGGCTGGTGCCGGTGCTGCGGCTGCCCGCCCGCCCGGTGCACGCGCTGGCCCGGCGGGTCGCCGCGCTGCCGGGGCTGCCGTCCTACGCCGGGTGGGTCGAGGCCCTCGCGGTCCCCGTAGTCATGGACACCACCCGGGCCCGCACCGAGCTCGGCTGGGAGCCGCGCTGGTCCACGCTCGAGGCCTGGAAGGACACGCTGCGCTGAGGCAGGAACGCGCGGCGGCGGCGCGAAGTGTGCTGCCGTGCTGCGGATCGTCAGGGGCGTCGTCGGGATCGCCCTGCTGCTGAGCGGGCTGCCGGCCGTCACCTCGGCCGCCCCGGCCTGCGCGCCGGCGCACCGCTGGCTGCCCGCGACCGGCAGCACCGACCCGCGCGGCGACCTGCGCGTGATCGGCGTGCAGGCGAAGCAGGACGTCGCGCACGTCGCGAGCGCGGCGTCGTACCGCGCCTGGGTCGAGTGCCTCGTGCAGCGGTACGTCACACCGCACCGGCACGGCACCACCCTCGCCGTGTTCAACGAGGACATCGGGCTCATGACGCTCGCGACGGGCCCGCGCGGGGCCGTGGTCCGGGAGCAGGCCTCCTCGCCGCTGCGGGCTCCGGCAGGGGACCGGGAGCCGCTGTCCGCCGCGGCGGCGCTCGCGCAGCTCAACGCCGCCTACGCGCCGCAGATCGCGGCGTACCAGGCGCTGCTGGGCCCGATCGACCCGCGCAAGCAGGTGCTCGTCGCCGCGACCGACACGATGGTGCGGGCGTTCGTCCAGACCTTCTCCGGCATCGCGCGCGAGCACCACCTCTACGTCGTCGCGAGCAACAACATGGCGACCTACCGGCGCTCGACCGACCCGGCCGAGGTCGCGGTGTTCGGCGAGCCCGGCGCGACGGACGCCTACGTCGCGACCAGCTCCCGGGTCACCAACAGCACGTTCCTGTGGGGCCCGGACGGGCGGCTGCTGTTCCGCAACGAGAAGGTCCCGCTGACCGACCTCGAGCTGACCCTGCTCGGGCTGGACGAGGGCCCGGTGACGGGCCCCGCCGCCGTCGCGAACGCGCGGGGTGCGCGGATCGGGCGGCACCGGCTCGGCTTCGCCACCAGCCTGCCGGCCTTCGCGTGGGGGTACCCGTACGGCAAGCGGCCGCGCGGGTTCCAGCCGTGCAAGGACCTGCGGGTCAGCTACGCCGCCTGCATGGACGCGCAGGGCGTCGACGTGATGGTCCAGGCGGAGGCCAACCCGGGGCGCTGGGCGGGGCTGGGCGGCGCAGGGGACTGGCAGCCGCAGGAGTGGATGGGGTCGGCGTACCGCTCGGTCAGCGACCCCACCCTGCACGTCCGCTACGCGGTGAACCCGTTCATGGTGGGCAACCTGCTCGACCTGGCCTTCGACGGGCAGTCGGCGATCCTCGCGCGCGACTCGCGCCGGACCGGCGCCTACATCGGCATGCCGGTGCGCCCGCACTTCCTCGCCCTGGCACCCTGGGTCGGCGCCGGCAGCCGGGCACAGCTGGCCGAGGAGTCGGCACGGCTGGCGCCCGGGTCCGGTGACCCGCAGGAGAACGACTACCTGGAGACAGCTGTGTACGCGGACCTCCGCTCATGACGCCCGTCAGTCGCCGGGCGCTGCTCACCGGTGCCGCCGCGACCGGCGTGCTCGTGCCGTTCCTCGACAGCGAGGCGGCCACCGGTGGCCTGACCGCCGACGTGATCGTCGTGGGCGCGGGCTTCGCGGGCATCCAGGCGGCCCGCGACCTCACGCGGCTGGGCCACGACGTGCTGGTGCTCGAGGCCCGCGACCGGGTGGGCGGCCGGGTCCTCAACCACCACATCGACAGCCGGCACGTCGTCGAGGTCGGCGGGCAGTGGCTCGGACCGGAGCACGACCTCCCGGACCGGGGGCTGTCGGACCCGAACAACTACCCGACCGACGACGCCGTCACGGGACAGAGCGAGATCTGGAAGCTCGCCCGCAACGTCGGGGTCCCGGCGTACCTCACCTACAACACCGGCTTGTACGTCGACGCGCGCGGCGGCCAGGTGTCCACCTACTCGGGTCGGATCCCGACCGACACCCCGTCCGGCGCGGCGGAGGCGGGTGAGGCCATCATCGCCATCGACAAGCGGCTCGCGACCGTGCCGTTGGACCGGCCCTGGACCGCGCCGCACGCGCTCGAGTGGGACTCGATGACGGTGCAGTCGTGGATGGACCACGGCGACTCGTTCGCGAGCTGGCCGTTCTCGGGCCTGTCGACCCCGGACGGCCGGCAGCTCGTGGAGCTCGCGGTGCAGTCGGTGTGGTCCTGCGAGCCGCGCGACCTGTCGTTCCTGCACCTGCTGTTCTACTGCCGGGCCGCCGGCTCCCTCGGGTCGCTGCTCAACACCGACAAGGGCGCCCAGATGTACCGCCTGCACGGCGGCTCGCAGCTGATCGCCATCAAGGCGGCCGCGACGCTGCCGCGGCTGAAGCTGTCCAGCCCGGTGCGGCGCATCTCGCAGACCCGCGCCGGGGTGACGGTCGAGGGCGACGGCTTCAGCGCCCGGGCGGCGCGCGTCGTGGTCGCGATCCCGCCGGTCCTCGCGGGCCGGATCGACTACGACCCGATCATGCCGGCCCAGCGCGACCAGCTGACCCAGCGGATCCCGATGGGCACCGTCATCAAGGTGCAGTGCGTCTACGACACCCCGTTCTGGCGCGCCGACGGGCTCGCGGGCCAGGCCACCAGCGACACCGGACCGGTGAAGATCACCTTCGACAACACCCCGCCCGACCCGGGCGCGCCCGGCGTCCTCATGGGGTTCATCGAGGGCGCGGCCGGCCGGCACGCGATCGGCATGACGCGTGCCGAGCGGCGCGCTGCCGTGGTCGCGAACCTGACGACGTACTTCGGCCCGAAGGCCGCCAAGGTGACCGAGTACGTCGAGAAGAGCTGGGCGTCGGAGGAGTTCACGCGCGGCTGCTACGCCGGCTACTTCCCGCCCGGGGTGTGGACCGACTTCGGCGGCGTGCTGCGCAAGCCGGTCGGCCGGATCCACTGGGCCGGGACCGAGACCGCGACCGTCTGGAACGGCTACATGGACGGCGCCGTCCGCTCCGGCCACCGCGTCGCCGCCGAGGTCCACCGCCTCCTCAGCTGAGGGAGAGCCGCGCCACCGTGTCGTAGGCGTCGACGTCGTCGCCGAGCAGGAAGCGGTCCACCTTGGCGCGCCGCCAGAACAGGTGCGCGTCGTGCTCCCACGTGAAGCCGATGCCGCCGTGCACCTGGATCAGCGTCTCGGCGGCCCGCTCGAGCACGGTCGCGGCCAGCCCCTTGCAGGCGGCCGCCGCCAGCGGCAGCTCGTCCGGCGACTCGTCGGCGGCCCAGGCCGCCCACCACACCAGCGAGCGGAGCTGCTCGACGCCCACGAAGGCGTCCACCAGCGCGTGCTTCACGGCCTGGTAGGAGCCGATCGCGCGCCCGAAGGCCTTGCGGTCCTTGGCGTACTGCACGCCGATCTCGACGGCCCGCTCCGCGGTGCCCAGGTCCTCGGCCGCGAGCAGCACCTGCGCCACGAGCAGCGCGTGCCCCCACCGGGAGGCGTCGGGGAGCTCCTGGACGTCGGTGAGCTCGACGGTCCCGAGCCCGCGGGTCGGGTCGAGCGGCGTGCCGAGCGTGACGGCCCCTCGTGCCTGGACGAGCCGGCCGTCCTGGAGGGCGAGGAACCTGGTCGCGGTGCCGGCGTCGAGCACCGGTGCGGTGCCGTCGAGCACCGCCCAGCCCTCGGACAGGTCGGCATCGGGGACGAGGACCGACACCCGGCCGAAGCCGGCGACCGACGGCCCGGCGAGGACGCGCCCGGACTCCGACGCCACGACCGCGAGGTCGAGGACGCTGCCGCCCTCCTGCAGGATCGACTGGAAGCCGGTCGTCGCGATCGCCTTGAGGCCGGGCGTCACCGCTGCCCCGTCGGCCAGCGCCCGCCGGGCGTCGGCCGGGGACGCGGCCTTGGAGTAGAAGTCGCGGGCCGCGGCGCCCAGGGCGCGCTGCTCGTCGGAGAGGTCAAAGTCCATGTGAGTTGTCCATTACAGCGCCACGCTCTCGGTGAAGGTCAGGCCCTTGTCGGCGCGCGGCTCGGCGGGCAGGCCGAGGACGCGCTCGCCCAGGACGTTGCGGAGGATCTCGTCGGTGCCGCCGGCGATGGCCATGCCGGGCAGGCCGGCCTGGGTCGCCTGCCAGATCCCGTCGCCGTAGACGGCGGCGTCGCCGGTGAGCCGGACGGCCAGGTCGGCGAGCTGACGCGCCGCCTTGGTCCCGGCGAGCTTGCCCGCGCTCGCCTCCGGGCCCGGCATCTTCCCCTTCGAGATCGCCGACAGCTGCCGGTAGCCGGTGTAGCGGATGGACAGCTGCTGCGTGACGAGCCGGCCGAGCTCCTGGCGCACCAGGGCCTGCCGGTCGCTCGGCAGCGCACCGATGGCCGCCTTCACGTGCTCGACCGCCGCGGGCGTCGAGATGCCGATCTCGGTGCCGCCGCCACCCAGGCTGAGGCGCTCGCTCATCAGCGTCGTGAGGGCGACCCGCCAGCCGTCGTTGACGTCGCCGAGCCGCTCGCTGTCGGGGATGATGACGTCGTCGAAGAAGACCTCGTTGAACTCCTCGCCGCCGCTCATCTGCTTCAGCGGGCGGACGGTCACTCCGGGGGCCTTCATGTCGACGACGAACATCGTCAGGCCGCGGTGCTTGGCGACGTTCGGGTCGGTGCGGGTCAGCAGGATGCCGTAGTCCGCGTGCTGGGCCAGCGTCGTCCAGACCTTCTGGCCGTTGACGCGCCAGCGGCCGTCCTCGAGGACGGCCTTCGTGCGGAGCGCCGCGAGGTCACTGCCGGACGCGGGCTCGCTGAACAGCTGGCACCAGATGTCGTCGCAGCGCAGCAGCCGCTCGAGGTAGCGCGCCTTCTGGTCGTCGCTGCCGTGCGCGATCACGGTCGGCCCGCACATGCCGAGGCCGATCATGCCGACGTGACCGGGGACGCCCGCCCTCGAGAGCTCCTGGTCGACGATCGCCTGCTGCATCGGCGTACCGCCCTGGCCGCCGACCTCCTTCGGCCACGTGATGCCGACGTACCCGCCCTCGTACATCACCGCCTGGGACCGGCGGGCCCGGGTCAGGTCGCCCTCCCGCCGCTCGCGGTCCCCGACGCTGATGAGCTCGTCGCGGTGCTCGGTGATGTAGGCCCGCACCTGCACGCGGTAGGCGGCCTCTTCGGGGGTGTCGTCGAAGTTCACGACCCGGACTGTGTCGTCCCCACTTACCTGCAGTCAAGCACGGAAGTTGAGGTACCTTCGGCGCGTGCTGGAGCAACGGGTCCGCAGGACGCAGGCCGAGCGCCGGGCGGCGACGGTGACCGCGCTGCTCGACGCGACCCTGGAGGAGCTGGCCGACGTCGGCTACGCCGGCCTCACGACGTCGTCGGTCGTCGCGCGCGCCGGTGTCACACGCGGCGCGCAGGCGCACTACTTCGCGACGAAGGCCGAGCTCGTGGTCGCCGCGCTGCGGCACCTGACCGAGCGGCTCAGCGACGAGCTCGTGTCAGGGCGAGGCCGCCCTGCGGTGGGGGAGCGGGCCCAGTACGAGCAGATCCTCAACCGGTTGTTCGAGCTCAACGCGGGCCCGGCCTCGACCGCGCTGCTGGAGCTGTTCGTCGCGTCCCGCACCGATCCCGAGCTCGCCGAGCACCTGCACCGCTTCGACAGCGACGTGTCGGAGACGCTCCAGCAGACCGCGCAGGCACTCGGGCCCGACTTCGTCCAGCGGCCCGACGCGGTCGCGCTGCTGGTCACCGGCCTGGCGACGATCCGGGGGCTCTGGCTGCTGCGCGCGGTGGCCACCGAGCGGCAGATCCGCAGGCAGTGGCCGAGGGCCCGCGACCAGCTGCTGGCCGGCGCCGGGCTCTGAGAGACTTACCGGCACTAATGCACGCAAGTGTAGTGACAGCGGTCACAACCAGACCTATGTTGCAGCCGTGAGCACCTTCGTCGCTCTGACCGTCGTGGGTCTGGTCTCCGGGTGCATCTACGCCCTGACCGCCACCGGTCTGGTCGTCACCTACACGACCGCGGGGGTCTTCAACTTCGCCCAGGGCGCGATGGGCATGGTCGCCGCCTTCACGTTCTGGCAGTGCTGGCAGGGCTGGCAGCTCCCGCTCTGGCTGTCGCTGCTGCTCGTCGTGGGGGTCCTCGCGCCGCTGTTCGGGCTGCTCGTCGAGCGGGTGCTGTTCCGGCGGGCCGCCGGCGCACCGCCCGACCAGACCCTGGCGACGACGCTGGCGCTGCTGCTCCTGCTGCTCGGCTTCGCCTACGCGGTCTGGCCGGTGAAGGAGCCGCGGGTCCTCCCGAGGTACGCCGGCAGCGGGTCCCTCACGTTCCTCGGACTCACCCTGTCGGCGACCCAGCTGCTCATCATCGCGAGCACCGTCGCGATCGCGGTGCTGCTGCGGCTGCTGTTCTCCCGCACCCGGCTCGGCCTCGCCATGCGGGCCGTCGTGGACGACCCGGACCTGCTGGCGATGAACGGCCTGGAGCCGGCGCGCGTGCAGCAGCTCGCGTGGGCGCTGAGCTCCACCCTCGCCGCGCTGTCAGGGGTGCTGCTCGCGCCGCTGGTGCAGCTCAACATCCTCAACCTCACGCTGCTCGTCGTGAACGGCTACGCCGCGGCGATGGTCGGCCGGCTCCGGTCGCTGCCGCGCACAGCGGTGGGTGCGCTCGTCCTCGGGCTCGCCGGCTCGTGGTCGATCGGCTACCTGCCCGAGCTGTCGTTCGTGCCGCAGTGGTTCCAGGCGACCCTGCAGCAGGGGCTCCCGATGCTGCTGCTGTTCGTCGTGCTCATCGTCATGCGGCCCGACCCGCTGCGGGCCGGGGTCGCGCGGCTGAACCGGCCGCCACGGGTCCCTTCGGCGCGGCGGGCCGCCGTCAGCGGCGTGGGCTTCGTGGTGGCCGCCGCCGTCTTCGCCGGCGCTGCTCCGGCGACGTGGCTCGACACCGGGTCACGTGCCCTCGTGCTGGCCTTCTGCGGCCTGTCACTGGTGCTGCTCACCGGCTACAGCGGCCAGGTCTCGCTGTGCACGCTGTCCTTCGTCGGCATCGGGTCCTACGCGATGGGCAAGGTCGGCGGCCTGGCAGGGGTGCTGGTCGCCGTGGCGGTGACCGCGCTGGTCGGGGCGCTCGTCGCGCTGCCGACCCTACGGCTGCGCGGGCTCTACCTCGCCCTGGCCACCTTCGCCTTCGGCGAGGTCGTCGACATCGGGTTCTTCGGCCACTACTTCGGCGCCTCCGGGACCCTGCGCGTGGGGCGGGTCCCGATGCCCGGCGGAGACGTCGGCTACTTCGTGCTGTGCGCAGGGGTCTTCGCCGCCGGTGCCGTCGCGCTGCTCGCGGTCCGGCGCTCCCGGTTCGGCCGCCGGCTGGCCGCGCTCGACGACTCCCCGGCCGCGTCCGCGACGCTGGGCATGCGGATCACCCGGGTGAAGCTCGGTGTCTTCGCCGTCGCCGCGGGGACCGCCGGGCTGGGTGGCGCGCTGTTCGGAGGGCTCGGCGCGGGCCTGGTCAGCGGCACCGACTTCGCGACCCTGCAGAGCTGCGTGCTCCTGCTGCTGCTCCGGATCGGCGGCATCAAGACCGTCACCGGCGCCTTCGTCGCCGCGGTCATCACCGCCGTGCTGCCGGTCGTGCAGCAGCAGGTGCCCTCGCTGGGCGGGCTCGCCTACGCGATCACCGGCCTGGGCGCCCTCACCCTGGGCGTGGCGCCCGGCGGGCTCGGCGGCCTGCTGGCCGACCTCCCGCGACCGCACCTGCACGTCCGGCGGGTGGCCCATGCCTGACACGCTCGTGCGCGCACCTGCCCTGCAGCTGCAGGGCGTCTGTGCCGGCTACGGGCGGATCCAGGTGCTGCACGACGTCGACCTCGTCGTCCCTGCCGGCAAGGTCGTCGCGCTGCTCGGGCCCAACGGGGCGGGCAAGACCACGACGCTGTCGGTCGCGGGCGGGAAGCTCCCGCTGCAGCGCGGTCACCTGCACGTCGGCGGGCAGCACGTGAACGGCGCTTCCGCCGCCGCCCTCGCCCGCGCAGGCGTCTGCCGCATCCCGGAGGGCCGCGGCATCTTCCCGACCCTGACGGTCGAGGAGAACCTGAAGCTCGTCGGCTTCCTCGGCGCCAAGGCCGCCGGGGTCGAGGAGCTGGCCTACGAGCGGTTCCCCGTCCTCAGGCAGCGGCACCGCCAGCGCGCCGGGACGCTGTCGGGCGGGGAGCAGCAGATGCTCGCGATGGCCCGGGCTCTCGGCACCGACCCGGGACTGCTGCTCCTCGACGAGATCTCGATGGGGCTCGCGCCGAAGGTCGTGCGTGACCTCTACGAGCTCGTCGGTCAGCTCGCCGCGACCGGCATCAGCGTGCTGCTCGTCGAGCAGTTCGTGCACACCGCGCTCGCCATCGCCGACTACGCCGCCCTGATGGTCGGCGGTCGTGTCGTGCGGATGGGGGAGCCCGCGGACGTGCAGGACGCGGTGCAGGAGACCTACCTCGGAGGTGCCCGATGAGGCGTGCCCTCCCGCTGGTCCTGCTCGTCCTCGCGGTCCCGCTGCCGGCGTCCGCGGCGGAGCCGGGGTCGGGCCTCGCGTCGTACGGCCTGACGGCCAACGCACCCGGCCTGGCCGTCGAGGGGCTCTACCGCGACGTGGCCGTCACCGTGCCGGAGACCACCTCCACGCTGAGCACCGGCGGGGTCGGGGCGTCGCTGGCGACGCTGGCCTGGCCGGGCCCGATCCTCGGCAACCTCGGCACCACGATCCTCGTCGTCTCCGACCAGGCGCCCCCGCAGGTCACGGCGCTCAACGACCCGGTGCGGGCCGAGGCGCGCAGCGGCGGGACCCAGCGCTCGACCTACACGCAGCTGCCCGGGACGGTGCTGTCCGCGGCGGCGACCTCGGACGTCGTGACGGCGTCCTCGCAGACGGGTACGACGTCGCTGCCCGTCGCGACGATGGGGTCCTTCAGCGGCTCGACCCGCACCGCGTTCACGAGCGCCACCCGAGCGGTCGGCCGTGCGACCGGCCTGGTGCAGGACCTGCGCCTCGCGGGGGGCGTGATCCGCATCGGCTCGGTGACGTCCACGGCGACCGCCACCGACGACGGCGTCACGACCAGCGGGAGCGGGAGCACCGTGGTCTCCGGCATGTCGGTCGCCGGTGTGCCGGTCAGCGTCGACGACAAGGGCCTGCACGTCGCCGCCACGTCGACGCCGCTCGCGACGCAGGCGGTCTCCGACGCCGTCCAGGCCCTCGGCCTCACCGCGGTGCTGACCCGGCCGCGCGTCACCCGCAGCGCAGGCGCGGTCAGCGTCAACGCCGGCGCGCTCGTGCTGGCCTACCACCAGGGCAGCAGCAGCTACGCCCTCACGATCGGCCGTGCCGCCGTCGGGCTCAGCGCCTCCCGCACGGGACCGAGCGCCGGCCTGCCGTTGCCCACGCTGCCGACGCCGGGCACGCCGTCGGGCACCGTGCCGCGCGCCTCCGTCCCGGGTGGTGCACCGGCCTCCGGCGTCGCCGCACCGCCCGCGGTGGCGGACGCGCCGACCGGTCCGCTGCCGCTGCTGCGGGCCGCCCTCGGCAGGCTCGCCCCCGGGCCCACCGCGCTGGGGGTGGCCGGACTGCTGGCCGTCGCCGGCGTCCTCGTCGCGGGCCTGCGCCGGCTCCCGGACCGGCTGCTCGCCGCGGACACCACCGACTGCGAGGGCTGGCAGCCATGACGACGGACCGGCACGACGAGCTCGTCGAGAGCGCCCGCGCGCTGCGCCCGTCCCGGCGCGGCTGGAACGACAGGTGGCTGCTGGTCGGGGGCGGCACCGCGCTCGCCCTGGGCCTGGTCGCGATCCTGCTGGGCTGGTACGGCGCGGCGCAGTCCACCCTGGACTTCGAGCAGACGCCGTACCTCATCTCCGGAGGCCTGCTCGGGCTCGCGCTCGTCGTCGTCGGCTCGTTCGGGTACTTCTCCTACTGGCTCACCTGCCTGGTCCGGGACGGCCGGGAGCAGGACCGCCGGACGGCGGCGCACCAGGACCGCGTCGAGGCGCTGCTGTCCCGGCTGGTCGCCGACCGGCCCGCGCCGCTCGTCGTGACGGAGCACGGCAGCGTCGTCCACCGGCTGGGCTGCCCGGCGACGCTGGGCCAGCCGGTGCACCCCGCCGACGCCGAGAGCGGCGAGCCGTGCGAGCTGTGCCGGTGAGCGCGCTGCTCGAGGTCGACGGCGTGAGCGTCCGCTTCGGCGGTCTCGTCGCCGTCGACGCGGTGAGCCTGACCGCTCGCGCCGGCGAGGTGACCGGCCTCATCGGGCCCAACGGCGCCGGCAAGACCACGCTGTTCAACGTCATCACGGGGCTGCAGGCGCCGACGTCCGGCAGGGTGCTCCTCGACGGGACGGACGTCACGCACGCCCCCGCTGCCGCGCGCGCCCGGCTCGGCGTCGCGCGCACGTTCCAGCGGCTCGAGGTCTTCGGGTCGATGACGGTGCTCGACAACGTCCTCACGGCCGCGGAGCTGCGCCGGACCTGGGCCCGCGACGACGTCGCGCCGCGCGAGGTCGCGCGCGAGGTGCTGCGCCGCACCGGTGTGCTCGCCGCCGCCGACACGATGGCCGACGCCGTGCCGACCGGCATCGCGCGCCTCGTCGAGCTGGCACGTGCCCTCGCCCTGCGCCCGCGGCTGCTGCTCCTCGACGAGCCGTCCTCCGGGCTCTCGCCCGCCGAGACCGACGCCTTCGCCGCGCTGCTCACCGAGCTCGCCGCGGAAGGCACCGCCGTGCTGCTCGTGGAGCACGACGTCGACCTCGTGATGCGGGTCTGCTCCACCGTGCACGTCCTCGACTTCGGTCGGGTCCTCGCAGCCGGTCCGCCGGCGGAGGTGCAAGCCGACCCCCTTGTCCAGCAGGCCTACCTGGGAGCCATCGCATGACCACCGGCAGCACCGGCAGCATCGACCTGACCGCGGACGAGTTCTGGGCGAAGCCGCCCGCGGAGCGCTACGCGGCGTTCCGCACGCTGCGCCAGAGCGACCCGTTCGCCTTCTTCGCCGAGCCGGAGGTCCCGTTCATCGAGGCGGGCCCGGGGTACTACGCGATCACCCGGCACGCCGACATCGAGGCGATCAGCAGCCAGCCCGAGGTGTTCTGCTCCGGCAAGGGCGCGGTGTCCATCCCTGACATGCCGACCGAGCTCGTCGAGTTCTACGGCTCGATGATCTCCATGGACGACCCGCGGCACGCCCGGATCCGGCGCATCGTGTCGCTCGCGTTCACCCCGAAGATGCTCGACCAGGTGGTCGACAGCGTGAGCGACCTCGCCCGCGAGCTGCTGCTCGAGGCGCGCAAGACCGCCGAGGCCGGTGACGGGACGTTCGACTTCGTCAAGGAGGTCGCGGCGCCGCTGCCGCTCAAGGTCATCTGCTCGATGATGGGCATCCCCGACAGCGACGCTCCTCTGGTGCTGGAGCAGTCGAACATCATCCTGTCCGGCGGCGATCCGGAGGTGCTCGGGACGGAGTCCCAGGAGGACGCCCTCGGCCTGTTCCTCGTCGCCGGCCAGACCCTCGCGGAGCTGATGCACCGGCTGGCGGCGGAGCGTCGGGAGCACCCCACGGACGACCTGACCTCGGCTCTCGTGAACGCCAACGCAGACGACGGCGAGGCACTCACCGATCAGGAGCTCGGCTCGTTCTTCATCCTGCTGTGCGTCGCCGGCAACGAGACGACGCGCAACGCCATCAGCCAGGGCCTGCTCGCCCTCGACCGGTTCCCCGAGCAGCGGCAGCGGTGGATGGACGACCCCTCGCTCACCAAGAGCGCGGTGGAGGAGATCGTTCGCTGGGCCACCCCGGTCACGTGGATGCGCCGCACCGCGACCCAGGACGCCGTCGTCGGCGGGCACACCTTCCACGAGGGCGACAAGGTCGTGCTGTTCTACGGCTCCGCCAACCGCGACGAGACGGTCTTCACGGACCCGGACACCTTCGACGTCGGCCGCTGGCCCAACCCGCACCTCGGCTTCGGGGCCCGCGGCCCGCACTTCTGCCTCGGCGCCCACCTCGCCCGGCGCGAGATCGCGGTGGCCTTCCAGAGCATCTTCGAGCTGATGCCCGACCTGCAGGTCGTGGGCGAGCCGGACCGCTTGCTGTCGTCGTTCGTCAACGGCATCAAGCGGATGCAGGTGCGTCTTGGCGCGGGCTGAGATCTCCGGGGCCTGCATCGTCAGCGGCAGCTGCGAGGCGCTCGTCCCGGCCCTGTTCGCCGTCGACGAGGAGGGCGCGCACGTGCTGCTCGACCCGATCCCCGACGAGCTGCTGCAGGCGGCGCAGGACGCCGCGGACCAGTGCCCCAGCCGGGCCCTGCGGGTGGTCCCGTGAGGAGGGTCGCGGCAGCGGTGCTGGTGTGCGCCCTGGTCACCGCCTGCGGCACCCAGGTCGACTCCGGCACCCGCCGCCGGCTGGCGGCCGCCCAGCTCGCCGGGAGCGGCGGGGGTGGCGGCGGAGGCAGCTCGAGCGGCGGCTCAGGGACGTCCGGGTCGGACGGCACCGCGGCGACGGGCACGACGTCGCTGCCGGGCAGCACCACCGGTGCCGGGCCCGCCACGACGGGCGGCACCACCGGCGGCTCCTCGAGCTCGACCGGGGGAGCGGCGGCGCCCGTGCCGGCAGGGGGCAACGGCGGCGCGACCGACGTCGGGGTGACCGCGACCACGATCCTGCTGGGGCACGTCAGCGACCTGAGCGGCCCGCAGCCGGGGCTGTTCCAGACAGCGGTCAACGGCACGAACGCCTACCTCGCCTACGTGAACAGCACGGGCGGGCTGTTCGGCCGGCAGCTCAAGATCGCCGTGGCCGACGCGCAGACCTCCTGCGAGGGCGACCGGACCGGGCACCAGGGGCTGGTCGGCAAGGTCTTTGCCTTCGCCGGCTCGTTCTCGCTCTACGACTCCTGCGGCGCCAGCGTCCTCAAGCAGCACCCGGAGGTGCCGGACGCGCACCTGGCGGTGACCCCCGAGGCCAACGCGCTGCCGAACAACTTCAGCGTCAACCCGGTCGGCACCACGCTCAACAACGGCTACTTCGCCTGGGCGGCGAAGAAGTTCGGGCGCGACGTCGTGGAGCACACCGGCTTCATGTACGCCAACCTGCCGGCCGTCACGAACGTCGCCGCCCTGCAGAAGCGGTCCGCGGAGTCGGTCGGGTGGAAGTTCACCTACGAACGGGCGGTCGGGCCGACGGAGACCGACTTCACCGCCGACATCATCCAGATGAAGAGCAAGGGCGTGAAGATGTTCCTCACGCTCTTCAACGCCGACGAGCTGTCGAACTTCAAGCCGCAGGCCGACCAGCAGAGCTTCCGGCCCACGATCATCGCGCCGCTCGCCTACGACCAGACGTTCTTCAAGAAGCTCGGCG
Source organism: uncultured Frankiales bacterium (assembly GCA_946479905.1). Next base: position 5,453 of record CAMLIA010000035.1, on the reverse strand, counting down.
GACCCGCGGCGGCCGAGGGCATCTACGGCGTCAACGGCGCGACGCTGTTCTTCTCGGCGGCGGACGCCCGCAACGTGCCTGAGGTGGCGCTGTTCCAGAAGTGGTACAAGGTCGTGTCCGGTGGGGCCGCCGCCGACACCTTCGCCGCCGACGCCTGGGCGGAGACGGCGCTGCTCGTCGACGCGATGCGTGCCGTCGGGCCGCACCTGACGCGGGCGAAGGTGCTGGCCCAGCTCCGGACGGTGTCCCGCTTCGACGACCACGGGTTCTTCGCCGTCGCCGACCCGGCCCACAAGCGGCCCGGCAACTGCTACGTGCTGTGGGTGATCCACGGCGGCGAGTACCAGCGCGTCGACACGCCCGCCGACGCGTTCCGCTGCGACGGCAAGGCCGTCTGAGCCCTCACGGAGTGCGCCAGGCCGTCCCGGTCGTGCGCTGGATCTGCCGGATGCTGCGCAGCCCGCGCAGCGCCAGCTGGTCCTGCAGCCGCTGCTGCTCCTCCGCGCGCCCGTAGTTCTGGAACAGCGGCGACAGGTGCCGGATCGTCACGTCGTCGACGATCCCGAGCCGCGCGCCCTCCCTGACCCGGTCCCACCACAGCAGCTCCACGCCCCAGCCCATGCCCCAGTCGGGGAACGGCAGGAACAGGTCCCGGGAGCGGGCCGCCACGGCGAACATCGGTCCCACCTCGACGAACGTGGTGTCGCGGCTCACCAGCCACGGCCGGCGTCGGGAGAAGCGGTACGACGCATGGCTGCCGCGCCACGGCTGCGCCGGCTGCGCCAGGTCCCACCCGCCGGCGTGGAAGCGCTCGAGGAAGCCCGCCAGGTCGCCGCGGGCGAACTCCACGTCGTCGTCGGACACCAGGACGTCGGTGTCCGTAGGGGCGCTCGCGTAGAGCTTGTTGAGCAGCTCGCAGCGGGGTGCCTTGCCGACGCCGAGCGTCCACTGCGTCAGCTCGGGGGCCTCCTCGTCGAGCGCCCACAGGTGCACGGTGCCGCCGAGCGCCTCCGCCTGCTGGGCGATGGAGCCCATGACGTCGGTGTTGCGGCGGTGGTAGACGCCCAGCAGCGAGATCATCACACGAAGCCGGCGACGGGCCGGGGCGTGTAGGCCGCCTCGAGCGTGGCGACCTCGTCGACGGTGAGCTCGAGGTCGAGCGCGGCGACGGCGTCGTCGAGGTGCCCCACCTTGGTCGCGCCGACGATCGGTGAGGTGACGACCGGCTTCGAGAGCAGCCAGGCCAGGGCCACCTGGGCCATCGGGACCCCGCGACCGCCGGCGACCTTCTCGACGGCGCCGACGATGTCGCGGTCGCTGTCGGCGTACAGGCTCTTGCCGAACACGTCGGTCTCGGAGCGGCTGGTCGTCGTGTCCCACGGGCGAGCGAGCCGGCCCCGCGCGAGCGGCGACCACGGGAGCACCCCCACGCCCTGGTCGGCGCACAGCGGGAGCATCTCGCGCTCCTCCTCCCGCTGCAGCAGGTTGTAGTGGTCCTGCATCGACACGAACGGCGTCGTCGCGACGTGGTTGGCCTTCGCGAACTGCCAGGCCCACATCGAGGAGGCGCCCAGGTAACGGGCCTTGCCCGCCTTCACCACGTCGTGGAGGGCCTCCATGGTCTCCTCGATCGGCGTGTGCGGGTCCCACCGGTGGATCTGGTACAGGTCGACGTAGTCGGTCCCGAGCCGCGCGAGGGACGCGTCGATGGCGTTGAGGACCGCCTTCCGCGACAGCCCCCCGGGCGTGCCGGTGATCGGCATGAAGACCTTGGTGGCGAGCACGATCTCCTCGCGGCTGGTCGCGAGCTCACGGATGGCCCGGCCCACGATCTCCTCGCTGTGACCGTCGGAGTAGGCGTTCGCCGTGTCCCAGAACGTGATGCCGGCCTCGTAGGCGTGCTGCAGGAGGGGCCGGCTCGCCTCCTCGTCGAGGGTCCACTCGTGGTTGCCCCGGGTCGGCGAGCCGAAGCTCATGCACCCGAGGCAGATCCGAGAGACCTGGAGTCCGGTGCGGCCGAGCCGAGTCGTCTTCACCCCACCATCCTCTCCTGCCGTCCGGTGTGCTGAACACGCGGGCACAGGACGATCACAGGATCACTCCGGCTGCACGCTGAAGGTGGTCCCTTCCGGCGCCAGCCGCGAGAAGTGGCCGTACCAGATCCCGGCCGCCTGGGGCGCGAGGACGCCGTCGTGCACGGGGAAGGCCCGCGCGGGCCGCACGTCCCGCAGCAGCTGGACCGCTTCGCTCAGCTTCAGCCACGGCGCGTCGGTGGGCAGCCCCAGCACCTCCACGTCCGCCTCGGGGACCGTGAGCGCGTCCCCGGGGGTGAAGAACCGGTCGGCGACGAGGTAGCCCACGTTGGGCACCCGCGGGATCTCCGGGTGGATGACGGCGTGCTCGCTGCCGTGGACGGTGATCCGCGTCCCGAGGTCGAGGCTGTCGCCTGCGTGCACGACGGTGTGCGGCAGGTCCAGCTGCGAGCCCTCGTCCGTGACCAGCGTCGCGTCGGGGTTCGCCGCCATCAGGGCGGTGACCCGCTCGACGTCGAGGTGGTCGGGGTGCTGGTGGGTGATGAGGACCCCCGTCAGCCCGCGCAGCTCCTCGAACCCGCTGCTGAACATGCCCGGGTCGAGCAGGACGCGGCCGTCGCCGTCCTCGACCAGGACGCAGGAGTGGCCGTAGCGGGTGATCCTCACAGCTGCGGCATGACCTCGGCCGCGATGGTCTCGAGCGGCGTGAGGGTCGAGACGTCGCGCACGCCGCCGATGGCCAGGCTGAAGCCCAGCTGCTTGAGGGCACCGAGCTCGTCGACCAGCTGCGACGACGGCTTGCTCGTGTCGAAGGCGTAGTAGACGGTCTTCTCGATGTCGTCGAACTCGCGCCCGACCGCCTCGCAGTGGCCGCGCAGCACCTCGAGCTTGTGCGCGAGGTCGGGGCCCGGGAACAGGTTGCACAGCTGCGCGTACTGCGCCACCAGCCGCAGCGTCTTGCGCTCCCCGCCACCGCCGATGAGGATCGGCAGGGCCGAGATCGGCGTCGGGACGTTCAGCGTGCGCTCCAGCGAGAAGTGCTTCCCCTGGTACGACGAGTCGGTGCCGTCGAACATCTGCCGGCAGATCTGCAGCGTCTCCTCGAGCCGCTCGAAGCGCTCGGCCACCGGCGGGAACCGGAAGCCGAGGCCCTTGGACTCCTCCTCGTTCCAGGCGGCGCCGATGCCGAGCACCGCCCGCCCGCCGGACAGCACGTCCAGGGTGCTGAGCGTCTTCGCGAGCAGGCCCGGCTCGCGGTAGATCACGCCCGTCACCAGCGTGAAGAGCCGGGCGCGGCGGGTGTGCGCGGCGAGGAAGCCCAGGGTCGTGTAGGCCTCGAGCATGTCCATCTCGGGCGGACCGACCGGGCCGATCTGGAAGAAGTGGTCCATCACGGCGATCGCGTCGAAGCCGGCGTCGTCCGCCGTGCGCGCGATCGCGGCCAGGTCCTCGCCGAGGCTGGCCTTACCGCCAGGAAACGTGAAGTCAGGGATCTGGATACCGAGGCGCATACGCGCCATCCTCACACTGCGAGCGCGCCGCTCGCACTGGGGGTGTGACATGACCACGATGCAGCTCGAGACCGGGTGGCTCCCGCACACGCCGGTCGAGGACAACCTGGTGCGGAGGTACCTGCACAACCAGGCCGACCTCTCGGCGGTGCTCGCGGAGAGCCAGGGCGGCGAGGTGCTGCGCGAGCCAGGTCTGGTGGCGAGCTGGTACGACACCCCGGTCCTCTACAACAACATGGCCGTCCCCACCTCGCCGCTGACGGCCGACGCGCTCGGGCAGGTCGAGGCCTTCTACAGCGGACGTCGCGGGCTGCTGCTGTCGGCCTGGCCGACCGACGACCTCAGCGACCGCGGCTGGGTCCTCATGGGCCATCCGATGTTCGTGGTGAAGGCTCCCGGTCATCTCGGCGTACCTGCTGCTCCCGGCGTCACGGTCGACGTCGCCTGCACGGCCGAGGAGCTGGCGCTGGCCGAGCGGCTCGCCGTCGAGGGCTACCCCGTCCCTGAGGCAGCCGGCGCGGCGCCCAACACGGTGTACGCCGAGTCCACCCTCGACTCGCCGCTGCTCGTGCGGATCGGCCGGCTCGACGGGGAGCCGGTCAGCGTCGCTGCCAGCTTCCTGGCCCACGACGTCGTGAACCTCTGCCTCGCCGCGACGCTGCCCGCCGGACGGCGCAAGGGCGTGTGGGCCCAGCTGGTCGCGGCCCGCGTCAACGACGAGGAGCACCTGCCGGCCGTCGCGGTCACCAGCGACGACAGCCGCCCGGGCTTCGTCAAGCTCGGCTTCCTGCCGGTGCAGCGGATGACCATGTGGCTGCGCCCGTGAGCCTCTACGGCGACAAGGTCCTGCCGCACCTCGTGAACAAGGCGATGGACACCGCGCAGACCCGCAAGGTCCGAGCCGAGGTGTGCGCCGGGCTCGCCGGTGACGTCGTCGAGATCGGCTTCGGCACCGGGCACAACCTGCCCTTCCTGCCGTCGACCGTCCGGTCGTTGCGGGTGGTCGAGCCGTCGGCCGTCAGCGTGCGGCTGGCGGCGGAGCGGATCGCTGCCAGCCCCGTCCCGGTCGAGGTGAGCGGGCTCGACGGGCAGGCGCTGCCCTTCCAGGACGGCTCGGCGGACATGGTGCTGTGCACGTGGAGCCTCTGCACCATCCCCGACCCCGTCCGTGCCGTCCGGGAGGTACGGCGGGTGCTCCGGCCGGGTGGGGTCCTGCACTTCGCCGAGCACGGCAAGGCCCCCGACAGCGGGGTCCTGCGCTGGCAGCGGCGCCTCAACCCGGTGCAGAGGCGGATGGCCGGCGGCTGCCACCTGGACCGGGACATCCCGGGCATCCTGGCCGCCGGCGGCATGGCGGTACGCGGGCTGCAGCACCGGTACGAGCCTGGGATGCCCAAGGTGTTCGGTTCCCTGTTCACCGGCGAAGCCACCCCCGTTTGAGGGATGGTGGGGGCAGAGCCGGAGGGGGACCGTGGTCGGGATGCAGAGCTTCCACGCGACGACGCTGCTTCCCGTGCCTGACACGCGGGCATGGGACGAGCTCGACGGCGTCCTCGACACGCTGTGGCCGGGGGCCGTCGAGGTGCTGGAGCACACGCCCGACGTGCTGCTGCACGGTGTCGACGGCGACGTCTGGCTGACCTGGAAGATCGAGGGCGTCGGCTCCTCCGCCTCTCGCGTGCACCTGTCGCTCGACGAGTGCGACACCGCTGACGCACCTGCCCCCGACCTCGACGGCGTGCTGCTCGCCCTGCTCGCACGCTGCGTGCAGGTGTCAGCGACCTGACTCACCTGTCCTGGTGCTCGGTCTCGATCTCGAGGTCCTGTCGCGGTAGGTGGAGCTGGTAGCTGGGCTTCGGGAATCGTGGTGGTGGTTGCCAGAAGGGTTGGCTGGTGTAGGTCCTTCCTG
>CAMLIA010000034.1 GCA_946479905.1 uncultured Frankiales bacterium | reverse complement strand
ACAGCGACGAGCCGCTCCGCGAGAGCGCGCTGCCAGCGGAGGAAGGCATCCCGGCTCGCCTGCGCGACCACCGGGTCCCCGGAGTGCAGTGCCAGCATGGCGATCGGGCAGCCCTGCTCGTAGTCGCTGCGCTCCAGCAGCTGCTGGGCCTTGCCGAACCACCACGCGATGGCGTCCCCGGGGTTGTCGTGCCTGTCGAACGCGATCCGGATGGCTCCGAGGGCGAGGTCCTCGCCGGCGCCGAGCGCCGCGACCGCGAGCTCCTGCTTGCCGCCCGGGAAGTGGTGCTGCACCGACCCCCACGGCGTGCCCGACTCGGCGACGAGGCCGCGCCAGGAGGTCGCGGCGTAGCCCTGCGACCGGAACAGCCGCACGGCGGTCTCGACCATCCGCTGTCGGGTGTCGCTGCTCACAACCGGCAGCATACCTCTTGACTAGTACGACTGTCATACCGCACGGTGCCGGCATGGACGCACGCCGGATGTGGCAGCTGATCGAGCCCGTGCACGCGGTGACCTACTTCGACCAGGCGGCACGAGAACCCCTGCAGCAGCTGGGCATCGAGGGCTTCTGGGCCGGGTACGTCATCGCCCGGGCCGCTCCCCTCGGCCCCGTGGGACCGGCGCTCGCGACGGCGTCGTTCTTCGGCTTCCACCCCCGCCGGGCGGCCAAGGTGCTCCCGGACGCGTGGCTGCGGCTGAGCCCCGCCGACGCGCTGCAGGCCCGCAGCGACGGAGCCGTGACCGCCCTCGCCCCGCACGTGCGGGACACACCGGTCGGCGAGCGCGCCGACCTGCGGTGGCGGGCCGCCGAGGCGGCCGACTGCGAGGGTGGCGTGCTCGGCGCCGCGAGCCAGGGCCGGCCCCGCCCCGCCGATCCGCTCGCCGCCCTCTGGCAGGCCACGACGACGCTTCGGGAGCACCGTGGCGACGGCCACGTGGCCAGCCTGATCAGCCACGGCATCGGGCCGATCGAGGCGATGCAGCTCAAGGTCGCCGCAGGGGAGTCCCGGGGCGACGACCTGCGGCTCGGCCGCGGCTGGAGCGACGAGGAGTGGTCGGCCGCGACCGCACGGCTCGAGGCGCTCGGCTGGCTCGACGACGGCGCGCTCACCACCGACGGGCGGCGGGCGCGCGCCGACGTCGAGGCGGTGACCGACGCCGCAGCCCGCAGGCCGTGGACCGCGCTCAGCGCCGACGAGGGCGAGCGCGCCGCCGAGCTGCTGGCCCCGATCGCCCGCCGGGTCTGGGCCAGCGGCGTCGTGCCGCCGACGAACCCCGTGGGGGTCGGAGCGCCGTAGTCGTTGACCGGTCCCGGAAGCCGTAACGTGCGCGCGTGCGCACCGGCCAGCGGATCGAGTCCAGCGCGCTCGGCCAGGGCGTCATCGCCGCGGGCTGCGCCGTGGTGGTGCTCGCGGTCCTCGGGTGGAACCTGCCCGCCGGGCGCCCGCACGACCGTGCGGTCCGGGCCCTCGGACCGGTCACGCAAGGCCTCGGCCTGGAGCAGGACTGGGCGCTGTTCGCCCCCGACCCGCGCAGCTTCGGTGTCGGGGTGCACGCGACCCTCACCTACGCCGACGGGCGCACCCGGCGCTGGGACCCGCCGCACAACGGCCTGCTGCTGAGCCCGTACCGCACCTACCGGTGGCAGAAGTACGTCGAGCGGCTGCGGGCGGACGACTACAGCTCGCTGTGGGACCCGACGGCCCGCTGGCTGGCCCGCCGCTACGGACCCGGGGTCGTCAGGGTGGTCCTCACCCGCACCTTCCGCGACGTGGCCGTCCCGGGCGACGGCAAGCCGCGGCCGCGGGCCGGGCGCTACGACTTCTACACGCTGGACCTCCCGTAAGCGGCCTGCGGCGCTGGCTGTTCGACCCCGTCGACACCGCGCCGATGGCAGCCCTGCGGATCGCGTGCGCGCTGCTGACGCTCGGCTGGACGCTGTCCCTGCTGCCGGACGCGGGGACCTTCCTCGGAGACGAGGGGCTCACCGCGGCGCCCGTCGCCGGGACGGCCGGGTGGTGGACGGTCGACGTCTCCCACCCGTACTCCGCCTGCTGGCTGCTGGTCGCCGCCGCTCTCGCGCTGCTCGTCGGCTGGCGCACCCGCGTCGCCGCCTGGGCGGTCTTCCTCGGGCTGCTCGTCCTGCAGCGCCGCGACGTCTACGTGCTCAACAGCGGCGACCTGCTGCTGCGCGAGCTCGCGTTCTACGTGGCGCTCATGCCCTCGGGGGAGACCTGGTCCTTCGACGCCCGCCGGCGTCCCGCCGAGCCGCGCGCCCCGTGGGGGCTGCGGCTGCTGCAGCTGCAGCTCAGCGCCGTCTACCTGTTCTCGGTGGTCGCCAAGCTGCACGGGACGTCGTGGCAGAACGGGACGGCCGTCGGGAAGGCCGTCCAGCTCGAGGACCTGCAGCGCTTCGTCGTCCCGCAGTGGGCGGCGACCTCCGTGACCGTCTCCGCCCTGCTGACCTACGGGACGCTGCTGGCCGAGGCGTTCCTCGTCCTCGGCCTGTGGTTCCCGCGGACCCGGTGGAAGGCGATGGCGATCGGCGCCGCCATCCACCTCGGCATCGAGGCGACGCTGCTCATCGGGTGGTTCTCGCTGACGATCCTCAGCTGCTACCTCGCCTTCGTCCCGGCCGAGGTGCTCCACCGGCTGCGAACCGGCGTTCACCGGCCTGCGAGGATGAGCCCCTCAACAGCGGAATGAAGGAGCAACACCGTGCTGGACCTGAACGGGACCTCGTCCCTCGTCACCGGCGGCGCGTCGGGCCTCGGTGAGGCCGCCGCCCGTCAGCTCGCCGGCCGCGGCGCCAAGGTCGTCATCGTCGACCTCAACGACGACAAGGGCCTCAAGGTCGCCGGTGACATCGGCGGCACCTACGTGCGCGCCGACGTCACGGACACCGATGCCGTCATCGCCGCCCTCACCGCCGCGGAGGAGCTGGGGACCTTCCGGACCGCCGTCGCCGCGGCCGGCATCGGCGCCGCCTCGCGCACCATCGGCCGGGACGGCACCTACGAGTCGGCGTTCAACCTCGACTACTTCAAGCAGGTCATCAACGTGAACCTCATCGGTGTGTTCAACACCGTGCGGCTCGCGGCGACCGCCATCTCCCGCACCGAGGCGTTCGACGCCGACGGCCAGAAGGGCGCCATCGTCACGCTCGCCTCCATCGCGGCCTTCGACGGCCAGATCGGGCAGGCGGCCTACTCCGCCTCCAAGGGCGGCATCGTCGGGATGACGACGCCGATCGCCCGCGACCTGGCCGCGGCCGGCATCCGCCTGAACTGCGTGGCGCCGGGCCTCATCGACACGCCCATCTACGGCGAGGGCGAGGCGTCGGAGGCGTTCAAGGACTCGCTCAAGCGCGACGTGGTCTTCCCGAAGCGCCTCGGCACGGCCGACGAGCTCGCCTCGATGATCCTCGAGCTGCTCACCAACACCTACGCCAACGGCGAGACGGTCCGCCTCGACGGCGCCGCGCGGCTCCAGCCGAAGTAGGCCGGCCCCGGAGGTCAGCTCCAGTAGGTGGGGCCGCCCAGCACGCAGGACACCAGCTGGCGGGCGCACAGCGCACCGATGACGTTGCCGGTGCCGCAGTACCCACCCGCAGCCCAGACGCCCTGCCGCACCTCACCGAGGTACGGCAGGGCGTCGTCGGTGTAGCCCACCGACGCCGCCCACCGGTGCGTCACGACGGCCTCCGGCGCGATCTGCGCGAGCAGCCGGTCGAGAGCGGCCTGCACGACCGTCGAGGTGTCCGTCGAGGTGGTCTCCTCCTCCGCGCCGCCCACGTCGCGGAAGCCCCCCAGGACGATCCGCCCGTCCGGGAGCTGCTGCCAGTACTCGTACCCGTCGCGGAGGTAGACCGGCCGCGAGAACCTCTGCGGCACAGGCGAGGTGCCGAGCATCTGCAGCCGCACCGTCCGCACCGGGACCTCGGGCAGCAGCTGCTCGAGGCGGCCGTCGACGAGCACCAGCACGTGGTCGCACCACACCGTCCCACGGGGCGTCACGACCGCCCCCCGTGACACCGACAGCGCGGGGCTGCGCTCGTACAGCCCCGGGCCGGTGGCGAGCGCGCGGCAGCGCTGCAGCGGCTGCATGACGCCGTCGCCCGGGAAGAGCAGGCCGTGTCCCTCCGGCCCGTCGTACTCCTCGACCGCGAACCCGTCCTCCCGCAGCGCGCGGGCCTGCGCCCGGCAGTCGTCGAGGTCGGTCTCGATCCGCAGCGAGCCGGTACGACGGAGGAACCCGGCCTCCTCGAAGCGGTCCAGCTCCTCGAGGGTCCGGCGGTACAGGACGGGGTCCCGCTGCCGGTGGTAGCCGAGCGCGGGGCCGGCCAGCAGGAAGCCGCCGTTGCGGCCGGCCGCACCGCCACCCACCTCGCCGGCGTCGAGGCCCACGACGGAGGCGCCCCGGGCACGCAGCTCGGACACGGCGGTGAGCCCCGACCCACCGAGCCCGACCACGCACACGTCCGCCGCGGTGTCGGTGTCCAGCGCGGGCAGTCCCTGCCAGGACCCGTCGTCCCAGAGCGGCCGGCTCACGTCGTGGCGCGCCGGATCACGTCAGCGATCCGGGCGGCCGAGGCCGACACCCCCCGCGAGCGCGTCATGGACTCGAGCAGCACGGCGCCGAGCAGCACGTCGAGCAGCGCGTCGTGCGAGACGCCGTCGACGGCCTCGCCGCGGGCGACGGCCGCCTCGTGGAGCGAGGCCAGCGCCCGGCGTACCGGCGTGACCGTGGTGGCGAGCAGCTCGAGGTAGCCCGACTGCTCGCGGACGTACTCCGACAGCAGCCCGGGGACGGCCGCGCGGACGGCGGGCTGGGACAGCCACGCGAGCAGGATCTCGGTCAGCAGGGCGAGGTCGCGGCCGTAGTCGCCGGTCCACGCGGGCTCGACCCACTCCTGCACCTGGAAGGCGGCCCACTCCACGAGCTCGCGCTTGCCCGGGAACCGGCGGTAGACGGTCGCCGGCGACACCCCCGCGGCCCGCGCGACGCCCTGGACGGTCATGCCGCCGTACCCGTCGGTGACGAGCAGCTGCTGGACCACCCGGCGCAGCGCCTCGTCGACCCGGGGGTCACGGGGTCGTCCGGCGCTGGTCATCGGTCCATCCCACCAGGCAGGCCGGCACCCCCTTGTGAGGCACGCCACACGAGGTTACCATGATTGCAATACGAGTTGACTCGTATTTGTCTAAGGAGACCCATGACCACCGCTGCCCGCTGCCCCGTCGACTCCCTCGACCTCGTCGACCCGGACACCTTCGCCACCGGCCTGCCGCTGGACGCGTTCGCGACCATGCGCGACGAGGCTCCCGTGTTCTGGCACGACCAGCCCGGTGCCTGGGGGGAGGGCTTCTGGGTGGTGACCCGGCTCGAGGACGTGCGCGAGGTCAGCCGCACACCGGAGGTCTTCTCCTCCTACGCCCGGGGCGCGCTGCTGAACGTCGGCAACGAGGCGGACGAGGAAGCCGCCCTCGCGATGACCCGGCAGCTGATGCTCAACATGGACCCGCCGGAGCACGGCGCCTACCGGCAGATCGTGCAGCGCGCGTTCAACCCGCGCACCATCCGCGCCCTGGAGTCACGGCTCCAGGAGTTCGCCGACGACATCGTCGACCGGGCGATCGCGAAGGGCCAGGGCGACTTCGTGCAGGACGTCGCCGCCGAGCTGCCGCTGCTCGCCATCTGCGAGCTCGTCGGCGTCCCGGCCGAGCAGCGCAAGCAGGTCTTCGACCTGTCCAACACGATGATCGGCTTCGACGACCCGGAGCTCGGCGGATCGCCGGAGACCGCGCAGGTCGCCATGGCCGAGATGTTCGGGATGGCCGATGCCCTGGCGAACGAGAAGAAGGGCTGCCCGGGCAACGACATCATCAGCAAGCTGCTCGAGGCCGACACCGGGGACGGCGCGCTGACACCGGACCAGTTCGCCATCTTCTTCGTGCTGCTCATGGTCGCCGGCAACGAGACGACCCGCAACGCCATCAGCCACGGCATGCAGGCCTTCTTCGACCACCCCGACCAGTGGGAGCTCTTCAAGGCCACCCGCCCGCTCGAGACCGCCGCGGAGGAGATCATCCGGTGGGCCTCGCCCATCATCCAGTTCCAGCGCACCGCGCTGACGGACTACGCGCTCGGCGGCCAGCAGATCAAGGCGAACGACCGGGTCGTCATCTACTACTCGGCGGCCAACCGTGACGAGCGCAGCCTGCTCGACCCGGACACGTTCGACATCACGCGCGCCGACAACGAGCACGTGGCCTTCGGGGGCGGCGGCCCGCACTTCTGCCTCGGCGCGAACCTGGCCCGGGCCGAGGTCCGGATCATCTTCGACACCATCGCGCGCCGGATGCCCGACATCGCCCCGCTGGCGGCACCGCGACCGCTGCGGTCCAACTTCGTGCACGGCATCAAGGAGCTGCAGGTCCGCTACGCCTGACCCCTCCCCCGACTTCCCTGAAACTGCGTGCACCGAGGGCGCGTGATCCAGCCGTCGGCACGCTCATGGACGGCTGCACGCGGCTCGACGGTGCCTGCAGGATCAGGGAAGTGACCGGTCCTGGAGGAAGGCGAGGGCGTCGTCCCACGCCGTCGGGTCCTGGTAGAGGAACGCGTGCCCGCCGTCGTACTCCCGCAGCACGGCACCCGGGACGCGTGCGGCGATCGCCGCGCTGTTCGCAGGCGGGGCGATCGCGTCGAAGCGCCCTGCCTGGACCAGCGTCGGCGCGGTGATCAGGGGCAGCCGGTCCCACACGTCGTGGCTCCGCCGGGCCTCGAGCTGCCGGGTGTAGCCGGGTTCCCTCGGCTCCGCGCGGGCACCGAAGAGCGCCAGGAGCGACGCCGCCACCTCCGGCCGGGTGTCGACGAGACCGGCCATCAGCTCAGGAGAGGGTCGCTCGTGCAGGGGGTACGACGACCCGCCGGCCCCTCCGGAGGAGGTGCAGGCCAGCACCAGCCGCGTGACCCGCTCCGGCGCGGTCACCGCGAGCTCCTGGGCCACCATCCCACCGAAGGAGACCCCGAACACGGCGAACTGCTGCCAGCCGAGGGAGTCCGCGACGGCGAGGGCGTCGGCCGCGAAGTCGGACATCGTGAGCGGCCGGTCGTCGGCGGTCGACGCGCCGAGCCCGCGGTGGTCCCAGCCCACGACGTCGAACGCCCGGGCCAGCGGCAGGGCCGCAGGCCCCATGCCGTCGGACAGCGCGCTGCCGGAGCCGCTGATCGACAGCAGCGGAGGACCGCTACCCGCGCGCTCGACGTGCAGCGCTGCCCCGGGCACCTCGACGACCGTCACGACGGGCAGACTCCCATGCATGGAGGAGCTGAGCCTGCAGACCCTGCGGCAGCGGCAGAGCATCAAGTGGCAGCTCTACCCGCCGGACGTGCTGCCGATGTGGGTGGCGGAGCTCGACGTGCCCACGGCCCCCTGCGTGGCCGAGGTGCTGCACCGCGCCGTCGACCTCGGGGACACCGGCTACGCCGCGCCCTTCCACCTGGGCGCCGCCTTCGCGGGGTTCGCGCGCCGGCACTGGGACTGGGCGGTCGACCCTGAGCGGTGCTTCCCCGTCGCGGACGTGATGGCGGGCGTGGTGGAGGCGCTCAAGGTCCTGACCGATCCCGGCGACCGGGTCGTCATCTGCCCTCCGGTCTACCACCCGTTCTTCGAGGTACCGCCGTCGGCGGGCCGGCCCGTCGAGCTGGTGCCCCTGGTCGACGGCGCGCTCGACCTCCCGGGCATCGACGTGGCCCTCGGCGCAGGGGCTCGTGCCGTCCTGCTGTGCAGCCCGCACAACCCCACCGGGCGGGTCTGGTCACCCGAGGAGCTCGACCAGCTCGACCGGGTCGTGCGGCGGCACGACGCGGTGGTCCTGGCCGACGAGGTGCACGCGCCGCTGACCCTGCCGGGTGCCACCTTCACCCCCTACGCCCTGACACCCCGGCGGGCCGTCGTGCTCACCTCGGCGTCGAAGGCCTTCAACCTCGCCGGCCTCAAGTGCGCCCTGCTCGTGGCCGGCGACGACGACGTGCTCGCCGCGCTGCGCCGCATCCCCGCGGAGGTGTCGTACAAGATCGGGCACCTGGGTGCCCTCGCCAACACCGCGGCGCTGCGCGACGGTGACGGCTGGTTGGCCGACCTGGTCGCGCACCTGGACCGGATGCGTGCGCTGGTGGTCGACGGGCTGCCGGAAGGCATCGGGATCACGGTGCCCCAGGCGTCCTACGTCGCGTGGCTGTCGTTCCCGGACGAGCTGCCGGCCGCCCGGCTGCTGCGCGAGCAGCGGCTCGCGCTGTCGGAGGGCGTGGACTTCGGGCTGTCCCACCACGCCCGGCTGAACTTCGGGACGACGACCGAGGTGCTGACGACGGCCCTGGAGAAGCTGAAGGCCCGCCCCTCGGGATGAGGGACGGGCCACTACTGCTTCGGGGACTTCTCAGTCGTCCCAAGGTCCGTAGTCGTTCATCTTCTTCTCTTCTCTGGTACGCCGACGAGTCTCGTCGGCAGGTCTGGGGTGCCCGGCGCTCCGTTGCGGCCGTGGGCGTCAGCGATCGTTCCCGCTGCTCACAGGGTCCAACCGTGGTGTGATCCTCGGCATTCCCGAGCCGTTCCTGAAGGCAGCCTACCGTGCAGGCATGCCATCGGTCCCCACAGTCCTCGGCAGCGTCGACAGCGGGGACCTCGGTCGCACGTACATGCACGAGCACGTGTTCGTGCTCACCCCGGACGTCCAGCAGAACTACCCGGACGAGTGGGACGAGGAGCAGCGTGTCGCCGACGCGGTGTCCACGCTGACCGCGCTGGCTGCTCAAGGGGTGCGCACCATCGTCGACCCCACCGTCGTCGGGCTGGGCCGTTACCTGCCGCGGATCCGGCGCGTGAACGAGCAGGTGCCGCAGCTCAACATCGTCGCGGCCACCGGGATCTACACCTACGAGGACGTCCCGTTCTTCTTCCACCACCGCGGGCCGGCCGTCTTCATGGACGAGCCCATGGTCGACCTGTTCGTCCGCGACCTGACCGAGGGCAACCACGGCGTCGTGGCGGGCATGCTCAAGTGCGCGATCGACGAGCCCGGCCTCACGCCCGGCGTCGAGCGGGTCATGCGGGCCGTCGGCCAGGCGCACCACCGGACGGGCGCCCCGATCACGGTGCACACGCACCCGGGCACCGAGACCGGCGTGCACGTGAAGCGTGTCCTGTGCGACGAGGAGGGGGTCGAGCCGGCGCGCGTCGTGCTCGGTCACAGCGGCGACAGCACCGACGCCGATCACCTGGAATCCCTTGCGCAGCAGGGCTTCACGCTCGGCATGGACCGCTTCGGCATCAACATCGCGACGACCTTCGAGGCCCGCGCCGACACCGTCGTCGAGCTGTGCCGTCGCGGGCTGGCCGACCGGATGGTGCTGTCGCAGGACGCCGCGTGCTACATCGACTGGCTCGATCCGGCGGTGAAGCCACTGCTGCCGCAGTGGCACTACCTGCACCTGCACGACGACGTGCTGCCGTACCTCCGCGAGCACGGCGTCACCGAGGAGCAGATCACGACGATGCTGGTCGATGTCCCCCGGCGCGTCTTCGAGCGCTGAAGCGACCGTCCCGCTCCTCCACGACCAGCGGCAGCTGGAACGTCTCCGACAGGCCCTCGGAGGTGAGAACGTCGCGGGCCCGGCCGCGCGCCAGCAGCCGGCCGTCCGCCATCAGCGCCGCATGGGTCGTCGTTGCGGGGATCTCCTCGACGTGGTGGGTCACCAGCACGCTCGTGACGCTGACGTTGTCCAGGGCCTCGAGCAGGTGCTCCCGCGCCGGCAGGTCGAGGCCGGCCGCCGGCTCGTCGAGGAGCAGCAGGTCCGGCTGCCGGACGAGTGCCCTCGCCAGCAGGGTCCGGCGCTGCTCGCCGTTGCTCAGCACGTCCCACGGCCGGTCGGCGAGGTCCGAGATGCCCACGTCGGCAAGGGATCTGGCGACGGCCGCGTCGTCGGCCGCCGTCGGTGTCCAACGCAGCCGCAGGCCGTTGGTCCCGGTGATCCCGGTGAGCACGACCTGCCCCGCGGTGAGGCGTCCGGACGGCCGGTGGCGCCCGACCACCTGCCCGATCCGCGGCCACAGCTCGCCGTAGATGTCGACGCTCCCCAGCCGGCTGCCGAGCACCTCCACGGTCCCCGTGGTCGGGTGCTCCCGGGCCCCGGCGAGGGAGAGCAGGGTGGTCTTCCCGCAGCCGTTGCGGCCGAGCAGGACCCAGCGCTCCCCGAAGCCGACGGTGAGGTCGACACCGCGCAGGATCTGGTTCGCCTCCCGCCGGAAGGTGACGCTCTCGAGCTGCAGCGCGGCCGGCACCCGGCGCACCCTAGCGCGGGTCGTCGGCGGCCTCGCTAGGAGAGCTCCCGGTGCGCCTCCGCGATCAGGCGGGCTCGTTCGGCGGCGTCGGCGACGTCGTCGATCAGCCCGGCCCGTCCGGGAGTGAGGTGGCAGGCCGCGGTGAGCGAGCGCGCCGCTTCCCGGACCCGGGCGACCTCGTCGTGCACCGCGCGACCCATCCGCAGGTCGACGTCGAGCGACCGGGCGACCCGCTCGAGACCCCGCACGACCGGGTCGAGGTCCCGCACCGGACGGCCGTCGCGCGACGCCAGCTGGTAGGCCTGCCGCGCCAGCAGCACGTCGCGCGCGAGGTCACGCCGATCGGCGGCTGATCGCGACACCACACCACGCACCTCGAGGGTGCGCAGCCGCGCCGGCTCGACGACCCGACGAGCGCGGCGGCCGGCACGTCGTACCGCCCGCACCACCGACCAGACGAACCCGGCCGCCATCGCCAGCCCGACGAGCGCCGCCGAGCCGAGGACGACCTCCACCACCGACACGCCTTCCACGGTAGGCCCACCGATGAGTCGCCGGGGGCGGCGTCGTCAACCTCGTGTGAGCACCGTCGTGAGGCTGCGCGGACCGCTGTCCGCAGCGCAGATAGGCCAGGCCTGCGACGAGGTCTCCCAGCTGCTCCGACGTCAGGGGCGCGTCATGCTCGTCGTGGCCGACTGCGACCTCAGTGTCGTCGACGCCGTGTCGCGCATCAGATTGCTGGCGCGCCGGCACGCGGCCCCGCTCGAGGTGGTCGGTGCGGACGAGGCGCTGTTCCAGGCCTGCGGCCTCGCCGACGTCCTCTAAGCCGGGAGGCGGAGGGCGAGGCCGAAGCGGGGGAACAGCTTCTCGACGTCGAGGAAGTGGTGGATGTGCGCCACCGCCCCGTCGGTGATCTCGAGGACCTGCAGCGACCAGGCCTGGTGCCCGCCGTTGTCGTGGTCCGGGCGGTACTGGCCGAAGGCCGGCAGCCCGTTCGCGACGGTCGGGACGAGCCTGGAGCCGCGGCAGCCGATCCCGAAGCCGAGGTACCACGCGGCGAGGTCCCCGGTGCCGCGCAGCCACATGGCGATCGGCGGCATCGAGATGCTGGCGTCCTCGTGCAGCAGCGCGACCAGGGAAGGGATGTCGTAGGCCTCGAACGCCTTCACGTAGCGCGCCAGCAGCTCCTTGTCGGCCTGGGTCGCGAGCACCGGCGACGACAGGTCCGCCTCACCCAGGGTGGCGCGGGCGCGCTGCAGCGCGCTGTTGACCGAGGCCACCGTGGTGTCGAGCAGCTCGGCGATCTCCGACGCCTGCCAGCACAGCACCTCCTTGAGGATCAGCGCGGCGCGCTGCCGCGGGGGCAGCGTCTGGAGCGCCGCGACGAACGCCAGCCGGATGCTCTCGCTGTGCGCGACGAGCAGCGCAGGGTCGGCCGACAGCGGTGCCACGTCCGCGTCGGGCACCGGCTCCAGCCACGCCGCGTCCGGCAGCGTGTGGTCCGGCGGGGTGGTCGGCGACTCCGGCGACGACAGGTCCATCGGCAGCGCCCGTCGCCCGCGGGCCCGCAGGCTGTCGAGGCAGGTGTTGGTGGCGATCCGGTAGAGCCACGAGCGGACCGAGGACCGGCCCTCGAAGCCGTCGAGGTTCTGCCACGCCTTGACGAGCGTCTCCTGCACGGCGTCGTCGGCGTCGAAGGCCGAGCCGAGCATCCGGTAGCAGTAGCCGCGCAGCTCGGTGCGGTACTGCTCCAGCTCGTCCAGTCCGGGGGCCGTCAGTGTCGTCATGCGTGTCGCCTTCCTCGTCCGTGCCAGCCTGGCACGGCGCCCTCTCAGAGCAAACCCTCAGAGCAAGGACGTACGACGGGGGCCGGACTCATCGGTCAGGCTGCCGCGACCTCCAGCTCGGCCTCCTCTGCCGGCTCAGCCGCCGTGCCCTTCAGGACGGTGGCGGTCACGACCGCGGCGAGCAGCAGCAGGGCGGTGCCGACGACGAAGGCCAGGTGGTAGCCGCTGGTGAGCGCCTCCGGCCGGCCGGCCCCTCCAGCGATCAGCGCCGTCGTGCGGTGGTCGGCGAGCGTGGCGAGCACCGCCAGCCCGAGCGCGCCGCCGGCCTCGGCGGTGGTGCCGACCAGCCCGGAGGCGATCCCCGCGTCCTGCGGCCGGACGTCCGACATGGCGAGGGCCATGAGCGCCGGGAACGCGACTCCCATGCCCAGCCCCATCAGCGTCATGCCGGGCAGCACGTGCACCAGGTAGACGCCGTGCACGGGGGCGAAGACGAACAGCAGCAGGCCCAGCGCGGCCGCGACCGTCCCGGCGAGCAGGGTCGGCTGCGCGCCGTAGCGCGCCACCGCCCGGTCGCTGAAGCGCAGCGACATCACGCCCATGACGACGCTCACCGGCAGGAACCCGGCGCCGATCTGCAGCGCGTCCCAGCCGAGGACCCGCTGCACGTAGAGGGTGCAGAGGAAGAACATTCCGAACATGCCGGCGACGGTGAGCAGCTGCACGACGTTGGCGCCGACCGTGACCCGCGAGCGGAAGAGCCCCAGCGGCATCAGCGGCCTCGCCGCCGTCGCCTGCCGCCACACGAACATGACCAGCAGCCCGACCGCCACGAGCCCGAGGACGGGCTCGGGGGCGACGAGGGCGTAGACGGCGCACATCAGCGAGCCGGTGATGAGGACCGCACCCGGGACGTCCGCCCCGTCCTGCAGTCCCAGGCCCTCGTCGGCCGGGACGAGCCGGGTCACGAGCACGGCGGTGGCGATCCCGATCGGGACGTTGACGAGGAAGATCCAGTGCCAGCTCAGCACCTGGGTGAGGACACCCCCGGCGAGCATGCCCACCGCGCCGCCGGCGGAGGCGACGAACCCGTACACCCCGAGCGCCTTGGCCTGCGCCGCCGGCTCCGGGAAGAGCGTGACGATCATGCCGAGGATCACCGCCGAGGCGAGGGCCCCGCCGATCCCTTGCAGGAAGCGGGCCAGCACCAGCTCGGTCTGGGTCTGCGACGCACCGCACAGCAGGGACGCGAGGGTGAACACGGCGAGGCCGATCAGCAGCACCCGGCGCCGGCCCAGCAGGTCACCGAGCCGCCCCGACAGCAGCAGCAGGCCGGCGAAGGCGATGAGGTAGGCGTTGACCACCCAGGCGAGACCGGCGTTGGTGAAGCCGAGGTCGTCCTGGATGGCGGGCAGCGCGACGTTCACGACCGTGACGTCGAGCACGATCATGAGCATCCCCGTGCAGAGGACGTAGAGGGCGACCCAGCGGGCCTTGTCGTCGTTCATGTCTGTGCTGACGGTGGCCGCTCGCGGAAATCATCGCCAGCGAGTTTCTGAGGGGTCAGCCCTGGATGAGCGCGGCGAGCTCGGCGCGGGACGGGCCGGCGACGGGCGGTCGCCAGCCGGAGCGGTAGACCTGCCGGGCCTGCTCCTCCGCCACGCGCACGGTGTCGGGCAGCGCCGTCATGGCGCGGTAGCCGGACACGGCCTGCTCGATGCCGGGCGCCACGATCCCTGCGTCGCAGATGAGGTCCGAGGGCAGCGGCTGCTCGACGTCGAGCTCCTCGTCCCGGAACCGCCGCACCAGCCACTCGTCGCACTGCACGTGGTCGTCGTACCAGGGCCGGATGTTCGCGGTGCACCAGTCGTCGAAGGACCGCCGGGCGTCGTCGGGCGCCTCGGCGTCCAGCAGCCCGAGCAGGGTGGCGGCCTGCTGCAGGCCGAGAGTCAGACCCCGACCGGCCGCGGGGTTGGTGGTCGACACCGCGTCCCCGACGAAGAAGACACCGCTCGGCGCCCCCGCCACGACCTGCCCGCGGTAGGTGTTGGTCAGCAGCCCGCCCTGCATCACGTCGCTGATCGGGACGAACCGCGCGGGGTCGGTCCAGGTCGCGAGGTTCGGGATCGCGGCGGCGACCCGGTCGAAGGCGGCGTTGTCCCGGAGCCCGGCCAGCGCCTTGTCGGCCGTGGCCCGCACGATCAGCGCCGACAGCGTCGCGTCGTCCTGCGGGAACGCGATGGCCAGGTAGCCGGGCCCCATGGCCCCCATCGGGAAGTGCTGCTCGAAGGCGTCGACGCCGTCGGCGAAGCGGTACATCCGCGAGACGTAGGACTGGCCGCACGGGCCGCCCTCGGGCGGCCGCCGCCACCGGTCGCCCAGCGACCCCGACCGCCCCGTGCAGCACAGCACCAGGTCGGCGGGCAGCACGGCACCGTCGACGACGACGCCCGTCACGCCACCGTCGCGGACCTCGATGTCGGTCGCCTCCCCGGACCGCACCGTGATCCCGGGTGTCGCCTCCGCGACGTCGCGCAGGGCGGGCTCGAGCACCGCGCGGCGGCACGCGATCCCGGACATCACCTCCGGTGAGTCCATCCCCGGGATGGTCGCCGCCACGGCGCCGGCGGCGAGCACCGCCTCCCAGAGGCCAGGCACCTGCTCGAGCGCCATCCGCACCTGCGGCCGGAAGAAGTGCGGGTGGCGGTACTGCATGACGCCGCGCCGGTCCGCCGTCGCGTCCTTCTCGACGACGACGACCTCGTCACCGCGCTGCGCCCGCCCCAGCGCGCAGTACAGCCCGACGGGCCCGGCCCCCACCACCACGACGCGCATGCCCGCATCTTGCGCGCAACCGGCGAGCTGCGGAAGTCAGCGGGACGACATCAGCCCTTCGCCTGGCTGCGGTAGGCGAACGAGATCGCCCGGTCCCACCCGCGGTCGGTGCACAGCTTGTTCAGCAGCAGCACGCTGCGGGCACCGCCGCCGGTCGCGTACCTGGTCCTCGGCCGGCGCGCTGTCGCCGCCGTCGCGATGGTCTTCGCCACCGTGGTGGGCGGGCTCGCGGCCTTGACCTCGTCCGCCTTCTTCAGCACGGCCGCCCCAATGCGGACCTGCTCCTGGTACGCAGGGATGCGCGACGCCGCGAGCAGGTTCTCGGCGGAGATGGCGGCCCACTCGGTCTTGATCGCGCCCGGCTGGACGACGATCACGTCCACCCCGTGCGGGCGCATCTCCGCGCGCAGGCTGTCGCTCAGCCCTTCCACGGCGAACTTCGTCGCGTGGTACCAGGCACCCAGTGGCTCCCAGATGCGGCCGCCGATGCTGCTGACGTTGATGATCCGGCCGGAGCGCTGGGCGCGCATGTGCGGCAGCACGAGCTGGGTGAGCCGGGCGAGCCCGAAGACGTTCACGTCGAACTGGCGGCGGGCCTCGTCCATCGGCACCTCCTCCAGCGCCCCGTAGGAGCCGTAGCCGGCGTTGTTGACGAGCACGTCGACGCGCCCGGTCTCGGCCACCACCCGGTCCACCAGGGCGACCATGCTCGCGTCGTCGGTGACGTCCGCGCTGACGGGGACGATCCCCCGGTCCGCCAGGTGCGCCATCCGGTCGGCGCGGCGCGCGACCGCGTAGACGGTGAACCCCTTCTCCGCCAGCGCGAGGCAGGTCGCCTCACCGATGCCTGCGGACGCGCCGGTGACGATCGCGGTCTTGGCCATGCGGTGAGCTCCTTATGCGTTTGGACGCAGACTCTAGGTTGGTGTGGTGACCGACCCTGCCATCTCCCTGCGCGGGGTCGTGAAGACCTTCGGTGAGCGTCGCGCCGTCGACGGCCTCGACCTCGACATCGCGCCCGGCACCTGCGTGGGGCTGCTCGGGCCCAACGGGGCCGGCAAGTCCACGACCATGAAGATGCTCACCGGGCAGGCGCTCGCCGACAGCGGCACCCTCTCGGTGCTCGGCCACCCGCTGCCGCGCGAGTCGAAGCTGGCGCGCGCCCGGATGGGGGTCGTCCCGCAGGACGACAACCTCGACGAGGACCTCACCGTGGGCCAGGCGGTCGAGGTGTTCGCCCACCTCTACCGCGTCCCTCGGGCCCGGCGGGCGGCCGCCGTCGACCACGCGCTGGGCATCGCCACCCTGCGGGACCGCCGGCACGACAGCGTCAAGGAGCTGTCGGGCGGGATGCGGCGGCGGCTGCTGATCGGCCGCGCGCTCGTCCACTCCCCTGAGGTGCTGCTCCTCGACGAGCCCACGGTGGGCCTCGACCCGCAGGTCCGCAGCGAGCTGTGGGGGCTGATCTCGCGGCTGCGCGACGAGGGCGTGACGATCCTCATGAGCACGCACTACATCGAGGAGGCGGAGCGGCTCGCCGACGACGTCGCGGTGATGGCGCTCGGCCGGGTCGTGGCCCGCGGGGTCCCGTCCGAGCTGGTGACGGAGCACGTCGGGTCGGAGGCCCTGGAGGTCCACGCCCCCGCGGAGCGGCTGGCCGACATCACGCGGCGCGCGGTCGCCGCAGGCCTGCCCACTCGTCGTACCGGCGCGTCCCTGGCCGTCCTACGGGCCGAGACCTTCGTCCCTCGTGACGTGGGGGCCACGGGACCCGAGGTGGGGGTACGACGACGGGCGGCCGTCCTGGAGGACGTGTTCGTCGTCCTGACCGGGGAGGAGGTCGCGTGGGCGTGACCGTCGACGCGAGCGCCGTCGGAGGCGTGCTGCGACGCAACTACGTGGTGTTCCTGCGCACCTGGCGCAGCAACACCGCCATCAGCGTGATCGACCCCGTCATCGCGCTGCTGGCCTTCGGCTTCGGGTTCGGCGCCCTGGTCGCGAAGGTCGGGAACATCGACTACGTCGAGTACGTCGGCACCGGCATCGTCGCTCAGACCGTGCTGTTCACGACCATCTTCCCCGGGATGTTCGAGACGTTCTTCAAGCGCGACTACCAGCACACCTACGACGGCCTGCTCGCCGCACCGGTGGACGCCATCGACGTGGTGACGGCGGAAGCGCTCTGGCTGGCGTTGAAGGCGTCGGTGTTCGGGCTGGCTCCGCTCAGCGTCGCCATGGTGTTCGGGCTCGACCCTGCCCCGGGCATGGTCCTGGTCCCGGTCGTCTCGCTGCTGACCGGCTTCGGGTTCGCGTGCGTCGGCATCTTCATCGCGGCGTGCGCGTCGTCGTTCGCCGCCTTCGACTACGTCATCTCGATGCTGGTGACGCCGCTGTTCCTGTTCGCCGGGACGTTCTTCCCGCTCGACGGCCTCCCGGCGTGGGTCAGCCAGGTCGCCCACCTCAACCCGCTGTTCCACACCGTGCAGCTGGTGCGGCACGCCGCGTTCGGCCTGCACCCCCTCGCCGACCTCGGGCACGCCGCCTTCCTGCTGGCCTTCGGCACGCTCGCGTGGACGGTCGCCGCCCGCAGGATGCAGCGCCGGCTCGTCGCCTGATCAGGGCCCGCCTCTTCCGGGTGATCAACAGGGCGTCGCCGGGCCGCCACACCGGTGCGTCGCCCAGCCGATCACCTGTTGATCGTGGCAGTTCCGGTGGGCGCAAGATCAACAGGGCGTCGTACGTCGTACGTGCCGGTGTGTCGGCCTCGCGATCCCGTGCTGATCACGACTGATCAGGTCGAGGCGAAGAGCACCGGGAAGCGCGTCACGCGGCTCGGGCAGGTCCTGTCCAGGTCGCTGCCGTTGCTGGTGGTCTGGGTCAGCCAGATCGGGCCGCCGCTGAAGCTCGCCTTGCTGCAGGTGCTGAGCGGCACCCAGGTGGGGATCGTCGTCAGCCGGCGACCGCCGGTGATCTCGTTCCAGCCGTAGCGGTAGGAGTAGAGCCCCACGCGCATGCCGGCCGCGCGGTAGCCCGCCAGCGCGCCGTCGATGAGCGCGTTGTTGGCCGACGTGCTCGTCGACCACGGCCAGCCCTTGACCGGCTCGACGTCCACCCAGGCCATCGGCGCCTTCGCGAGGCCGGCCTTGTGCATGTGCGTCAGGTTGAAGCGCGCCTCGGCCGCACCGACCCGGTGCAGACGCGTCGCCAGCGTCCCCGTGCCGCCGTAGGTCCTCAGCTGCGCGGCGGTCGGGTAGCTGACCACGCTGTAGACGCCCAGCCACAGGTGCCGCGCCTTGACCCACGAGACCTGGCGGGCCAGGCACGGGTTCGGGGTGAACGCCGGCCCGTTGGTGAGGCCCACGATCACGTACCGGGAGCCGGAGGGCGGCATCGGCTCCCCCTGGGTGCGGCGCTGCGGGATGCCCATGCCGGGCGGGCAGTTCGGCCAGGAGATGTCGGCGCCGCTGACCGCGGTTCCGACAGGCGGGGGCGTGCTCGCGAGGGTCGCCGGACCGGCGAGCAACGCCGCGACGAAGGACAGCAGGACAGCGGCGGACCGCAGGCGGGGGGAGGTCACCCTGTGGGGATCGACCCCGCGTCCGCCGCCCTGAGCCTCGGACTGGCAACTGTGCCCAGTAGGCCACATCCCGGGCGACGAGGTTCACAGACCGGCCCCCTCAGACGTGCTGGCGCACGTAACGTCGAAGGCATGCAGGAACACGTCGACGAGCAGGTCCTCATGAGAACGGTGATGGACCTGGTCCCGGCCATGCTCGGCTACTGGGACGCCCAGCTCCGCAACCAGTACGCCAACAGCGCCTACCTCGAGTGGTTCGGGATGACGCCGGAGCAGATGCGCGGCAAGCACATCAGCGAGGTCATCGGCCCGCACCTGTACGAGCTGAACCTCCCCTACCTGCAGGCCGCCCTGGGCGGGGAGCCCCAGCACTTCGACCGGACCATCGTCGATGCAGCCGGGGTCACCCGCTACACCTCCGCGTCCTACCTGCCTGACGTCGCGGCGGACGGCGCCGTCCGGGGGATCTCGGTCCTGGTCGCCGACGTGACCGAGCTGGTGCTCGCCCGCCAGCAGGCGGACGAGCAGCAGGCCCGCGTCGCGCAGCTGTCCGAGAAGCTGCGCATCGTCGCGAACGTCGGAGCGTCCGTGCACGAGCTGGATCCCGACCGGCTCCAGGACGCCGTCGTGGACGCGGTGCTCGCCCTCGGGTTCGACGGCGCCATCCTCGTGCTCAGCGACGACACCGAGCTCCTCGCGCCACGCCACGGCCGCGGCATCTTCTCGGTGCTCGACGGCGCCCGCATCCGACGTACCAGCACCATTGCGCACGAGGTCCTGCGCGACCACACGATCCGGTACATCGAGGACTACCAGGCCTTTCCCTCCGCGATCCCGGCGATCCTCGCGACCGGCGTGCGGAGCGTCGCTG
Organism: uncultured Frankiales bacterium; assembly: GCA_946479905.1. The sequence goes on along the minus strand of CAMLIA010000034.1, from coordinate 7,318 downwards.
CCATACCGGTCCGCAGTGCCGGTGAGGTCCTCGGCGTGCTGCAGGCCGGCCGGCGCCACGTCGAGCCGCTCTCCGACGACGACCGGGAGGTCCTCGGCCTGCTCGCCGACATGGCAGGGACGAGCCTGCGCCACGCCCGCAGCTTCCTCGACCTGCGCCGCACCAGCGACGAGCTCGCTGCCGAGGTGGCCCGTGACCCCCTGACCGGGATCGGGAACAGGCGGGCTGCCGACCAGATGCTCGGCGCCACGCGACCGGGCGACGCCCTGGTCGTGCTCGACCTCGACCACTTCAAGCGCGTCAACGACACGCGAGGACATGCCGCAGGCGACACCGTCCTCCGGCGGATGGCGAGCCAGCTCGCGGCCCACCTGCGAGCCCGCGACCAGGTGGCACGGCTCGGCGGTGAGGAGTTCCTGCTGACGCTGCCGTCGACCCCGGAGCAGGAGGCCCTCCGGATCGTGAGCCGGCTCCAGCAGGAGTGGTCGAGGATCGACGAGACCACGTTCAGCGCCGGCATCGCGATCGTGCTGCCGGACGAGTCGGGAACGGCTGCGCAGCACCGGGCGGACGCGGCGCTCTACGAGGCGAAGAACGCCGGCCGGGACCGCGTGGAGATCGCAGCCCCCCGCACCAGCTCCGACTGACCGCGGCCCCGTCAGGTGTCGACAGGGCGGAACGCGACGAACGGGTGCGCCTGGACGAAGTCCCTGACGACCCGATCGTCGTGCAGGTCGCCCCATCCGAGGACCCTCGCGATGAAGCGGGCGCGGACCGGGTGCGCGCGACGGAAGCCGGCGACGACCTCGACCGCCTCGTCGTCGTCGAGGAACCGGTGCTGCGGCACGTAGGTCTCGCGGCCCACCTGCACCTTCGCCGCCGGACCGGCACGCAGGTTGCGGAACCAGTCGGTCTCCGGCCCCCACCCTGAGCAGATGACGACCTCGCGGCTGGCCTCGTCGTACCTCAGGACCATCGCGACCGCGTCGTGCGGCTGGGAGGTCCGACGCCCGACGTGGGTGAAGGCGACGAACGTGTGGCCGAGCAGCCAGCCGGCGTCGTGCCGGTAGGCGCGCAGCGGCAGGCGCATGAACCTCAGGGCGAGTCGTCCCGGGCTGCGGCGCAGACCGAGGAACGGACGCGGGGAGGCGTGCGTGGTGGTCATGGCGGGCTCCTTCCCCGACCTCCACCCAACCGCCGCACCTGCCCCGGCACCAGGGCCCTGAGCACGCTCTCGTCACGACGTTGGCCTCTGGTCCCCTGAGCGGCGGAGGAACACGCTGTCGTCGAGGGTCTGTGCTCGCGCGAGCCGTCGCCCCGGTGCACCGACCCACCCCGTCGGCTCATCGAAGGGAGCGCTCCCATGTCGCTGCACGCACCGCCTCGACCCGCACCCTCGGTCGTCGCCACCACCACCAGGACCGGCCCGTCGCCGCTGACGGCAGTCGGCTGGCTCGCCGGTGGCGCTGCCCTCACCTTCACGGTCTCCGCCGTCGGCACCACCGTCCTCGGCCTGCACCACGACCTCTACTACCTCGTCTACCTCACCTTCGCCCTCGGGTACCTGGGCTGGTTCGTCACGCGCACCGGCATCGACGTGCGGGGCAGCCTGCGCCGCAACCTCTGGTGGAGCCTCGGCGTCGGGCTGCTCGTCGCGTTCGCGGTCGCCCGCCAGATCATGTCCGGGGAGGGCACGGCGCACCCTCGCGGGAGCTTCTACCTGTTCGAGCTGGCATGGCGGGGCGTCGTGTACGGCTCGGTCGACGCCCTCACCCTGTTCGTGTTCCCCGCGCTCGTCGCCTCCTGGCTGATGCACGGTGACCGACGAGGTCTGGGCCGCAAGGCCGCCTTCGCCGCGCTGGTCCTCGTGTCCTCGCTGGTGGTCTCGACGAGCTACCACCTCGGCTACTCGACGTACCGCGGCAGCGAGATGTCCAAGCCGCTGATCGGCACGGTCATGGCCGACGTGCCGGCGATGCTCACCGGCAACCCGGCGGGAGCGGTCGTGGCGCACATCGCTGCGCACACCACCGCGGTCGTGCACCAGTACTACGGCGGCGAGGGCACCAACCGCTCGCTGCCGCCCGAGCTGTCCTCGAGCTACCCGGACCGCCCCGGCGGCACCGCGGCGCTCGGCATCGCGACCGGCTGGGTCGTCCTGCTCGGCGCGATGGTCGCGCTGCGGGCCCGTCGTCCGGGTGACCTCACACCGCACGACACGAGGAGGTGGCGGCCATGACCGCACCCACCATCCCGCTGCACGACTACGAGCAGGCCGAGCGTCTCATCGCCCGGGAGGACGCCCGCGTCGGCCTACGGGCACACGGCATCGTCACCGTCGTGGTGTCGGTGCTGCTCGTCGTCCTGAACGTCGTCCTCGGGGAGTTCCCCTGGTCGGCGTTCGCCGTCGGCGGCATGACGATCGGCTTCGCCGCCCACTGGTGGTTCGGCTACCGGCACCTCGACGACGAGCTGGCCACCCGTCAGCACCGGGTCGAGGCACGGGCAGCGCACCTGTGACCCACAGCTGCTCGCGTCGCCTTGCCGACTGTCCTCTTGCGCGCTCCGCCCAGGTGTGATGAGCATCCCGCGCTGACGAGCAAGGAGGCAGTCATGGCGTTCCACCCGTGCGATCACGAGGACCCGTGGACCCGGCAGGTCCGGGAGAGCTACGCCGCCACCATCGTGCGGGCCCCGCGCGTCGGCCTCGGTCCACTCACGGTGCTGTCCAGGAAGGACGACCGGGTCCAGGAGCGCGGCAGCATCGCGCCGCTGCTCGTCGACGCCGCCGACCTGGCCCTCCCGTCGGTGCAGGAACGCGCCGCCGCCGCGCTCAGCGGCGGGCGCACCTCCTCGCTGCGCAGCTCGCTGGGCATCAGCCTGTCCGCGTCGCTGCTCTCGGGGTTGGGGCTGCCACTCCCGGGCTCCTCGTTGCACGGTCAGCTGTGGAAGGGCGCGCACACCTTCTCCTTCGAGGTCCGCAACGTCGTCGAGCGCTTCGTGGACCTTGCCCAGCTGGGGTCGGCGCTGCGCGGTCGCGCGATCGACAAGGACCACCCCACTGCAGCGGTGTTCTTCGCCGAGCCGGACGTGCAGCTGTGCGTCATCACGCGCGCCCTGGTCAGTGACGAGCTCGTCATCCGGGCTGCGAGCAAGTCCGGCCAGGCCGTCGACCTGTCCGCCGACGGAGGCGAGCTGCTGGGCAGCATCTCGAGCCAGGTCTCGTGGCAGGTGGAGAGCGACGGCGGCGTGGCCTTCCACGGACCCGCCCCGGCGACGTTCGCGGTCGGCCAGGTCCCCTGCAACCTGCAGCCGTCAGGCGCCTTCACCTTCGGCCTCGAGGACACCGGCGCCAGCTACTTCGGCGGTGCTGACGCCGTTGACGAGGGGGAGCTGCTCGTGATGCACCTCCCCGTCGTCGAAGGCGACGGGCTGCTCGACCTCGACTGACAGGAGCGAGTCGTGACCAGCAGGCAGGTGTACGACGGAATGCTGGCACGCGGCGACGCCGCCGCGCGGCTCGGGGCCGAGCTCTCCAGGGAGGACGAGCGGCAGGCCGCGGTGCACGACGCCCTGCGAGCCGCGGGGATCGCCCCCGACGAGTGCGCGTCCTACGCCCGGTGGGACGGCTTCAGCGGTGGGGCGGCTGCCACCCTCGAGCTGGTGGACACCGCCGCAGCGGAGGTCCGTGCCGGTGCCGCACGGACCGGCGCCCAGGTGCCCGAGTTCCACTGCGGTCTCTGGCCGGACCCGTCCTTCAACGCCTGGTCGGTACAGACCGCGCACGGCAATGTCGTGTGCGTGTCGACCGGCCTGCTGCGCGGCCTTCGGCACCTGGCGCAGGCCGCCATCGAGTGCTTTCCGGAGATCCTGTCCGGCGCGCCCGGACCGGCGACCAGGGAGCACCGCGACCGCCTCCAGGACGTGCTGGCGGACCAGCTGAGCGGGACACAGCCACCTCACCGGCCCGTGCCGGTCCTGGGTGGCGCCGGCGAGCGGATGCGCCGGGAGCTGCAGTGGGGCGGGCTGCTGTTCGTCATCGCCCACGAGACGGGACATCTCGCCCGTGCCCGGCGCTGTCGAGGCGGGTGGGAGGCCGATCTGCAGGCCTGGCAGGCTCCCCAGCACCGGGCGAGCACGAGCACGCTGCCGCTCGACGAGCACGAAGCGGTCCGCGCGGCGCGCAGCGAGGTCTTCGCCGACGACATCGCCTGCCGAGTCCTGCACGAGCTCCCGCTCGCCATGGGCGAGCCCCCACCGATGTGGCTGCTGCTCGGACCGCTGTCGGCACTGGCACTTCAGGCCGCTCTCTGGTGGCGGCGGGCGGCCCTCACCGACGAGCTGCTCGGCTGGCGCCACCCGGTCCCCGACACCCGGGCATGGCACCTGCTGGCGATGCTCGGCGCCGACCCCGACATGCTCGATGACCCCTGGGTGGACGGCGAGCGCAACGACCGGCAGCAGTTCGGCCCCGTCTTCTGGGAGTGGTGCCGGCACGTGCTGCAGCTCGACCGCTACCGCGCTGCGGTCACGCAGCGAGGTGGGCTGAGCGAGCGGGGCGTCGACCCTGTCACCCTCGTGCAGCTCACCGTCGGCGACCCCAGCGCCCCGCCGGTCGCGGGCAGCGACATCCTCGCCTCGGTCGGCATCAGCGGCGCCACACCCCGGTGAGGGTCAGCTGGAGCTCATGTCGACGAACCGGCTGTAGTGCCCCTGGAACGCCACGGTGATGGTCGCCGTCGGACCGTTCCTGTGCTTGGCCACGATGAAGTCGGCCTCGCCGGCGCGGGGGCTCTCCTTCTCGTAGGCGTCCTCGCGGTGCAGCAGGATGACCATGTCGGCGTCCTGCTCGATCGAGTTGTGCACCGCGATGCCGTCGGCGACGAAGTTGTGGGTGCCGACCACGGTCGCGTCGAAGACCTCCTCGACGCCGTCCGGGTCGATGCCCACGACGACGTCCCACAGCACGTCGTTGGTCGCCTCGAGGTCGAGCTCCTCGGTCGCGAGCGCTGTCGCCATCCCCGCCAGCGATCCCGCCTCGCCGAGCGACGCGCGCAGCCGCTCGTCCACGGTCCGTCGAGGCATCGCTGCCAGCACGGCGTCGCGGGCAGCGGCGCCGAACAGGCCGCTCTCGATCTGGCCCTGCAGCCGCGCGAGGTCGTCGGCGTCCGTGACGGTCAGCAGCACCCGACCGACCAGGTCCGGGCCGGTGAGGCGGCAGCTGATGCCGAAGCGCAGCAGCAGCCTGCTGACCTGGTCGGCACTGGTCGCGGACCGCATCGCGTAGCAGCGGTCGGCGCCGACGCGGGTGGCCTCCAGGGTGGTGCGGAGCAGGTCCCGCAGGTGCCGCTTCGGCAGCGCGAACGCCTCGTCCGGCAGCCGCCGTCCGGCGGCCAGCTGGAGCGCGCTGAGCTCGACCCGCTCCGGGGTCCAGCTCGTCTCCTGCTCCGGCGCCGGGACGTGGCGCGGGACGGCGACCCTCGATCCGGGCTGCAGGTCGGCGAGCGGGCGCCACCCGTCGTACGTCAGGAACGGGTGGTTGTCGGTGGCCCGCACCGACTTCCCGGACGCCAGCCGCAGCCGGAAGACCTCGCGGGTCCCGGTGGAGAACACGTGCGTGAGGTGGCGGCGCACGCACCGCAGCGAGTCGTCGAGCGACCAGACGGGTACGTCGGTGGCGCCGCTCGCGAACAGCTCGCCCATCGTCGTCTCGGCGCCCGTGTCGGCGCGCAGGATGCGGGTCGACGCCGGCAGGCAGCCCGACTCGCGCAGGTCGGACAGCATCGGCTTCTTGTCGGTGCGCTGCTCGGCGCCACGGTTGAGCTGGCTCATCGCGATCACCGGGACCTCGAGCTCCTTGGCCAGCAGCTTGAGCGACCGGGACAGCTCGGAGACCTCCTGCTGGCGGGACTCGGCCTTCTTGCTGCCGGTCATGAGCTGGAGGTAGTCGATGACGACCAGCCGCAGCTGGTTGCGCTGCTTCAGGCGCCGGGCCTTCGAGCGGATCTCCATCATCGTGAGGTTGGGCGAGTCGTCGATGTAGAGCGGCGCCTCGGCGACCTCACCCATCCGTCGTGCCAGCCGCGCCCAGTCGTCGTCGGTCATCGAGCCGGACCGCATGTGGTGCAGGGGGACGCGCGCCTCGGCCGAGAGCAGGCGCATGGTGATCTCGGTCTTGCTCATCTCGAGCGAGAAGATCACCGACGCCTGCCCGTGCTTGATCGACGCGCTCCGCGCCACGTCGAGACCCAGGGTGGAGTTGTGAGTGGGGATGAATGAACGGCTCGCGAGGTACAAGTGGTCGGCGTTGTCGACCTCGACGCAACGAACGGGGACGGAGGGCACCGGGCGAACCGAGGTGATCCAACGGACGCCGTTTCGCGCACTCGTGTACCGAGAGCGGTCCTTGTGGGTGAGGTGCTTGCGCTCCAGCCAGAACGTGCGCTCGTCGGAGGTCCAGTTCAGCGTGTACGCCACTGACGAGGCTTCGGAGCGCCCTTGGACCCGCTTCGTCGTCATCGTCACCCGATGCCCAAGACTCAAGACGAGCTCACGGACCTCGTACGCGAGCCGCCTACTGGTGACGCAGAACTGCAGGTTTCCAGTAGGCGTGACGGTTCCGTCGGTGTCCATGAGCCCAGCGAGCAATGCCTTGCGCTGGTCGATCGATGACCGGAGGTAGGCACTCGGGACGTGCTTGTCGTTGAGCACGCCGATCTTGCGAAGCACGGCTTGGACCGTGCCGTGATCATCACGACAGGCCTGACAGCGCTCCAGCCCTACGGAGGGACCGCCGCAGTCGGGGCATGTCGGCTCGGGAACGGGTGCCGACATGAACTGCGCGCGCCCACCACAGGAGCGGCCGCAGGTACGGACCTGAGATGTCGCCGGTGTGAAGGCTTCACCGCAGACGACACAATCGCGCGGCTCGACGACCCGTCCTGGGAAGCCAATCCCGTAGAGCATCGTGCCCGCTTGCTTTCGCACCTCCAGACCCTCCGCCTCCAGCAGGAGGACGATTTCCGGATCGTTCGTGGTGAAACGAGCACCGGCCGCATGACCGGCGCCGAGCCAGACACCGAGGGCGTAAGGCGACAACGGCAGCGGCACCTCAGGCAGTGCGACCGGAGATGTCGTCCGCACGGCGTGATTGAGGCGCGCATCCTTGTTGTCGCAACGCACCGATACCGCAAGCTCCTGCGTGGTGCGAACGCTTGCGCGCGCGCCACCTGCGCTACGGCGCTCGGCCCGTGTGGAGGTGAGCCACTGGTGCTGCTCGTCGGCGACGATCGTGGTGCCGTCGCTGAAGGTGATCTCG
>CAMLIA010000033.1 GCA_946479905.1 uncultured Frankiales bacterium | reverse complement strand
GGATCCCAACCCCGCGACCGAGATGGTGCGCGGTGCCGATCACGCTGACACTGAGCGGACGCTAGCAACTCCCGGCCCGGAACCCGGGGAGCCTCAGTAGGCCCCGTGCCGCCGGACCACGGCGATCACCGTGCGCAGCAGGATGACCGCGTCGACGGCGAGCGACCAGTTCTCGACGTAGTAGAGGTCGAGCCGGACGCTCTCGTCCCAGCTGAGGTCGGAGCGGCCGCTGACCTGCCACAGACCCGTCATGCCGGGACGCACCAGCAGCCTCCGCCGCTCGTCGCCGGCGAAGTCCTCCAGGGTGATCGGGAGCGGCCGCGGGCCGATCAGCGACATCTGGCCGAGCAGCACGTTGACGAGCTGCGGCAGCTCGTCGATGGACCAGCGGCGCAGGAAGGCGCCGACCTTCGTCACCCGCGGGTCGCGGCGGAGCTTGAACAGGCCGCCGTCGGCCTCGTTGAGGGCGTCCAGCTCCGCCTGCAGCCGCTCCGCACCGACCCGCATGGTGCGGAACTTCCAGATCGAGAAGGCCCGGCCGCCGAGCCCGAGCCGCTCCTGACGGAAGAACACGCCGCCCGGGCTGTCGAGCGCGACCGCGACGGCGACGACCGCGAGCAGCGGCAGCAGCAGCACGAGGAGCAGCGCCGCCACCAGCCGGTCGCTGGCGTTCTTCAGCACCCGGGAGGCACCTGTGAAGCGGGGTGCCTCGACGTACAGCATCGACATGTTGGCGACCGGCCGCACGTGGATGCGCGGGCCGGCGATGTCGGTGATGGCCGGGCTGACCATCAGGTCGACCCCGGTGCCCTCGAGCTGCCAGGCGAGCCTGCGGACGAACCCCTGCGGCATGTCGGCGCTGCCCACGACCGCGACGGTGTCGGCCCGGGTCCGCCCGATGGTCTCCATGACGTCCTCGAACTCCCAGGACGCCGGGGTGTCGTCGGTCATGCCGTCGTCGACGACGCCGGCGGTGCAGACCCCCACCACGGAGAAGCCCGTGTCGTCGCGGCCCTGCACCTCGCGGATGAGGTCCGCGGCCGTGAACGCGGGCCCGATGACCACGAGCCGGTGCAGCGCGTACCCCTGCCTGCGGCGGGCCCACACGAAGCGGCGCACCGTCTGCCTGCCGAGCAGCAGTCCGGTGGTGCCGGCCGGCAGCATCACGAACAGGCAGCCCCGGACGCTCTCGTCCCCGACGGCGTAGGCCACCAGGCCGAGCAGTGCGGCGTACTGCCAGGAGGAGGACAGCACGCGCTTGTACTCGTCGGAGCCCTGCCCGAGCACCCGCGACTCGTAGGCCCCGCCGACGGCGAGGGGGACGAGCCACGCGAAGGCCAGGATCAGCGCGACCGGCGGCTCGACCCAGGGCAACCGGCCGGCGAGCAGCGCGACAGCCACGGTGATGAGCAGGTCACCGAGCGGCATCAGCGAGGCGTACTGGCGCTCCCAGGCAGGCCGCAGCGTGCGCGGCGCGACCGCGGTCGACTCGACGGTGGAGACGGCACGGTCGACGAGGCGCCGGGCTCTGCCGAGCCCCTGCTCCGCCTGCTGGGTCATTCACCGCCTCCTGACAGCACAACGTACCTACGGGGTATGCCTCGCAGGGGTCTGCTCACACCAACGACGACGCACCGTGCACGTGACGCGAGAGCAAGAGGTGCCAGGCTGGGGAGGTGCCAGGTCGAGCGGGGTTGAGCGTCGTCGTGCCGACCCGGGACCGCCCTGAGCACCTGGCGCGGTGCCTGTCGGCGCTGCGCGCGGAGCTCACGGAGGGTGACGAGCTGATCGTCGTCGACTCCGCGTCCCGCACCCCGGTGCCGGACGCGCTGCGCTGCCCGCTCCCGGGGGCTGCGCGGGCCCGCAACGCCGGGTGGCGCGCTGCCCGGCACGAGAAGGTGGCCTTCGTCGACGACGACGTGGTGGTGTGCGCCGGCTGGGCGACGGCCATGGCGGCAGCGCTGGAGCGCGCCGACTGGGTGGCGGGGGCAGTGGGCGTGCCCGCGGGCCAGGAGGACCGGGAGCGCCCTGTCGCCGTGACGACGCTGACGGCACCCACGGCGCTCACGCTCGCCAGCCGGGGCACCCTGGGTGCCAGCGCCAACCTCGGGGTACGACGGGCAGCGCTCGTCGCCGTCGGGGGCTTCGACGAGCGGCTCGGCCCGGGCACGTGGACGAGGGCGGCCGAGGACCTCGACCTGATGGACCGGCTGCTGGCCGCCGGCCTCGAGGGCTGGTTCGCCCCGGAGGCGCGCGCCGTGCACGACCAGTGGCGGAGCCGCCGCGAGCTCGTGCGGCTCGACCACGGCTACGGCATCGGGCTCGGCGCCCGGCTGGTGCTGCTGCGCCGGCGCGGGTACGGCGGGCGGGCCCGCACCGTCGCACGGGACGCGGTGTGGTCGGGGACGGTCGTCACCGGGTGGCGCGACGCCAGGCAGCGGTACGAGCTCGGTGCGCTGCTGGCCCTGGCCCGGCTGGCAGGGGTCGCGCGGGGGCTGCTCCGCGGCGCGGTCGTGCTGCGGTGAAGGTCGTGCTGCGGTGAAGGTCGCGCTGTACCACCCGTGGATCTACCTCACGAGCGGCATCGAGCGGTCGTTCGTCGAGCTGCTCGCCCGGTCGCGCCACGACTGGCTGCTGCTGACCCACCACCACGAGCCGGACGCGACCTACCCGGAGCTGCGCGCCGCCCGGGTGGTCGAGCTGTCGCCGCCGGTCTCCGTGCGGCGGTCGCTGGTCCCGCTCGCGCAGGCGGCCTGGCGGATCGGGCGGAGCCGGCTGCCGCTCGACGGTGCCCAGTCGCTGCTGGTGTCGTCGGAGGGCCTGGGCGATCTCGTCGCGCCCCGGTCGCCGGTGCCGGTCGCGGCCTACTGCCACACCCCGCTGAAGATCCTCCACGACCCGGCGAGCCGCGCCGCGCTCGTGGGGACGTCCCCGCTCCGCCGTGCGGGCCTCGGGGTCCTCGGCGCGGCCTTCGAGACGGTGGACCGGCGGGCGTGGCGGTCCTACCGGCACGTGCTGGCCAACTCGGAGGAGACCGTCGCCCGCATCAGGGCGGCCCGGCTGGTGCCCAGCGGACCGGTGGAGGTGCTGCACCCCGGTGTCGACCTCACCCGCTTCCCGCCCGGTCCGGGGGGGCGGGAGCGCTTCCTGCTCGTGGCCGGCCGGATCATGTGGCAGAAGGACGTGGAGCTGGCGCTCGAGACGCTGGAAGCCCTGCAGCGCAAGGGGATCCGCGTGCCTCTCGTCGTCGCCGGCGCGGTCGACGAGAAGAGCCGCCCCTACCTCGCCGACCTCCGGCGCCGTGCCCAGGGTCTCGACGTGACGTTCGAGCCCGACCCGACCGACGCGCGCCTGTCGGAGCTCTACCGCCACTGCTCGCTGCTGCTGTTCACCGCCCGCAACGAGGACTTCGGGATCGTCCCGCTCGAGGCGATGGCCAGCGGCGCGCCCGTCCTCGCCGTCGACAGCGGGGGGCCTCGCGAGACCGTGCAGCACGGCGTGACCGGCTGGCTGGAGCCACGCGATCCGGAGCGCTTCGCGGATCGGGTGCTCGAGGTCCTCGAAGCGCCGGACGGCGTGGCCGCCATGCGCCAGGCTGCGGTGGCACGGGCGCAGGCCTTCAGCTGGGACGCCTTCGTCGCGCGGCTCGACGACGTGATGGAGGAGGTGGCGGGTGCCTGAGGGCATCACGGTGGTCGTGCCCACCCGCGACCGGCCCGAGCTGCTGCGCCGATCCCTGGCCGCGTTGCGTCAGGAGCTGACCGAGGACGACCGGCTCCTCGTCGTCGACTCCTGCCCGCGGCTGCACCCCGCCCGACCGGTGGCCGAGCCGTTCGGCGCTGAGGTCCTGATCGCCACCGCACCGGGCACCTCCCTGGCCCGCAACCTGGGGTGGCGGGCGGCGACGACCGAGCACGTCGCCTTCGTCGACGACGACGTCCTCGTCGCGCCCGGCTGGCGGACGGCACTGCTGTCCTCGGGAGCCGACTTCGTCCTCGGGCGGGTCGAGGAGCACCCCGAGGACCGGCCGCACGAGCGTCCCGTCTCCCTGGCCGACCGGCGCGAGGCCACCGTGGTGGGCCGGGACGGCCCGCTCGACCCCGGCATCGCCGGCAACCTCTGCGTGCGGCGGTCGGTGCTCGTGGCGGTCGGCGGGTTCGACGAGCGGCTCGGTCCGGCGTCGTGGTTCGCGAGCGGCGAGGACCTGGACCTGTTCGACAGGATGGTGCTGGCCGGCCACGAGGGGTGGTTCGAGCCTGGAGCGCTGGCCTGGCACGTGCAGTGGCGCGACGACGCGCAGGCGCTCGCCCTGCACTGGGCCTACGGCAAGGGGATGGGTGCCCGACTCGCCCGGCTGGCCCGGACGGACCGCCACCGCGCCCGGCTGCTGCTGCCCAGGGTGCTGCGGCTGGGAGGGGTCGTCACCGCCGCCACCGAGGTGCGCTCCGGGCACCGCCGGCACTGGGGTCCGCCCGTCGTCTGGCGGCTCGGTGCCCTCGCCGGCTTCGTCGTCGCCACCGGGCGCCGGCTGTGAGAGCGCTGCTCGTCTCCGAGCACCTCCCCGAGGCCGAGGGCACCGCCAGCGGCCGGCTGCTGCGGGCCGCGGGCGACGGTCTGGTCGCCGCCGGGCACGACGTCTCGGCGGTCTGCTGGACGGAGCGCGAGCCGGTCGAGGAGCTGCCGGCGTGGGCCCGGTGGCAGCCGGTGCACCGCGGGCACGGCGCGATCGACCACGCCCGGGCGCTGCTGCGACCGCGGTGGGCCAGCGCGGCGCTGCGGCTCCCCGACGACCACGACGTCTCCTTCGCGGAGGACCCGCTGTCGTGGGCAGCCATCGCGCACCACCGACGCACCGCCGTCGTCGTGCACTACTCCTGCCTGCTCGACGCACGGGCGCTCGGCCGCGTCACCCCGCACGCTCTGCAGGGCCACCGTGCCGACCGGCGGGCCGTGCGGTCCGCCGGGACACCCCTGGCCTACTCCCGACGCGTCGCCGAGGCACTGGGAGGTCGCGCCGGATGGCTGCCCGCGGCCGTCGACGTACCCCCTGAGCCGGTGCCCCTCCAATCGGCGCCGCGCGCGCTGCTGCTGGCCGGCTGGGACTGGCCGCCCAACCACGCAGCGCTGCGTCAGCTGCTCGACGACTGGCCCGCGGTGCGGGCGCAAGTGCCGGGCGCAGAGCTGCTGCTCGCCGGACGCGGCTGCCCCGACGTGCGGGCAGCCGGTGTGCGCGTTCTCGGGGAGGTCCCGCGGGCCGTGGACGCGTTCGTCGAGGCCGCCGTGCTCGCCTTCCCGTGCCCACCCACGAGCGGTCCGAAGACCAAGGTGCTCGAGGCCCTGGCGGCGGGGCTCCCGGTCGTGGCGACCGCTCCCGGCGCGGAGGGGATCGCCGACCCGTCGGTGTGCACGATCGCTCCCCGGCAAGGGTTCTCCGCCGCCCTCGCAGCCGCCCTCGGCGACGACGCCGCCCGCGCCGGGCTGGCACGGCGCGGGCGGGAGGTGGTGGCGCAGCACCACAGTCCCGCGGCAGCGGCCGCCGCCCGGCTCGCAGCGCTCAGCTCCGCCGTGCGGACGTGACCTGCCGGTAGACGTCGTCCACGCCCGCGGCCCCGGCGTCGGCGGAGAACCGGGAGGCGACCCGCACGCCGGCGGCTCCCATCGCTCGCGCGCGGTCAGGATCCACCAGCAGCGCGCTGACGGCCACCGCCAGGGCGGCGGCGTCGCGCTCCGGGACGAGCACCGCGCTCGCCGGGTCGACGAACTCGGGGATCCCGCCGTGCCGGGTCGTGACGACCGGGCGCCCCACGGCCTGCGCCTCCAGGTTCACCAGCAGCAGGCTCTCGCTGTCGCCGTCGGCGGCCGGGTGGCTCGGCGTCACCACGACCGTGGCCCGGGCCAGCGCCTCCCGGACCTGCTCGGCGCGCCGGACCGGGTCCGGCAGCCAGTGCTCGGCGTCGGTGGGCGGGGGCACCGGTCCGTGTCCGAGGACGAGCAGTCGGGCGTCCGGGACCCGGGCGACCACCTCGGGCCAGGCCGACGCGAGGACGTCGAGGCCCTTCTTCTCGACGAACCGGCCGACGAAGACCGCCGTGGGCGGCCCCTGCGGCCAGGGCTGCGGGCTGAACGTCGCGAGGTCGACGCCACTGGCGACGACGTGCACGTGGGCGTCGCCGCCACTGAGCTCCCGGACGCGGCCGGCGAGGAACTGCGACGGCACGATCACCGCGTCCGCCGCCTGCAGCGCCCTCAGCAGGGCAGGGCTGCGCGGCGCGGCGGAGGACGTGACGTCATGGCCGTGCACCGAGAGCACCAGCGGCACACCGGCACGCCGCGCCGCTCCGACGACAGCGTCCACCTCGAAGCCGAAGTGCACGTGCAGGACGGCGGCGCGGTAGCGCCGCAGCAGGGCGACCAGAGCCGACCCGGTCGCGTGCCGCTGCAGGCGAGCGGGCACCGGCGCCAGCACCCGGTCGAGGCGGACGAGAGGTGACTGCGGGAACGCCTCCAGGTTCAGGACTCCGTGCCGGGCCACGACCACCGGGCGGTACGACGAGCGCCGGAGCAGCTGGTCGACGAACTGCTCGCTGAGCGGCAGCCAGCGCGGGACGTAGTGCAGGACCGTCCGCGCGCCGTCGGTCATGCCCGGGCGTGCAGGGTGACGAGCTGCTGCGTCACCCCGGTGGAGTCCTTGACCTTCGTCGTGCCGAGGTCCTCGACCGACGAGAACCCGGCGGTCCGCACCCAGTCGAGCAGGCACGCCCGGTTGGGGTACCACCAGGTCCAGATCGTCTCGCCGATGCGCAGCCTCGCCATCGGCTCGTCCCGCTTCGACAGCTTCGGGTCGACCGGCTCGAACAGCACGAGCCGCCCGCCGGGCACGAGCACGTCGCGGACCCGCTCGAGCGCGCCGACCGGGTCCCGCAGGTGCTGGAGGATCGCCCCGACGAACGCCAGGTCGACCGGGCCGTCGAGTGCGGCGGCGTCGAGGTCGTAGACGTTGACGGAGCGCCGCTCGACCTGCGACCCGAACCACCGCCGCAGCAGGTGGAAGCCGGTGCCCGGCACCGAGCCCTGCAGCTGCTCCTGCACCTCGCTCCACCGGCTCCGGGGCGTGTCCGGGGGCGGGATCTGGTCGATGTCGATGCCGACCACCGACGCGCCCCGCTTCTCGAGCTCGAAGGCCCAGAAGCCGTCGAAGGTGCCCACGTCCAGCGCCCGCTGGCCGCTGAGGTCCGCCGGCAGCCGGACCGCGTCGACGTGCGGCCGGAGGTCGATCCACCCGGGGGTCGTCACGCCCGGCTCGAGCTCGATCACGTGGTACCAGTGGTGCGGGGCTGCGAGCACGTCGGCGCTGCTCGGGCGGTCCTGCTGCGCCACGCCACCACCCTCGGTCACCGGTTCGGAGCAGCATAACGAGCACGGGAGCACGGTGGTCCAGACTGTGCAGGTGGACGGGATGGCGAACCGGATGGTCTTCGTCGTCGGCGCGCCCCGCAGCGGCACGCAGTGGGTGCAGCGCGGGCTCTCGGCGCACCCGGACGTGCTGGTGCTGCCGTCGGAGACGCACCTGTTCTCCTGGGGCCTGTCGGTCCTGCGCGACCAGGCCCAGGGCGGTGTCGTCGGCTCGCCCTCCACCGGCAGCTGGTTCATGCCGCGGAAGGACTTCCAGCAGGCCGCCCGGGCGTTCGCCGACGCAGCCTTCGGCGGCTACGTCCAGCGCACCCGGCCCGCCGCCCTCCGCGTCGTCGAGCGGTCCCCCACGCACGTCTGGCACCTGGGGCTGATCGCCGACGTCTACCCGGACGCCTGGGTCGTGCACGTCGTCCGCGACGGCCGCGACGTCGTGCGGTCGCAGATGGCGCAGGCGTGGGGCCCGGGCGACATCAGCACCGCTGCCCAGCGGTGGGCCGGCGCGCTGCGAGCCGCCCGCGCCGCCGCCCCGTCCGTGCCCCGCTACCTCGAGGTCCGCTACGAGGACCTGCTCGCCGACCCGCGGCGCTTCGCCGAGCTGTTCTCCTTCGTGGGACTGCCACCGCTCGACGCGGCTGTCTCCCAGGCCGAGCTGGAGTCGGGCCGGGCCGTGAACGTCGACCCGGGCCACCCGGAGGTCGCCGCCGGCAAGTGGCGGGCGGAGTGGTCGGCAGCCGATCTCGCGGCGTTCGAGGAGGTGGCCGGCGACGTGCTCACGGCGTCCGGGTACCCGCACGTCGAGCCGCAGCCGCGTGCGGCCCGACGGCTGCGACGTGCCAGGGGGACGGCCCCGCAGGCACTCGACCTGGAGGCGGCCCAGCGCCTCGTCGACCGACTCCTCGAGGACCTCGCGGCGGGCACGACGACGACCGTGGAGCGGCACCTGGCCGAGGACGCCAAGGTCCGCTTCCGGGCGGGCAGCGGCTCCTGGGCCCTGCTCGGACCGGCCGGGCTGCAACGGCTCCGCGACGAGCTGGACGCCTGGGGCACGCCCGAGTACGGCGACCAGCTCGTGTCCGGCCGGACCTGGACCGTGGCGCTCGGTCACCGCTCGCCCTCCGGCGAGCTCGTCGAGCGACTCGCGCAGGTCACGCTGACACCTGCTGCCCAGATCGCCGAGCTGCGCCTGACGGTGTTCGGCGGGTCGCCCCGTTGACCGAGTCCCGCGCTGCCGTCCCCACGGCGCCCTCGCCGACCCGGCACGCCGATGAGGGCTTCGTCCTCACCGGCCCGGCGACGCCTCCCGGGCAGCTGCTGCGCGAGGTGTGGCGGTCCCGCTCGCTGCTCGTCGTGCTCGCCAAGAAGGACTTCTACGTCCGCTACCGGCGTACCTCGCTGGGCGTGCTCTGGGCGGTCGGGCTGCCGGTGCTGCAGGCGGCGGTGCTGACGCTCGTCTTCAGCCACGTCGTGCACGCCAACCGCCTCACCGGCAAGGGCGTCTCCTATCCCGTCTTCCTGTACGCAGGACTGGTGCCGTGGACCTTCGTCGCCGCGGTGCTGCCCGGTGCGAGCACCGCGATCGTCGACAACCTCGGCCTCGTCACCAAGATCTACTTCCCGCGCATCGTCACGGTGCTGCTCGTCACCCTCTCCGGGCTGGTCCCGTTGGCCACGGGCATCGGCATCCTGCTCGTCCTCACCGCCACGGCCGGGCCCGGGATCGGGGCGCAGGTGCTGTGGCTCGTGCCGGGCACGGTCCTGGTCGTCCTGCTGGTCGCGGGCTTCGGCGCCGTCCTGTCGGCCCTGCACGTCTACTCCCGCGACGTCCGGTACGTCGTGCAGGCGGTCATGACCGTCGGGTTCTACGTGACGCCCGTCATCTACCCGCTGAGCGCGGCGCCGCACGGCCTGCGCACGGCGCTGGCCCTCGTGCCGAGCGCCGGGCCCGTCGAGCTCTTCCGCGCGGCCACGGTGGGCGCCGACGCGCAGGCGTCGCTCGCCGTCGCGGCGTCGGTCGTGTGGGTCGTCCTCATCAGCGGTTGGGGGCTCTGGCTGCAGAGCCGACGCGACCGGGTCTTCGTGGACCTGCTGTGACAGGACCCGTCATCCGGCTGAGCCAGGTCGGGAAGCAGTACACGAAGTACGACGACACCGCCCTGGTCGGGGGCGGTCTCCGCTTCCGCACCCGCAGCCGGCGCAGCGTGCTCGACGCGGTGCAGGGCCTCGACCTCGAGGTCGAGCAGGGCGGCAGCGTCGGTGTGCTGGGCCGCAACGGCGCCGGCAAGTCGACGCTGCTGCAGATGCTGTGCGGCGTGACCGCGCCGACGACCGGGCGGGTCGAGGTGCGCGGGCGGGTCGCGCCCCTCATCTCCGTCGGCGTCGGCTTCCACCCCGAGCTCACCGGACGCGAGAACGTCTACGTGAACGGCACCGTGCTCGGCATGACCCGCGCGGAGATCGACCGGCGCTTCGACGACATCGTCGCCTTCTCCGAGATCGAGTCGTTCATCGACACCCCCGTGAAGTTCTACTCCTCCGGCATGTTCGTCCGGCTCGGCTTCTCGGTCGCGGTGGCCGCCGACCCCGACGTGCTGCTCGTGGACGAGGTGCTCGCCGTCGGCGACTTCGCGTTCCAGATGAAGTGCTTCCGGCGGATGGAGGAGATCCGCAGCCAGGGCACCACCATCGTCGTCATCAGCCACAACGTCACCGCCATCCGCGGTCTGTGCCAGCGCGGCATCGTCATGCAGCGCGGCCGCAAGGTCTTCGACGGCGGTGTCAACGACGCCGTCGCGAGCTACTACGCGTCGGTCGGGCAGCTCCCGGACGACGAGCAGCAGGGCGGGAGCGGCGTCGCCGCCACCGTCGAGGAGCTGGAGCTCATCGGACCGGACGGCCCCACCACGCACGTCCGGACCGGCGACGAGGCGACCTTCCGGTTGCGGGTCCGTGCCCTGCGCGACGTCCCGCAGCCAGTCGTCGGGATCAGCGTCTCGTCCGAGTCGGGGGTCCTGGTGTCCAGCGACAGCAACCGGGATGCGCCCTTCGCGCCGCTGCGGGCCGGTGAGCTCGCGACCTACGAGCTGCCCTTCACCGTCCGGCTGGCCACCGGCGGCTTCGTGGCGACCTCGGCGCTGCACGAGCGGTCGGGCTCCGACCACGTGGTGCGCCTGACCTCTCCGGCGACGGTGAGCTTCTACGTGGCGGGCCGCCCGCTCGTGTCCGGCACCCACGACCTGGGCGGGACGATGCGGCAGGTCGAGGCCGACGGGTGACCTGGACCCCGGTGCACCTCCCGAAGCTCGACCTCGAGCAGGTCGGGCGACGTGATGCCCGGCGGCCGTTGGTGGTCGTCGTGGGTCCGGACGCAGCGGGCGTGGAGCGGGTCGGTCGGTCGCTCGCGGCCGCGACGACGCACATCGTTCCCGGCGAGGTGACCGCCGGGCTCTGCACGCTCGTCGTGGGATGGGACCTCGGGACCCCTGAGCTCGGGCCACCGGCGCTGTCGTCCGCGGAGTCGTGGCTGACGTGCGTCCGGCTGCTCCTGCTGCGGCTGCTGCCACCTGGGCAGGGCACGACGGTGCTGGCCTGCCCAGGTCCGGTCTGGCAGCTGATGTACCTGCGAAGGCTGCTGCCCGACGCCTCGTTCGTGCTCGACTGGTCGCAGGGCGACGACGAGGAGTGGGACGACCGGCTCCCCGAGCTCCGGCACGAGGACGACACCCTCGCCACCGAGGGCTGCACCGTCACCCCGCCTCGGTCGCCACCCGTCGCCGTGAGCACCGGGCGGCCGACGACCGGTGAGCGGTCGGTCGTCCTCGTCGGCAGCGGGCGCAGCGGGACGACCTGGCTGCACAACCTGGTGTGCGCCTCCGAGCACGTCGCCGGCACCTCGCTGGGGGAGACATCGGTCTTCGGGCTGCTCGACCGGCTGTGGGCGGCCCTCGGAGCGGGCAGCAGCTCGCAGGCGGCGCTGCGGGCGCTGCGCTGCTTCGTCCGCGAGGCGCTCGTGGACGCGCTCGACCCGACCGGGACCCGGTTGGTCTGCGAGAAGACCCCGCAGCACAGCTGGCACATCCCGCTGATCCGGCACCTGCTCCCGGAGGCCCGGTTCGTCCACGTCATCCGTGACGGCCGCGACGTCGCGATGTCCCTGCACGCGCTCGACGCCGGCTACGACGGCCTCGCCGGAGCGGGGCGCTTCTGGGCGCGGCTGGTGCACACGGTCGCGGCGGAGCTCGACGGCGACGAGCGGGCCGCCGTGCTGACGTACGAGCGACTGCTCGCCGACCCGGTCACCGAGGTCGTGGCGCTGTGGTCCGCCTGGGGGCTGACCGCCAGCAGCGCCGACCTGGCACAGCTCGAGGGCCGGATCGCGGTCCAGGTGACGCCGCTGCCGAGCCGGCGGGCGCCGGGCAGCGAGCGGTGGCGAGAGCTGCCGCCGACCGAGCTGGCCGCGCTCGACGCCGCCATCGGTCGCGCGCTGCGCCGCTGCGGCTATCTCGCCTGACCTCACCTGACCTCACCTGACCCCACCTGACCTCACCTGAGCTCGCCTGAGACCGGCGCTGCCTATGCTGCAGCGATGGTTGCTCTCGGCCGGGTGGTGCGGGTCGCCGCGCCCGTTGCCCTCTCCGCAGCCGTGGCGCGACCAGGAGCGAGCCGCTCGCAGCGGCGGGTGGCCACGGCCGCCCTCGCGGGGCTCTGGGGCGTCACCTACTCCCGCTACCGCCGGCGCGGCCTCGCCCGCACCCGCGAGGAGTGGGACCTGATGCGCACGGCCACGCCCGAGGCGTACAGCCGGCACTACAACGAGTGCGTGCCGACGGTCGAGGAGGAGCTGGACCTCTGGGGCGAGTACCACGGCCACCGGCACCAGATGCGGTACGACCTGGTGGCCGCGGCCGTCCGGGAGCGGGTCGCCGGCCGGCCCGCCCGGGTGCTCGACCTCGGGTGCGGGGCGGCGCTCGTCGCCGACCGGCTCACCGACCTGCCGGTGCGCTACACCGGACTCGACTACGGCGACCACCACATCACCTCGGCGGCAGCGCGCAGGCGGGCGGACAGCGGCCGGCTGCAGGCCGGCTTCGTGCGCGGCGACGCGGAGCACCTGCCCTTCTCGGACGCGACCTTCGACGTGGTCGTGTGGAGCGAGGTGATCGAGCACCTGATGCGTCCCGAGCTGGCCGTCTGGGAGGTGGCGCGGGTGCTCCGCCCCGGGGGCCACCTCGTCCTGACCACCAACAACGCGTCGGAGATGCCGCTCCGCTTCCCGCTGTCGGACCCGCTGTCCTGGCTCGAGAAGGCCCTCGGCTTCCGGCACGACCGGCTGATCTCCCACCGGCCCTGGGTGTGGCCGTGGCCGGTCGGACGCGACCTGCTCCCTCCGGACGCTCCGGACGTCTACCTGCCGCACACCTGGCACAAGCAGGCGGAGACGTCCCGGATGCTCTGGGCCGCCGGCATGGAGACGACCCTCGCGCGGACCTTCGAGTTCCCGCCCCCGCAGAGCGCCACCGCCCGCTGGCTGGAGGCCAGAGGAGACCTCGGGCGACGGGCCGTCGACCTCCTCGAGGCCGTGTGCCAGGCGACGCCGCTGGTGCGGCGGCTCGGCTGCCACGTCCTCATGGTGGCCAGGCGCCGGGACGTGGCCCTCGCGCCGCCACCGCCGGGCATCTGGCCCGGCCCGTTCTCGGTCGAGGCGGCGTGAGCGCACTGCGACGCCTGCTCAGGCAGCGGCTCCACGCACGTGGCTGGTCGAAGACGCCCCCGAGCCACGGGTTGACGTCGGAGGTCGACGCCCAGCTGCAGGCCACCATCGCGGCCGTGCAGCCCTACACCCTCACCGGCCCGGAGCGCATCACGGCGCTCGTGGACGCGGTCCGCTACGTCGTCCGTGCCGAGGTGCCAGGAGCACTTGCGGAGTGCGGCGTCTGGCGAGGCGGCTCGGCCCTGGCGATGCTGCGCACGCTGCTCGAGCTGGGCGTGACGGACCGGGACGTCTGGCTCTACGACACCTTCACCGCCATGCCCGCACCGACGGACAGGGACGTCGACCTGCACGGCGTGAGCGCCCTGAGCATGCACGCGGCGCTGGCCCTGGACCCGACGATCGTCGACCCGGCCTACGAGTACCTGCCGTTCGAGCGCGTCCGCGAGCTCCTCCTCGGCACCGGCTACCCGGAGCAGCGCCTGCACTTCGTGCAGGGGCTGGTCGAGGACACGGTCCCGGACCACGCCGCCGACCGGCTCGCGCTGCTCCGCCTCGACACCGACTACTACACCTCCACCCGGCACGAGCTCGAGCACCTCGCCCCCCGGCTGTCGCCCGGCGGGGTGCTGCTCGTCGACGACTACGGGCACTGGCGCGGCAGCCAGGAGGCGGTCGACGAGTGGATGGCGACGCTGCCTCGTCCGTTGCTGCTGCAGCGCATCGACTACACCGCCCGCCTCGCGATCGTGCCGGGGACCTGGTGAGCACCCGCGCCGGCGCGAGCCGGGCCTGGCGGCTGCGGTACCTGCACGGGCCCCGGCTCGCGACCCGCGTGCGCCGCCGGGCGGCGATCGCGTGGCACCCGCACGCCGACATCGACATCGCGCTGCCCGTGCGGCTCGGTCCGGGGTTCTCGCTGTGGATCCCCGAACCGGCGACCTTCCGCACCGGCCCGGCGTGCGACTTCCGGCGCGGCTTCGTGTGCGAGGTCGGTCCCGGCGGCGTGGTCGACATCGGCGACAACTGCGTCTTCACGTCGCACTCGCTGATCCAGGTCTCGACCTCGCTGACGATCGGTTCAGGAGCGTCGTTCGGGCAGTCGTTGATGATCGTCGACGGCAACCACCGGTACCGGGACCCCACCCGGTCCCCGCTCGAGCAGGGCTACGACTTCCGCCCGATCACGATCGGCGCCAAGGCCATGGTGCTGTCCAAGGTGACGATCCTCGCGTCCATCGGCGAGGGCGCCGTGATCGGGGCGGGTTCTGTCGTCACGCGCGACATCCCGCCGTACACCCTTGCCGTCGGTGCGCCGGCGCGGGTCATCGAGGAGTTCGGTCCAGGGGCGACCGGGACGTGACAGAGCCCATCGCGGCGCACTACGCGGACCGCACCGACCAGGACTCGCAGACCGCCCCGGCCGAGGTGCGCGACGGGCTCGAGCGCTTCCTCGCGAGGTCGGGCGCGACCGGGGTGCTGCTGGACGTGGGCAGCGGGGTCGGCGGCAACCTGCCGCTCCTCGCACGTCACGGTCAGGCAGTCGGCTGCGAGATCGCCTACAGCGCAGCGCTTCTCGCTCGACAGCGAGGTCCTGTCGTGGTCGCGGACGGCGCGCACCTCCCCTTCGCCGACCGCAGCGTCGACGTCGCCGTGTGCACCGAGGTGCTCGAGCACGTCGCGGACCCTGCGGCAGTCTTCGCCGAGATCGCACGGGTGCTGCGCCCTGCCGGCACCGCCTACGTCACGACGCCCAACTACGCGAACCTCGCGGGACTGCACAAGCTGCTGGCCGATCGTCGGAGCGGTCGGCACGACTGGAACCCATGGGGTGCCCACCACGGCGGTTACGAGGCGTTCATGACCGGCCGGCGCCTCTGGGCGGCCGCCCGCCCGCACCTCGAGCTCGTCAGCGTCCGGGGCCTCGACTACGGGCAGGCGCTGACCGGGCGGTTCGCCGCGACCGACCGGCTCGCGTCGACGCGGGCAGGTCAGCGGGTGGTGCGGTGGGCGCTCCCGCGGCTGGCGGCGAGCAGCGGCCGCGCGGCCTGGCACGGCATGCACGTCGAGCTGGTGCTACGCGTTCCCCGCTGAGACCGTCGCTGCGACGGTCGCTGCGACGTAGGCCTGGGCGACCTGCGCCCAGTAGTGCGCGTCCCACGCCTGCTGACGGCGGGTGAGGGTGGCCCGGGCAGCGAGCCGCCACCGCTCGCGGCGGCGGCGGGCGTGCCGCCTCAGGTCCTCGTCGTCGAGCGGGAACTCGGGAGCCGCGTCGCGCAGCAGCGCCGCGGAGGTGGCCACCATCGCCATCCGGCGCCGGAAGGTCGCCAGGTCGATGGCGCGCGCGTGGTAGGCCAGCGCCTCGGGGTGGTACTCCATCCGCAGGCCGCGTGCGGTGAGCCGGTGGGCCAGCTCCATGTCCTCGTACGCCGGAAAGGGGAACCGCTCGTCGAAGCCGCCCACCTCCTCCAGCCGGGCGCGCGACAGCGAGATGTTGGCGGTGTAGAAGGCAGCGAACGGCGGGTCGACCGGACCCGGTCGCAGCCAGGTGTCGTAGGCGAACTGCAGGCCCGAGCGGTCGAGCCAGTGCATGAAGGGCGTCACCTTCAGGTCGGGGTGCCAGTCCACCCTGCCGAGGACGCTGAGCCGAGGGTCCGCAGCCTCCCGGTGCAGCCGCAGGTGGGTGCTCAGCAGGTCCGGGGTCACGACGACGTCGTCGTCGACGAAGAGCACCAGCCCGCCGGCGCAGGCCTGCAGGCCGCGGTTGCGGGCCGCCGCCGGACCGGCGTTGGCAGGTTGCCGCAGCCCCGTCAGCGGGAGCCGTCCGCCGTACGCCGCCACGACCTGCGGCGTCGCGTCCGAGGAGCCGTCGTCCACGACGACGACCTCGACGGGCCGGCCCGCGGCGGCGGCGGTCAACGCCGCCAGGCAGCGGTCCAGCAGCGCAGCCCGCTGGAAGGTCGGCACCACGACGGACAGCTCGGGCGTCATCCGCGGGCCCGGGCGTAGGCCAGCTCGTGCAGGGGACCGACGACGTCCCAGTCCCAGCGCTGCGCGTGGACCGCGCAGCGCTGCGAGGTCCCCTCCTGGTCCGCGAGCACGAGAGCCTCGAGGATCCCGGTCGCCAGCGCCGCCGTCTCCTCCGGCTCGACGACCCGACCGACCCGCGGGTCGTCGACGACCTCCGGCATCCCTCCGGACCGGCTGCACACCACCGGCGTGCCCGACGCGAGCGACTCCACCCGGACCAGCCCGAACGCCTCGTCGACGCTCGGGAGGACGGAGACCGTCGCGTCGCGGTAGCGCCCCGGGACCTCCGCCAGCGAGCCGGCACCCAGGTCGTCGACGACCGGCTCGACGACCCGCCGCACCCCCGGGTCGAGAGCGTCCAGGGCGGCCTGGGGGTCCCCACCGCCACCGAGCCGCAGCCGCAGGTCGGGGTGCTCGGCGAGCACGAGGGGCAGGGCCTCGAGCAGCAGCCGAAGGCGCTTGCGGGGATCCGTGGCGAACCCGTTGAACAGCAGGCTCGGCGGCCCGGCGGGGGCGGCCGCGCGAGGCGGGAACTCCCCGGTGAAGACACCCGGCGCCAGCACTGCCGGTCGCCGCCCCGCCAGGTCGGCGGCGGCAGCAGCAGCGGACGAGGACAGCGCCAGCGGTGCGTGCACCGACCGCAGCGCGCGGACGAGGAGCTGCCGGCGCCACCACGGGTGCGGCGGGTTCGCCGGCCCCGGATGGCCCAGGACGGAGTACGCCGTCGGCTGCAGCGCGACCGTCGCGGCGAGGGCAGCGCTGGGCACGAGCGCGTGCACGACGTCGTAGCGGTTCCTCGCCAGATGGGGGAAGGCGCTCAACCCGAAGGTGTCCAGGGCCGGCTCCCTCACCGGGAGCCGCACCACGCGGCCCTCCGTGCACGGCCCGGGGCCGGTGACGAGGGTGACCTCGTGGCCGCGATCGGTCAGCCAGCGCTGGAGGTCATGGGCATAGCGCTCACCGCCTCGCCGGACGGCCGGCCAGCTGTAGGGGTGGACGAGCGCGATCCGCACCGCGTCAGCCTAGGAGGCAGCGGCGCCTACCATCGTCGGCGTGACACCCCGCACCTCGGCCCAGCGCGCGTACTGGGAGGAGCGGGCCCGGCTGAACGCCGCGTTCTACGTCGACACCAGCCTCGACTACCACGCCCCGGACATGGAGCGCTTCCTCGAGACCGGCCGCGTCGTCGTCGGACTGGCGCTCGACGACGCCCCTGCGCAGCCGCAGCACCACCGGCTGGCCGTCGAGATCGGCTGCGGGCTGGGGCGGATCTGCCTCGCGCTCAGCGAGCGCTTCGAGACGGTCATCGGCTACGACATCTCGCAGGAGATGCTGCAGCAGGCGAAGGAGCTCGTCGGGGACGCCGCCGTCGAGCTGCGGCACACCGACGGCGCCGACCTGCCCGGCCTCGCCGACCGCAGCGCCGACCTGGTCGTCACCTTCACCGTGTTCCAGCACATCCCGGACATCGACGTGATCACCGCCTACATCTCGGAGGCCGGCCGGGTGCTGGCCGACGGAGGTGTCTTCGCGTTCCAGTGGAACAACACCCCCGGGAGCCGGCGCTGGCGGCTGCGCCGAGGGCTGATGGCCCTGGTGCAGCGGCTCGGCTTCGGCGACCGGTACGACCGGGACCGGCCGCAGTTCCTGGGCTCGCGGGTCCCCCTGTCCGTCATCGACTCCGCACTCGAGGCGGCGGGCCTGACCCGCGTCGGACTGCGCGACCCCGGCCAGCTCTTCACCTGGGCGTGGGCCACCCGCGCCACGGCCGGCGAGATCTAGAGCAGCAGCGTGCGGGCCCGTGCCGAGCCCGTCACCAGCGCCGCTGCGCTGACGGCGTCGGCCACGAGGACCTGGGCGAGGCGCTTGCCGACCGGGCCCGGCAGAGCCCGCGCGTCCTGCCAGGCCCCGACGACCCAGGGCGCTGCTCCCCACGTGCGGCGCGCGAGGAGGCTGAGCGCGGCGAGGTCCACCGCAGCGGAGCGCGGAGTCAGGAACCGCCTGCGCCACAAGGCATCTCGGAGCTCGGGCACCTCGCGGAGCAGCGCCGGGAACCCCACCAGGCGCCATCGGGAGCGGAGGTGGGCGGCGTAGTCCGACGGCACCCAGCGGTGTCGCACCACCGCGTCCGGGTCGAACACCGGAGGCAGCAGGCGCGCCACCGCGGCGCCGAGCAGCACGTCCTCTCCGAAGCCGCGGCCCCCGGCCCCGAGCAGGTCCCGCACCGGGAACCCACCGGCCGCCAGGAAGGCGGCGCGCGGCATCGCCAGGTTGCAGGTCTCCCACAGACCGGAGAGCCGCTCGACCCGGATCGTGCGGTCCCACGGGCCGGTCCGCTCCCCGAGGGGGAGGGTCCGTCCCTGCACCAGGGCGGTCCGCCCGGCCGCGGCCATCCGGGACAGCCAGCCCGGCTCCGGCAGGCAGTCGTCGTCGGTGAGGACCAGGACCTCCCCCCGGGCACGGGCGGCCGCGCAGTTGCGCGGGACCGACGGCCCCCCGGAGGGCGGGAGCCTCAGGACCTGCGCAGGGATCCGGGTCCGCCGGGCCCAGTCGAGGAGCAGCAGCCAGGTGCCGTCGCGCGAGCCGTCGTCGGCGACGAGGACCTCAGCGGGGCCTGTCTCCTCGTCGAGCAGCGCGAGCAGCTCGCCGAGCCAGCCCGCACGGCCGTGCGTGGCGACGACGAGCGAGGCCGTCGGCGTCGCGGTCGCCCAGCACGCGCTGCGGGCCTCGTCGAGAGGCTCGACCGTTCGCAGGGTCACCGACGGCGCCGCGCCAGGACCCACGCGTGCGGGTCGCCCTTCCACTGCTCGATCGCGTGCTGACGACCCGCGGCCGTGGCGAGCATCCGCGGCCGCACGCGCCCGCGGGCGCCACCGGCACCGAAGGGCATGACGAACCCCGTCGGCCCCTCCAGCACCTCGAAGCCGGCCGCCTCGACCATCCTGGCGAGGGCGGCCTTGTTGGGCTTCCACCACCACGGCCTGCCGAGCCCGTCGAGGCGCGTCACCGGGCTGCGCGGGTGGAGCAGCGACAGCTCCAGGTCGATCGCGTCGACGAGCAGCAGCCGGCCGTCAGCGGCGAGCACGGAGGCGACCCGCTCCAGGGCCCGGACCGGGTCCCGGAGGTGGAGCAGCAGGCTCCCGACGTACACGACGTCGAAGAGGCCGACCTCCTCGGGCGAGAGGTCGTAGACCGACAGCGCCCGGCGCTCGACACCGGACCGCAGCTCCGCGGCGACCGTGAGGAACCCGTCGCCGTCGCGCTTGCGGTTGCCGACGGCGGCCACGACCGCCTCGTCCGACCCTGCCGGCCAGTCCCAGAGCCTCGGGTCGAGCACGTCGACGGCGAGGACCTCCGCGGCGCCGCGGCGCTCCATCTCGAAGGCCCAGAACCCGTCGAAGGTGCCGACGTCCAGGCACCGGCTGCCGGTGAGCGACGGCCAGGGGAGGGTGCCGGCGACGGCCGCCGTGTCGAACCAGCCCGGTGTGACGATGCCGGGACGCAGCTCGATCGTGTGGTACCACTCCTGGCCGGCCACCTGACGGCGCAGCTCGTCGTCGTCGAGGCGGGCGTCCGGCACCTGCTCACCGTAGTCGGGTCACAGGCCGTGCACGGGCCCGAGGCGGTCGGCGAGGGCGGCGAGGGTCCACCGCTGCGCGGTGGCCGACCCACCCGCCACCAGCCGCGCCCGCAGCTCCGGGTCGGCGGCCAGCCGTCGCACCGCCGCCGCCAGCGCCTCCGGGTCGTCCGGTGGGACGACGAGGCAGTTCACCCCGTCCTCGAGGAACTCGGCGGACCCGCCCTGCGCGGTCGCGACGACCGGGAGGGCCTGCGACATCGCCTCGAGCGGGACCAGCCCGAAGGGCTCGCGCCACCGGCTGGGGAACACGAGGACGTCCGCGTCGCGGTACAGCGCGGCCAGCTCGGCCCTGGGCACGGCGCCGAGCTGCACGCGCGGGTGCGTGACCTCGGGCAGGTGCTCGGGATCGGGCACGCCGGCGATCCGCAAGGTGGCCTCCGGGGGCAGGGCGTCCAAGGCCTGCACGGCGGTGTCGAACCCCTTGCGGCGCTCCACCCGGCCCACGCCGAGCAGCCGCCACCGCCAGCTGGCGGGTTCCCGCGACGGTTGCGGTGGGAAGTCGCGGCTGTCGATGCCGCTGCCCACCACGACGGCGTCGGGGAAGGCGTACGGCGTGCCGCTCCTCAGCTGCTCCAGGGTGAAGCGGCTGACGAGGGCGGCCCGGTGCCGGTCGAGGTCGGGGGGCTCGGTGGGGACCCCGCTCAGCCGGGCGACGAGCCGACGCACCGGCCTCGGTAGTCGCGACGTCCCTCGCAGCCACGGGTCGACCCGGGGGCCGTAGTCCGGCCACTCGTCGCAGATGTTGAGGACGACCCGCTCGTCCCGGAGGGCGTCGACGAGCGAGAGCGGCATGCCCCCGAGGTGCCAGACGGAGACGACGTCCGGCCGCAGCTCGGCAAGCGCAGCCCGCAGGACGCGCAGGTCGTGCCGCTCGACGTGAAGCCGCTCGCGCCACGTCGGGGTGAGGAAGCGGTGCTCCCGCCACCACCAGAGCAGCTCGCGCCGCACGTGGCCCTCCTCGGCCTCCGGTTCGACCGTGCCGCCGACCCGCGTCGAGGTCGTGAGGACCAGGACCTCGTGCCCCGCGTCGCGCCACCGGTCGACGACGTCGCGGCACGAGAGCTCGTAGCCGCCCATGGCGTTGGGCGGGTACAGGTTCGACAGGACGAGCACCCGCATCAGCGGCGTCCCAGGTGGGCCGGCACCTGACGCCACCAGTGGTCGGCCCGGCCACGGTCCCGCTGCCGCTCCGCGCCGACCGCCATCCGCACCGCCGCAGCTGCGTTCAGACCTCTCCAGGCCGCACCGCGCACCGGTCCGAGCCGCTCCCCGACGACCTGGTTGGCGTTGCGGATCGCGACCTGCTCCCTGCGCTCGCCGTAGCGCTGCGCGCCGGAGGCGTTGCCGATGTGGCGCACGACGGCCTGCGGGACGAAGCGCACCTCCCACCCTCGTTCCCAGGCGCGCCAGCAGTAGTCGAGGTCCTCGGCGTACATGAAGAAGCGCTCGTCCCACGGCCCGATCTCGTCGACGGCGGCGCGGCGCAGGAGCAGCGCGGCACCGACGGCCCAGCCGACCGGCTGCTCCGACAGCGGTTGCGCCGCGCGGCGTCCCAGCACCCCCCGGGCCGCGAGTGCCGGCGTCGGCAACGGGTGGACGGACTCCTCGAGACCGCCGTCCGGGCGGAGCAGTCGCGGAGCGAGCAGCGCCGCCCGGGGGTGCCGCGCAGCTGCGGCGAGCAGCGTCGCCAGCGCACCCTCCTCGGGCCAGGCGTCGGAGTTGAGGAGGAACAGCCACGGCGCGTCCGAGCGGGCGAGCAGCGCGTTGACGCCCGCGGCGAAGCCGACGTTGTCGCCGCTGTCGACGTCGACCTCCGGGTGCGCTGCCCGCACGGCGTCCACCGTCCCGTCGGTCGACCCGTTGTCACGGACCAGGACCCGCAGGTCGAGGTCAGCGCCGGCTCCGGCCAGCGTGCGCTGCACCGCTGCGAGGGTCAGGTCACGGGTGTTCCACGACACGATGCCGACGTCGACGCGGGTTCCCGGCACGCCGCCAACCTAGCGGCGACTGACATGCTGGAGCCGTGGCCTTCCGCCTTCCCCGCACGCTGCGCCGGCTCGCCCGCGGGCCCGTCCCGGGCCTCGACGAGCTGCCGCCCTTCACCGACTCGGCGTCGTACTGGGAGAACCGGTACGCCCTGGGACAGAACTCGGGCGTGGGCTCCTACGCCGAGCTCGCGCAGTTCAAGGCCGAGGTCCTCAACGGCTTCGTGGTGGAGCAGGGGATCCGCTCGGTGCTGGAGCTCGGGTGCGGCGACGGCAACCAGCTCTCGCTGGCGCGCTACCCGTCCTACGTCGGGTTCGACGTGTCCCCGACAGCGGTCGCGCTGTGCCGCTCGCGGTTCCGCCGCGACCGGACGAAGACCTTCGAGGTGTACGACCCGCAGCGGTTCGCCGTCCTGAGCCCGCGGGCTGAGCTCGTCCTGTCCCTTGACGTGGTCTTCCACCTCGTCGAGGACGAGGTGTTCGATCGCCACCTCCACGAGCTGTTCGCCTCCGCCGACCGCTTCGTGTGCGTGTACGCCAGCAACGAGGACACCCCCGACATCGGCGACCACGTGCGGCACCGCGTGTTCACCGACTGGGTGGCGGAGCACCGCCCCGACTGGCACGTCGTCCGGCACGTCGAGAACCCCTACCGCGCCGCGCTCGAGGGCGCGGTCTCCGACTTCTGGTTCTTCGCTCCTCGCTAGAGGAGCAGCCGGCGGTGCCGGACGGAGCCGCGGGCGAGCACCGCGACCTCGGCCGCGTCGACGGCCAGCTGCCCCGGGAGGACCCACGGCCAGTGCCGGCGACGGGCCTGCACCTGGAGCTCGCCGGTCCGCAGCCGCAGCCACGGCAGCACGGCGAGCAGGGCCCACCGCCACCGCGGCGCCAGCACGAGACCGATCACCGCGGCCGTCGCGACGGGGTGCGTCCTGCGCCACCACCACCTGCTGTAGACGGCGGCGCTGTCGACCCCGTGGGTGCGCGCGAACAGCGGGACGTCGACCCACTTCGCGGTCTCTCTCATCGCTGCCGGCCAGGAGCTCGGGCGGACGTCGTGCTCGACGACCGCACCGGGCAGGAAGACCGCCTCGGCACCTGCCTGGAGCGCCCGCAACCCGAGGTCGGTGTCCTCGCCGGCAGCCTTGCGGTACCGCTCGTCGAACCCACCCAGCGCCAGCAGCAGCGAGCGCGGGTAGCCGATGTTGCAGGTGTGGAACAGCTCCACCGACTCGACCGAGAGCGTGCGGCTGAACGGCCCGGTGCGGTCCAGCTGGCCGGGAGCGGGGACGGTGCGACCGACGGTGATGGGGCCCGCCGCCTCGACGTGGGCGCGCACCCAGTCCGGCCGGGGGACGCAGTCGTCGTCGGTGAACAGCACCAGCGGGGCAGTCGCCGCGCGCAGCGCCGCGTTGCGGCCGGCTGCCGGACCGCGGTTGGTCGCACCGACCAGCACCGTCATCGGCAGCGTGCCCCGCCAGCCCTCCAGGACCTCGGCCGTGCGGTCCGTCGAGGCGTCGTCGTACACGACCACGTCGAAGCCTGAGATGTCCTGCGCTGCAAGGGATCTCAGCAGCCGGTCGAGACGGTCGGCCCGGTTGTAGGTCGAGACGCAGACGGTCGCGACCGGGGTCATACGGCGAAGGAGGACTGGTCGCGGGCCAGCTCCCGGCGGTACCACTCCACGGTCCTCGCCAGCCCGTCCTCGAGGGTCACCTCCGACGCCCAGCCGAGCTCGGTCCGCGCCCGCGTGGCATCGGCGTGCATCCGCCAGATCTCGGTCGGCCGGTCGGGGAGCGCCCCGAACTGGGCGGTGATCGGGTCACCCAGCAGTCCCAGCAGCGTCGTCGCGAGGTCGCGCATCGAGACCTCCTCGCCGCAGCCCAGGTTGTAGAGCCGACCGGGCTCGCCGTGGAGCGCCGCCGCGACGAAGCCGCGCGCCAGGTCGGTGACGTAGTTGAACTCCCGGGTCTGCCTGCCCTGCGTCATGAGCAGCGGCTGGCCGCGCAGCGCCCGCACGATGATCTCCGGGACGATCCGGTCGGGGCTCTGCGCGGGACCGTAGGCGTTGAAGGGCCGCACCATGACGACCGGCCAGCCCTTGCCCTGGTGGAACATCCGGCAGTAGCGCTCACCGGCGTACTTGCTCACCGAGTACGGCGAGATCGGGTTGACCGGTCCGTCCTCGGTGAACGGCACATCGACGTCGCCGTAGATCTCGCTCGTACCGGCGTAGACGAGCTTGTCGTACCCGTGCGGCGCGAGCGCCTGGAGCAGGTTGACGGTGCCCTGCACGTTGACCTGCACGCACTCGTCGACCCGCTGCCAGGACTTCCCGACGTGGGTGTAGGCGCCCAGGTGGAAGACCAGGCTCGGCCGCACCGCGTCGGCGACGGCGTCCATCGCGGACCGGTCCGCCAGGCTGCCCTCGTGCAGGGTGATCCGGTCGCGGACGCCGAGCAGCCGCTGCGGGTAGACCGACGACACCGTGCTGGTGAGGGCGTGCACCTCGGCGTCGAGCCCGAGCAGGGCGTCCACCACGTGCGAGCCGATGAAGCCGGTCGCGCCCGTGACGAGCACCCGGGTGCCGGTCAGCTCAGCCACGGCACGTCCCCCTGCCCGGCGAGCCGCTCGAGCTCCGCGAGGTCCTTCTGGGTGTCCACCGAGCGCCAGAAGCCGTGGTGCCGGTGGGCGGCGAGCTGCCCCCGGGAGGCCAGGGCAGGGAGGACGTGCCGCTCCAGGTCGGGACCGGGGGTGTCGAGCGCCGTCGTCTCCAGGACGAAGAAGCCGGCGTTGATCCAGTGGTCCGGGAGCACCGGCTTCTCCCGGAACCCGACGACGAGGTCGGCCGCGTCGAGGTCGAGGGTGCCGTACTGGGACGGGAGCGGGACCGTCGTCACGGTCGCCGCGACGCCGGCGGACCGGTGCCGGGCGAGCAGGGCTGCCAGGTCGACGTTGCCGAGCCCGTCGCCGTACGTCGCGAAGAACGGCCCCTCGACCTCGGCGCGGCAGCCCCGCAGCCGGTCAGCCGTCCCCGCCTCGTCACCGGTGTCGACGCAGGTGACCGTCGCCCCGTCCGGCAGGTCGAGGTCCGCGGCCCACTTCTCGACGAGGTCGGCGCGGAAGCCGGTCGCGAGCACGAGCCGGCGCACGCCCTGCCGCAGGTAGACCTCGAGCAGGTGGCCGAGCACGGGACGGTCGGCCACCGGCAGCAGCGGCTTCGGCAGGTCCTCCGTCAGCGGCCACGCGCGGGTGCCGAGGCCTCCGCACAGCACGACCACCGGCAACTCGGACGCGTGCATGCGACTCACCCTAGTGACCGCGATGGCATGCTCACCGGATGCTGCCCAGCCGGCACACGGTCCTCGGCGTGCTGTCCGGCACCACCGCCGACGGGGCTGCGGCGGCGGCGGAGCGGCTCCGCCGCACCTACACCGGGGTGCCGGGGCTGGCGGGCTGGACGACCACGCTGCTCTGGCTGCCCGGGGCGGGAGCCGCCGTGATCGTCGCCGGCGCGGCGCCGCCCGAGCTGCACGCACCCCTGGACCTGGTCTGGGGCTGCCCCACCGGCGCGAGCGGCCCGGCCACGGCGGCGGAGGTGGCAGCCGCGCTCGACCGCCCCGCGTCGGCGGTCGCCCTCGACGGCGTGTTCGTGCTGCTCCGCGCGCAGCCGCACCGGGTGCGGATGGTGACGTCGGCCGCGTTCGCCTTCACGCTCCGCCGGTCAGGGCCGGCCTGGGCGACCCGGGCCGCCGCCGCCCTGGCCCTGGCCGGTCGGCCGCTGGTCGTCGACCGCGACGCGGCGGTCGAGGCAGTCGTGTGGCAGGCCGTGCTGCAGGACGGTGAGGTGCTGCGGGACGTCGCCGCCTGCGAGGAGGCGAGCACCGTCGACATCACGCGCGACGGCTGCGTCGAGCGCAGCTACGCCCCGCTCGGTGACCGGCTCGCCCGCGGTCCGGCCCCCACGGTCGCCGGGTTCCGGGAGGAGGTCGGCCACCTCACGGCGCGGTTCGCGGGCACGCCCGGTGCGCGGCTGGGCCTGACCGGCGGCCGGGACAGCGCCCTGGTCGCCTCCTGCCTCGCGGAGCGCGGCGGGGCGCTGCCGACGTACACCATGGGTCCTGAGCGGTACGACGACGTGCGCGCCGCCCGGGCCGTGGCCGCAGCCCTGGGCTGGCCGCACGTGAACCTGCCGGTGGCCGACGCCCGCGGGCACACCAGCACGCTGTGGCCGGCGGCCCGGACGGCACCGGGCGGCCGGCTCGCGGACTGGCTGGTGCGGCACGCGCCGTGGGGCGAGGGCCTGCAGCACCCGCGGGACGCGCTCGTCGGGCGGCTGCAGTGGGACGACGAGACCTTCACCTCCGTCACCGGTCACAGCGGCGAGGTCGGGCGCGCCTTCTACTGGGAGCGCGCCACCGACGAGGCCCTCGACACCGACCCGGTCACTGTCATGACCTCCCAGGGCACCGCCGCGCACCTCCCGCCCGCGGCACGCCGGCACTTCGCCGACGTGCTGGCCGTCGACGTGGCGCTGGCCCGGCAGATCGGCCGGCCGCAGGAGGCGCTCGACCTGGTGTACGCCCGCCGGCAGCGCTGCTGGATCGACCACGGCGGCCTCCCCGACTTCCCGGTCCGGGACGTGCTGCCCGTCTTCCTCGCGCCCACGCTCGTCGCGCGGCTGCTCGACGTCCCGCGCGACCAGCGACGCGGCGGTGCCTTCTTCGACGCGGCCATCGCCGGCTGGCGACCGGAGCTGCGGCGCGCAGGGCTCGACGAGGCCGCCCGGGACGTCCGGGCCTGGCGGCTGCTCGGCCCGCTCAACCCCTACCGGTTGCGCGACGACTGGCCGCTGCTCGCGCACGTCCTCCGGGAGCTGGAGCCCGGGGGGCTGCTTGTCCGGGACGTGCTGGGGGACGCGTGGTGGCGCGGTGCCGTCGAGGCCGCCCGCGGCTCGCCCGGTGCCCGTGCCCCGATCTGGAACGCCGTCGCCGTCGAGGCCCTCCACCGCGCCTAGAGGGCGGCGGTCAGGGCGGCGCCGGCGTCGGGCCAGGTCCAGGGCGGTGGCGACGGCACCGGCAGGCCGTCGGTGAGCGCCGCTGCCAGGGCGCGGGCCCACG
>CAMLIA010000032.1 GCA_946479905.1 uncultured Frankiales bacterium | reverse complement strand
TCACGGCGACCGACGGCACCGTCAACAGCTGCGGCTACACCGGCGAGGCGACACCCGACCTGGTGAAGGCCTTCGACCAGGCCTTCGCGCCGTAGCCGTCTCGTGGCGGTGGAGCGGGCGACGGGAATCGAACCCGCACTGTCAGCTTGGGAAGCTGATGTTCTACCATTGAACTACGCCCGCGAGGACCGTCAGATCATAGACGGCCGCGGGCTGTCGCATCCCCGGGGCTGCCCGCTTGGATAGCCTGGCGCGCGTGCTGCTCTCCGACCGCGATCTCAAGGCCGCCATCGACGCGGGCCGGCTCGGGCTCAGTCCCTTCGACGAGGCGATGATCCAGCCGAGCAGCATCGACGTCCGCCTGGACCGCTACTTCCGGGTGTTCGCGAACCACCGCTACACCCACATCGACCCGTCGGAGCAGCAGGACGACCTGACCGTGCCCGTCGAGCCGGAGGGCGACGACCCGTTCATCCTGCACCCGGGCGAGTTCGTGCTCGGCTCGACGCTGGAGGTCATCAGCCTCGGGGACGACCTGGCCAGCCGCTTGGAGGGCAAGGCGCTGGCGCTCGACACCGAGGTACCCACCCCGCAAGGCTGGACTCACATGGTCAGCCTGGAGGTCGGGGACGAGGTCTTCGGCTCAGACGGCAGGCCGACGAAGGTCGTCGCGACGAGCGACTACCTCGAGAACCGCCCCTGCTACGAGGTGCTGCTGTCTGACGGCAGCTCCTTCATCGCCGACGCCCAGCACCAGTGGGTGACCTGGGACAAGGCCGAACGCGTCCGAGCCAAGCGGACCGGCCAGGCTCCCACGAGCAAGACCACCCAGCAGCTGGCCGCCAGTCTCCGCACCAAGGACGGCAAGGAGCTCAACCACCACATCCCTCTCGCCGGCCCAGCGGTGTACGAGGAGCGCGAGCTCCCGATCGACCCCTACCTGTTCGGCATCTGGCTGGGCGACGGCACGACCGCCAGCGGCACGATCACGACGGCCGACCCGCAGGTGGTCGACGAGATCCGCGCCGCTGGCTACGAGGTGCACGAGACCTCTGCTCCCTATGGGTGGCGCGTCGGCGGGACGCCAGAGGACCGCGTCCGCGACGGTGCCGGTCGCTACGCCAGCGGCGACGGTTTCCAGGCGCAGTTGCGCAAGCTCGGCGTGCTCGGGGACAAGCACGTGCCTCTCGAGTTCCTGCAGGGCAGCTTCGAGCAGCGGCTAGCCCTGTTGCAGGGCCTCATGGACAGCGACGGCTACGTCGACGAGATCGGCCGCTGCGAGTTCGTCAGCGTCTTGCCGCAGCTGGCAGACGCCACGTTCGAGGTCGCGGCCAGCCTGGGGCTGCGTCCTGTGATGCGGAAGAAGCACGTCACCCTCAACGGGATCGACTGCGGTCCGGCGTACCAGGTGAAGTTCACGCCTCACCTTCCGGTCTTCAGGCTGGAGCGCAAGCTCGCAAGACTCGCCCCGAAGCGTCGTCAGTCTCGCTTCCGTGCGGTCGTAGCGGTCCGTCCGGTGCCGTCCGTCACGGTGCGCTGCATCGAGGTCGCGGCCGAGGACGGCGTCTTCTTGGTGGGTCGTGCGTACGTGCCGACCCACAACAGCTCGCTCGGCCGGCTGGGGCTGCTCACCCACTCCACGGCTGGGTTCATCGACCCTGGGTTCAGCGGGCACGTGACCCTCGAGCTCAGCAACGTCGCCAATCTGCCGATCAAGCTCTACCCGGGCATGAAGATCGGGCAGATCTGCGTGCTGCAGCTGTCGTCGCCGTCGGAGCACCCGTACGGCTCGTCGATCTACGGGTCGAGGTACCAGGACCAGCGGGGCCCGACGCCGTCGCGCTCCTACCTGCGCTTCAGCCGGGCCAACACGCGCTGAGGCTCAACCACGTCGAGCAGCCGAACGCACAGCAGCGCCGGGACGATGATGAGCAGGTCGGCCAGCGTCAGACCGTGCCGTGGCTCGATGATCGCGAGAATGGGGCCCTCGATCGGCTTGTCCGTGCGCAGCCACAGAGCTGAGACCCCGAGCAGGTTGACGAACAGCCCGGCGCGCGAGATCACGTCGAGGCCGCCCTGCCGGAGCTGTTGCCACGAGAAACCGGACACCGCGAGGAGCATCAGCAGTCCCAGGTAGGCGGCCAGCACCACCCCATTGTCACCGGCCGGCCCTTCGAGTGCCCTTGCTGTGCGCTGTGGTCACCGACACAGGCCGCTCGTTCGTCACGTCGCCAAAGCGGACATTGCTCGCTATTCGGGCAGATGCGGTGGGGCGGCGCGAGGAAGAGCAATACGACGCGTTGTCACATGTGCGGTGCCGCACCGGACACCTCCCAGCCCCCACAGGTGCCGCGCAGGGGAGTCATGAGCACTCACACGGTCGCGGCCCCTGCCGCACCACGCACTTGGATGGACGTCGCGCCCGGCTCCAGGCTGCTGCTCGTCGCCTCGACCGGCGGTCACCTCACGCAGCTCGCCAAGATCGCCGCGAAGCTCGAGGTCTCCGTCGACTCCACCTGGGTCACCTTCGACTCGCCCCAGGCGCGCAGCCTGCTCGCCCGCTACACCGACGTCCGGTACGTCCCCTACGTTGCGCCTCGTGACGTCCGCGGCATCCTCCGCACGATTTGGGCGGTGTGGCGGATCGCGCTCGCCGGCAACTACGCCGCGGCCATGAGCACCGGCGCCGGCATCGCCCTCGCGCTCGCCGTCCTGCCGCGCCGGATGCGGCGCATCTACGTCGAGTCGGTCAGCCGCGTCGACGGCCCCTCGGCCACCGGCAAGCTGCTCGAGCGCGCACCAGGCATCGAGCGCCGGACCCAGCACCGCGGCTGGGCTTCGAAGCGCTGGCCCTA
This sequence comes from uncultured Frankiales bacterium, assembly GCA_946479905.1. Next base: position 24,371 of record CAMLIA010000032.1, on the reverse strand, counting down.
CGAGTTCACACTGCTCGACGACTACGAGGTCCTGAGCCGCCAGCGCGCGGGCGACGAGCGCCGCCCGCTGTCGATCCTCGTCACTCTCGGCACGATCCAGCCCTACCGGTTCGACGCCGCCGTCGAGGCCGTGCAGCGGGTGCTCGAGCCCGGCGACCGCGTGTTCTGGCAGGTCGGCTGCACCTCGGGCCTCGAGCTGCCGGGCCACGTCAGCGAGAGCATGGGGCGCGTCGAGCTGCAGGGCATAGCCGCCCAGTGCGACGTCGTCATCAGCCACGCGGGTGTCGGCACCGCGGTCGACCTCCTCGACCTCGGCATCTACCCGGTGCTCCTTCCCCGGCGGGTGGAGCGCGGCGAGCACGTCGACGACCACCAGGCGCAGATCGGTTCGATGCTCGACGAGAAGGACCTCGCACGGGTCCGCTTCCCGGAGCAGCTCACCCGCGACGACCTGCTCGAGGCGGCCGGCCGCGTCGTCATCTCCCGGGCGGACATGGGTGCCGACGAGTTGGTCGACCGCATCGACCAGGAGCTGTTCGACATGCTCGACGCCGAGCGCGGCGTAGCCTGACGCACGCCCCCCGCCGCCTCCCCCACGGCCCGCGTGACATGACCACCACGGTGTCCCCTCCGCTCGCCGGCAGGCGAGCCCTCTTCGTCTCCTGGGTCTCGCACCACGGCCGCAGCGAGGAGCTCGCCGTCGCGCTGGGCGCCGAGTGCGCGTTCATCGCCGTGGGGACGCTGCGCAACCGGCGCACGGCGCCGCTGCGGCACGCGTGGCAGGGCCTGCTCACCCTCGGGCTGCTGGCCCGGCGCCGGCCGGGCGTCCTCATCGTCATGGCGCCGCCACCTGCGCTTGTCCTGCTCGGTCTGGTCTGGAGCAGGCTGTTCCGCTGCCCGCTCGTCGTCGACCTGCACTCGAAGGCGGTCCTCGGCCGACCGCTGTCGCTCCGGCTGGCCGAGCACGCGAGCCTCAACCTGGTGACGATCCCGGTGCTGACGCGGCAGGTGAGCCGGGCCGTCGCGGTGCACGACCCGCCTGCCGCCGCGGTCACCGCACCGCGGCACGACGAGATCGTCTTCCCCGCCAGCTGGGCCGACGACGAGCCGATCGAGGAGCTGCTGGCCGCGGCAACAGCGCTGCCGCAGCTGCGGTTCGCGGTCACCGGCCGGCCGCCTGCCGGGCTGTCGGTGCCGACCAACCTCCGGCTCACGGGGCAGCTGCCCCGCGACGACTACCTCGCTCTCGTGGCCGGAGCCCCCGTCGTCCTCGCCCTGACGTCCCGCGAGTCCACGATGCAGCGCGCGGCCTACGAGGCGGTGGCAGCCGGCCGTCCCGTCGTGGCCTCCGACACGGTGGCGCTGCGCGAGTACCTCGGGGACGCGGCCGAGTACGCCGGCGACCTCACCGCCGCCATCGAGCGGGCGACCAGCGACTTGCCGCGACTGGAGGCCGCTGTCGTGCGGCTGCGCGCGGCGCAGCAGGCAGCCTTCGCCGCGGCGCTCGAGCAGATCGCCCGCGCCCTCGCGTGATCACCTACCTCTGCAACGAGAGCCCGTGGCCGACCAGGAGTGGCGGCAGGGTGCGCATGGCAGGTCTGATCGACGCCCTGCGTGCCGACGAGGAGGTGCAGGTGCTGGTCGCGCGCCGGCACGCCACCGATGAGGTGGACGAGCGGGCGACGGCCCTCGCCGCGTCGCGACGGTCTCTCGCGGGCACCCTGCTCGGGACCGGACCGCGGCTGGGACGAGGCTTGCTGGACACCGCCTCGCGGGCGCAGTTGGCAGCTGCCTGCCAGGAAGCCCGGGCGCTGGTCGTGAGCCAGAGCTATCTGGCCGCAGAGCTCCCGCCGCTGCGGGTGCCCGTCGTCGTCGACCTGCAGAACGTGGAGGCCACCCGGCAGGCCTCCCTCGGCGGCGTGGTCGGGCGGATCGAGGCGGCCAAGGCACGGCGCTGGGAACCGCGGACGCTGCGCCGGGCGGCGGCAGTGGTCTGCGTCGACGAGCAGGACGCCGCCCTGGCCCGCCGCTGGGGCGCGCGCGCCGTCGTCGTGCCGAACATCGCGCAGGTGCCACTGAGCCCACCGTCGCCCGAGCGCGGCACGGTCCTCGCGGTCGCCGACTGGGAGTACCCCCCCAACCGGCAGGGGCTGCGGCACCTGCTCGCCGAGGTCCAGCCCCTGCTGGACGACCCGATCGTGCTCGCGGGCCGGGGCAGCGAGCAGCACGGCGGTCTCGGGTTCGTGCCCGACATCTCGGCCCTGTACGACGCGGCCGCGGTGGTCGTCAGCCCCGTGCTGCGGGGCGCCGGCACCCAGCTCAAGGTCGTCGAGGCCCTGACCCGGGGCCGGGTGGTCGTCACCACGCCGTACGGCGGCCGGTCCGTGCCGGCAGGGGCCGCCGAGGGCTGCCTGGTCGCCGGCGCGCCCGAGGAGATGGCTGCAGTGCTGCGACGGCTGCTCGGCGACCCTGCCGAGCGGCACCGGCGGGAGGCGGCGCTCGCCGGCGTGCCCCGTTCCTGGTCCCAGGCCGCAGCGCCGCTCAGGGAGCTGCTGGCGGAGGTGGCGGGTGGCTGAGCGCGCGGCGCGCGGCGGCGCCGAGAGCGCGCGCGTGCTCGGCCGGCATCGCCCCGGTGCGGACCCTCAGCGCCCACGAGGCCCGCGCGGCTCGCACCCAGGTGCGGGCCGCCCGCTCACCGTGCCACCTGCGGTAGTAGCGCACCATGCTCGTCACCTTGTGCGGCTCGCCACCCAGAGTGGTGCCTGCTGTCGACGCGCCCATGACGTGCTCGACCGCCGCCTCGGCGCACAGGTGCACCTCCTGGCCGAGGCGGCGCAGCCGCTGCCCGAGCTCGAGCTCCTCGGCATAGAGGAAGTAGCCCTCGTCGAAGCCACCAACCGCAGCGAGGACGGACCGTCGTACGAGGAAGCAGGCACCTTCCACGTAGCCGACCGGACCGCTGGTGGCGTAGGCCGGTGGGTAGCGGCGGCGCGGTCCCACCCGGCTGAGCGGGTCGGGCAGCAGTGGGCGCAGCTCACCGGCCAGGCTGGTCAACCGCCCTGCCGAGTACGACGGCTGCCCGCCGCTGCGGACCAGCGGCCCGACCACCGCGCACCGCGGGTGGGCGTTCAGGTACTCGACGAGGGTGACGAGGGCGGCCCGTTCCAGCCGCGCGTCCGGGTTGAGGAAGAGCACCAGCTCGCAGGTCAGCTCGGCGTTGCCGCGGTTGTTGCCGGCGCCGAAGCCGAGATTGGGCTGCTCGACCACGACGGCACCGGCGCGACGGCCGATGCCCGGGCTGCCGTCGCTGGACGCGTTGTCGACGAGCACGACCGCGGCCAGCTCGGCGAAGGGGAGCGCCGACAGCGTGGCGTCGAGCGTCGCCGCGGACTGATGGCTGACGATGACCACGCCCACGTCGCCCAGGCCCGCCACGCGGTCAGCCTGGCACACACCCCCCGAGGAGACAGCCGATGAGACGCCCCCGCGCCGTCGTCCGCCGGCTCCTCGGCAAGCCCCCGCTGGTGAAGGACCCGTTCGTCGGGGTGCGCCCCGGGCTGGGGCAGAGCCTCGCGTGGACGGTGCGGGCCGGTCGCGCCGAGGTGGGCAGGGGGACCTACGGCTACCCGAAGGTCGAGCTGTACGACCGTCGGTCCCGGCTCGCCATCGGCAGCTACTCCAGCATCGCGACCGGCGTGACGCTGCTGCTCGGCGGCGAGCACCGCACCGACTGGGTGTCGACGTTCCCCTTCCGAGTAGTGGAGCAGCTGGAGGGAGCCGGTGCCGGCGACCACATGCCCTACCGGGGCGACCTCGTCATCGGCAGCGACGTCTGGGTGGGGTTCGGCGCCGTGATCGTGTCGGGGGTCACGATCGGCCACGGCGCGGTCATCGGGGCCGGCTCCGTGGTCACGCGCGACGTCCCGCCCTACGCGGTCGTCTCGGGCAACCGGGCCGAGGTCCGGCGCTTCCGGTTCTCCGACGAGCAGATCGCGCGGCTGCTCGAGATCGCCTGGTGGGACTGGCCGCACGAGCGCGTCCTCACCGAGGTCTCGGCGCTGAACGGCTCGACGATCGAGGAGTTCCTTGCCCAGCACGGATGAGGGCCTCCACGTCGTCGTCGGCCTCGGCAGCCGCATGGCCGGGCTCGAGCACAAGGGCACCCGGTGGCGCGAGGTCCTACGGGCGTGGGCAGGCCACCCGCGCGTCGCGACGCTGACCGTCCTCGACTACCCGCGCTTCGGCTCGCAGCCGCAGGCACGGCGAGGCAGCAGCTGGCTGCCGCCGGTGGCCCTGGTCGACGTCCGCGTCATGGGGCGTCAACGCGTGGGACCGGAGACCCGGCTCGGCTGGGCGCTGACGGCCGCCGTCGTCCGCCGGGCGCTGGGACCGCACTCCGGCCGGCGGGTCGTGGTCGCGGCCGCTCCCGTGTGGGTGCCGCTGCTGCCCCGGGTGCCCGCGGCGCGCCGGGTCTTCGACGGCGTCGACGACTGGCGTGCCTACGCCGGCGCCTCCGCCCAGCTGTCACGCATCGAGCAGGGCTACCGGCAGCTCGGCGACCTCGACGCGGTCACCGCCGTGAGCCCCGTGCTCGCCGAGCGCCTGCGGCAGCTCGGCGCGCGCGACGTGCGCGTGGTCGGCAACGGCATCCATCGCCAGCAGCTCGCGGAGGCCGTCCCCTGGGACGACCCGCGGTTGCCCGACGGCGCGTTCGCCGTCTACGTCGGCAACGTCGAGGACCGCGTCGACCTCGACCTGCTCGAGCAGGTCAGCGCCAGCGTGCCGGTGGTCGTGGCCGGACCGGCGGACGGCGCGACCGCCGAGCGGCTCACGCTGGGCCCTCTTCTCTGGCTGGGCACCGTTGACGCCGACGTGGTCCCTCGGCTGCTGGCGCGGGCTGCGGTCGGGCTCATCCCGCACCGGCGTACACCGCTCACTGAGAGCATGGACCCCATGAAGCTGCTCGAGTACCTCGGAGCAGGCCTGCCCGTCGTCGCGACGCCGCTGCCGGGGCTCGCGGCGCGGGAGGGGGTGGTGACCGGGGAGGGAAGCGACTTCGTCGCCGCCGTCCGCGCGGCCGTCGGGTCGGGCCGGGGACCGGCGCCCGCCGGGCTGGTCGACTGGGACGAGGTCGCGGGGACACTGCTGACGGCGTACGCGGGCGAGCTGTGGTGAAGCTGGATCGCGGGGAGGCGGCGCGAGGCGCCCTCCTGGTGCTGGTACCCCTCGCCGTGCTCTTCGTGGTCTCTGGCCGGGCCCATGTCCCGCTGCTCGCCGGACTGGCTCTCGCGGTGGGTCTCGTGCTCGCCTGGTTGGCGTCCCGGCATCCGCAGGCCGCCGTCCTCATCGCGATGGCCGTCGTCGCCGTCATCCCCTTCTACGACGGACGCCTGGTCACCCGGGCCATGGCGATCACCCCGATGACGGCGTGCTGCTTCGTGCTGTTCCCCGTCGCGTTCGCGTCCCGCGGGCGGGTGCGGCTCGGGGCGATCGACCTGGCCTTCGGGCTCTACGTGCTGTTCCGGTGCCTGGGCCTGCTGACCAACTTCCACAACGGCTTCGGCGCGCTGTTCCTCGTGCTGCTCCAGGCGGCGCTGCCGTATGCGGTCTTCCGCTGCCTGACGACCGGCCCGGCGCTGCTCCACAAGCTCGCTCCGGTCGTCGTGATCACCGCGGTCGGTCTCGCGGGCGTCGGCATCGCCGAGCACGCGAACGTGCCCAACCCCTTCTTCACGCTGCTGCCCGCCCAGTACCAGGCGGCCCAATGGGCGCACGCAGAGACGCGCGACCACAGCATCCGCGCAGAGGGCAGCTTCGGCCACCCGATCGCGTTCGGCATGTACCTCGCGCTGGCTCTCGTGCTCGCGCTCGCCATGGCCCTTGTGGTGCGCAGTGTCGTCCAGCGGCTCGTGCTGGTCGGCGCCTGCGGTGTCATCGTCCTCGGGCTGGCCGACAGCCTCAGCCGTGGCCCGCTCATCGTCGGAGCGCTCGGCACGGTCACGTGGGTGCTCGCCTCGGTGCGCAGGCTCAACATCATCAGGCTGGTCACCGTGCTCGCCCTGGCGACCGGGCTCGTGGTGGGTACGCCCGTGCTCGCGATCGTCCAGCACCTCATCAGCGCCTCGGCAACCTCGGACAGCCGCGAGGGCCTGAGCACGCAGTACCGCCTCGAGATCTTCGCGGTCGCCCGCGACCCGGCAGAGTTCTCCTTGCTGGGCCGGACCAACGACGAGGGCAACATCACCGAGGCGGTGTTCCAGCGCACCGGTCTGACCAGCATCGACAGCGAGTTCGCGCTGGTCTACCTCACCGCCGGGCTCCTGTCGCTGCTGGCGTTCACCGCGGTGGTGGTCCTGGTGATCAAGGCCGCGGCGCTGCCCGACCTCACCCACATCGAGCGCGCCTGGGCCATCGCCTTGGGCGCGACCTGCCTCAACCTCACGACGGTTGCGCTGCTGACGCAGCACGGCGAGCTGTTCTGGTCGTGGACCGCGATGGTGGCCGGGCTGGTGCAGCGGCACCAGGCGCACACCGAGGCACGCGAGCTGGAGCACGTGTGACTGCCGTCGGAGTGGTCGTTCCCGCCTACCGCGAGACTGACGCCCTCGCCCGCACCCTCACCTCGCTGAAGGCGGTGCGGCACGACGGACCGGTGATCGTGGTCGTGGCGGTCGACGGGGCCGACCCGGGTGCCCTCGCGGTTGCCGAGGCGGCCGGCGTCACCGTCATCCCGGTCGTCCCCAACGGCGGTTCTTACGGCGCGCGCAACGCCGGGCTCGATGCGCTGCCCACCGGCCTGTCCGCGGTGCTGTTCACCGATGCCGACTGCGTCGTCGCGACGCACTGGGTGACCGCCCACCTCGCTGCGCTCGAGCACGCCGACCTGTCTGGCGGAGGCGTCCGGTTTACCTTCGCCGGTGCGCGGCCCACACCCGCCGAGTGGGTCGACTCCTGCCGGCACCTGAAGCAGCAGGTCTACGTCGAGCGCGACGGGTTCGCCGCGACGTGCAACCTCGCCGTGCGGGCCGAGGTCCTCGAGAAGCATCGCTTCGACGCGAGCCTGCGCACCGGCGGCGACGCGGAGTTCTGCAGGAGGGTGGGCGGTCGGCTCGTCTACACCGACGACGCCTGGATCGAGCACCCTGCGCGCAACCTGAGGGAGCTACGGACCAAGGTCTCACGGCTGGCCGCGGGCGTTCCCGGCCAGGCCGCGCGCTGGCGCGGCCGCGAGCTGCCCGCCCAGCGGCCGAACCGCGGGATCTGGCGCCGGGCCCAGGCCGCCGGCTACGACGTGGGACCGGTCTGGGGCGTTTCCGCCTGCCTGCTCGACTGGGCTCTCAACCAGCAGGTCCGGCGAGCCGTCATGAAGCTGCCGCGCCCATGACCGCGATCACCTACGTCCTCACCAAGTACGTCCAGCCGACGCAGACCTTCGTCACCGGCGAGATCGCAGAGCTGCGCCGACAGGGAGTGGAGGTCCAGGTCATCGCCATGGAGGCGGGCGAGGCCGCTCCGTCCCCGGGCGAGGAGGTGCGCATCCTGGCCGCGGAGCACCCATCGCGCGGGCAGCTGCTGCGGGAGCACGGGTCCTTCCTGGTGCGGCATCCCCTGCGTTACCTGGCCTTCCTGCTCGAGGTGGTGCGGCTGCGGAACGAGATGGGCAGGCTGCCGGAGCAGGTCCCGTGGACGCTGCTCCCGGGCCTCGCCAACGACGTGAGGGGTGAGGCTCTGCACGCGCACTTCGCGTGGTCCGGTGCGGCAGCCGCGCTGCTGCTCGGGCACCTCACCGGGCTGCCCACGTCAGTGACGCTGCATGCCAACGACATCTTCAACCGTCAGCGCAACCTCGACCGCAAACTGGCTGCGGCAGACCGTCTCATCACCGTCTGCGACTACAACCTCGCCTGGATGCGGGAGCACCTCGGGTTGCGCCGGCACGTCGACCTCGTCGTCTGCGGTGTCGAGCTGCCTGCCGACCCGTGGCCGGTCCTGGGTGCGGCGGACGTGGTCGCGGTCGGCCGGCTCGTGGAGAAGAAGGGGCTCGACGTCCTCATCCGCGCGACCGCTCTACTCGGCCCGGAGGTGCGCGTCGACATCATCGGCGAGGGCCGGGTCCGTCCAGCGCTCGAGACGCTGGTGCGCGAGCTCGGGGTCGAGGACAGGGTCCGCCTGCTCGGGGCGCGGCCGCACGAGGAGGCACTCGCCCGCATAGCCGGGGCGAAGGTGTTCTGCCTGCCCGCCAGGGTGGCCGACGACGGTGACCGCGACTCGATGCCGGTCGTCATCAAGGAGGCCATGGCCCGTCGCGTGCCGGTGGTGGCCAGCGACATCGTCGCCATCCCCGAGATGATCGGCGACGGCTGCGGCTGGCTGGTCCCCCCTGACGACGCACCGGCACTGGCGACTGCCCTGCGCGAGGCGCTGGCCGGCGGTCACGACGAGCTGGTCGACCGCGCGCGCGCTCGGGTCGAGCAGCGCTTCACCCTCTCGGGCGAAACCAAGCGCCTGCGGCGGCTGCTTCTCGCCGGGGACGAGATCCGTCGCCCGCGCACAGTGGAAGGCTAGGTTTCTTCGCATGGACACAGCGGGACTGCTGCAGGTGCTTCGACGGCGTTACCTGTCGCTGCTGCTGTGCCTCGTGGCGGGTCTGGCCGGCGGACTGCTGCTCAACCACACGACCGACCGGGTCTACGAGTCGAAGTCGCAGGTCTACGTCAACATCCCTGCGCTCCAGAGCACGACCGCGCAGTTCCAGGGTGTCCAGCTGCTCGCCGACCTGCTGCCGACCTATGCCCAGATCGCCTCCTCGCGATCCGTGGCGACGCGCGTCATCCAGCGGCTGCGGCTCACCGATTCGGTCGAGTCGCTGCGTGGCCGCATCACCGCAACTGCACTGCCGCAGAAGCTGATCCTCGAGATCCGCGTCGACGACAAGGACCCGCTGCGGGCGCAGTCGATCGCGAACGCCACGACGCTCGCCCTGTCCGACACCGTGGCGGCTCTGCAGAAGACGCAGGACCAGCCGCAGGGGCCTGGCATCCAGCTGCAGGTGATCGACCCCGCCACCCGTGGCCGGCAGATCGCGCCCCGGACCAACTACAACGTCATCGTCGGCGGGCTGCTCGGTTTCGCTGCCGGGATCGCCCTCGGTGTTGCGCTGGAAGCCCTCGACCGGTCCGTGAAGACCGGCGCGCAGACTGAGGCGACCACCCACGCACCGGTTCTCGGGGTCATTCCCAGGCACCGGACGGGTGGTGCCCCGGCGGCCCTCGGCAACGACCCGGTTGCGGAGACCTACCGGACGTTGCGCACCGGCGTCACCCACGCCGATCCTGATAACCCGGTTCACGTCATCATGGTCACCTCGCCGTCGCCGGGCGAGGGCAAGACGACCACCGCGATCAACCTGGCCATCGCACTGGCGCAGAGCGGCGAGCGCACGGTGCTCGTCGATGCGGACCTGCGTCGCGCCAGCGTCGCGTCGGTGCTGGGTCTGGAGGGTGTCGTCGGCGTCACGAGTGTCATCACCAAGTCGGCCACCCTCGAGGAAGCCCTGCAGGTCTGGCAGGATGGCCTGCTCGTGCTGCCCGCCGGGACGCTCCCGCCCAACCCGAGCGAGATGGTCGGCTCCCAGGCGATGGGCAGGTTGATCCAGGACCTCCACGAGCACGCCAACGTCATCATCATCGACGCGCCGCCCGTCATCCCGGTGACCGACGCCGTGGTGCTGTCCACCCAGGTCGAGGGCGTCGTCCTGGTCGTCCGGGCCGGCAAGACCCAGCGCGGCCAGGCGGCTGAGGCGCGCCGCCGGCTCGACGGCGTCAACGCCCCGGTCATCGGCTCGGTCCTCAACGCTGCCAAGAAGTCCTCAGCAGAGGGCTACTACGCGACCTACCACGCCGAGTCCGGCCTCCGCATCTGACGCGACGGCATCAGCGGAGCTTGGGGGCGAAGGCCGCGGCGATGAGGCGGGCGCCCTGCAGGGTCAGGTGGCCGTAGTCGGACGCGGTGGGCACGTCGTCGCGCACGTACTCGCGGCAGGAGCCGTCGTGGCACAGCACGTCGGTCAGCGACAGGTACTCGAACCCGGCGGCAGGGACGGCGCTTCGCATCTGCTGGTCGAGGGCGAACCGTTCCGGGTCGAGGCGCCGACGCGCCAGCCCCGGGTCGCCGTTCACGAGCCCACGAGCCAGCAGCTTGGGGAGGGCGTCGAGGTACTCGACGTGCGGTCCGATGACGACCACGCGTGGCACGCGTCGGTGCAGCGCGCGAGCGGTCGCGAGCAGCGGGTTCACGTCGGCCGGGCTCCACCGCGACGAGAGGATCACGGTGTCGATGTGATGGGCGCTCAGGAAAGACCCCAGCACCTCGTCACGTAGTGCCGTGCAGGTCGGGACACCGGGTGTGCCGAGGATCGGCTTGCAGCCGGAGGACGTGGCCTGCATGAGGTTTGCATCGGGCAGTGCCTCCTGCAGTGCCCGCCACATGTCCGCCGCCTGGCTGTCGCCGACGAGGAGCAGGTTGGGCTTGTCCGGGGCGACGTGCAGGCAGGTCGCTCTGTCGAAGGAGGCCGACGCATGCGATCCGAGGAAGCACTGGTTGCTGCGGAACTGGTACCCGTGCGAGTAGTGGGCGTAGGCCAGCAGCTGCTGCACCGCCGGCGTGGTCGGGTTGACGACCGCACCCGCGGGCTGGACGAGCACGGCGACAACGCCCGCCGACGCGATGGCGGTACCGACGACGACGAGCAGCCGCCGGGTCGACGGGAAGTGGAAGCGACGCAGCGGGCGCTCCACGAACCGCCAGGAGAGCGCAGCCAGGGCGAGGCTGATCAGCGTGAGCCACAGGCCCATGACGTGGCTCGGCGGTCCGAGCGCGTAGTCCCGGTAGAGGACGAGTAGCGGCCAGTGCCACAGGTAGAGGCTGTAGGACATCAGCCCGAGGACCACGAGCGGGCGCAGCGCGAGCAGCCGACCGGCGAGCGACTGCCGGCCGCCGTGGATGACGAGGGCGGTCCCCACGACCGCGAGCAGGGCCATCGGCCACGTGTGCTGGACCTTGGGCTCCCTGCCGACGAGCGACAGCACGATGAGGGCGAGGCCCGCGACCGAGACGGCGTCGCGCACTCGAGCGCGCGACAGCGCCGGCACGGCACCCACGGCGAGCACAGCACCCGCGCCGAGCTCCCACGCCCTGGCCGGGAGCAGGTAGAACGCGGCCGTCGGGTTGCTCTTCAGCAGCACCGTGCACATCAGCAGCGATCCGAGCGTGCCGACCCACAGGACCTTGGCCCGCCACTTCGGGAAGCGCCGGTGCAGGAGCAGGAGCAGGAGCGGGAAGAGCACGTAGTACTGCTCCTCGACCGCCAGCGACCAGGTGTGGAGGAGCGGCTGGTTCGCGGCTGGGGCGGCGAAGTAGTCGCTGGTCCGCCAGAAGTAGATGTTGCTCGAGAACATCGCCGTGGCGACGACGTTGTTGCGCAGCAGGTGCAGGTCGGTCGAGAACATCGTGAACACGGCCGCGAGGCAGACGACCGCCATCATCACGAACAGCGCCGGGAAGATGCGTCGCACCCGTCGCTTGTAGAAGTCGGCGATCGTGAAGGTGCCGTCGTCGAGCTCGCGCACGATCAGGCTGGTGATGAGGAAGCCGGAGATGACGAAGAAGACGTCGACGCCGAGGAAGCCGCCCGTGACGCCGGGGAAGCCGAAGTGGTAGGCGACGACGGAACCCACCGCCACCGCGCGCAGCCCGTCGATGTCCGGCCTGTAGGCAATCACCGCAGCGTGCTCCGTCCCCCGGCGGCGGACGTTCCGCCGCCCTCCTGAGCATTCGCCAGAGCTCGCCGGTTTCCTGCCCACGCTGACGGCCTGCGAGGCGCACGCGCGCCTCGCCGGCCGTCATGCCGGGAATCGGTGGATCAGGACAGGGGCAGCGGGGCCGACGCGTAGTAGATCTGGCCGCGCTGGCGCAGATAGCCGCCGTCGTCGTCCGCCACGATCGACGGGGTGGTGGTGCAGACGGTCTTTCCGGAACTCCAGCCGTCGCTGTTGCAGATGGGCGCCGGGTTGGTCACACCGTCACCGGCCCAGTCGGCATAGTTCGAGGCGGTCGCCAGCGTCGTCCCGAACAGCACGCCGGTGATGCCGGCCGAGGCCACCTCGGACACGTGGTTGAAGAGGTACTCCACGCGGTTGTCCTGGTAGTGGCCGGGCGTGTTGTTCATGCTCGTGTAGATCTGGTTGCCGATCGGGGTCTGCCACAGGATGGCCTTCTTGCCGGTGTCGGTCGTCACGGTGCGGACGTAGTCCTCCCACCGGTGGAAGTTCGGGAAGACGGTGTTGTCCTGGTCCCAGAACCGTGGCTTGCCGAGCACGTAGGTGTAGTAGCCGGCGTCCTTGTTGGAGACGTCGTTGAAGAGCATGTCGTAGGTCGAGATGCCCGGGGCGGACGTGGTGGCACCCAGGGCACCGACGAACGCGGCCGTCTGGTGGCCGAGCGCGACCGGGTCGAGGACGCTCGTGGCGGAGTTGAGGTCGAAGCCGGTGGCCCAGTTGCTGACGTGCGTGGCGAGCCGGACGTTCGGCGCGTACAGGTCGCGGATCTTCAGCAGCGCCTGGTTGAACCCGGCGTAGGTGTTCGGGAGGCCGGCAGCCGCGGCGAAGCCGGAGCTGGCGACGGACGCCTTCAGGTACGACGGGTTGGCACCCGTCGCGGTACAGAACCCGTAGCAGCTCTGCGTGCCGTTGGCGGACATCTGCGCGAAGCCGTTGAGGTCGGGCTCGACGTGCACGATGACGTCCTTGCCGTAGCCGACGACGCCGCCGTAGGTGCCGGTGCCGAGGCGCTGCATGAGCAGCGCCCAGTCCTCGAGGTAGCCCTTCATCACGGAGGGGGTGTTCAGGTTGGTGAGGTCGGTCTGCGGCTCACCGCAGGCGGCCGCGGTGCAGGATCCGGCGCCGTACAGCATCTGGTAGTAGCTGAACACCGGCGTGTAGCCCTTGGAGGCCGCCGTCTGGGCGTAGGTGATCGGGTAGGTCCCCGACGGCGCCCAGGTGGTCCAGTTGCCCGGGGTGCCGGCGCCGCCGCCGATGTAGCGGTAGGCGTAGTCCCAGGCAGCGCCGGAGCGCGGCATCCAGTTGCCCATGCCCTTGGTGTCGGTGCTGGCCTGCAGGCCGAACCCGAAGTGGGTCGGCGCGGCGGCGGCGCGTTGGAGAGCCGCTGCCGTCAGCGGGGAGGTCACGCTGCTGGTCGTCGTGGTGGTCGTCGTGGTGGTGGAGCCGGTCGTCGCGGCCTTCGTCGCTGGCTTGGCCGAGGCCGTGCCGGTGACCCCCAGGGCCACGGTCAGCGCGAGGACAACGGGGGTCACGAAGCGGATGGTTCGCATCTGGAGAAGGCCTCTGCTCTCGAGGGGATCTGCGTGAACTTTGCGCAAGGTTGCACGCAATGTCCGGTTCCACATCGGCCCGAGACGAAGACCATCAAAAGGGACTACTACAGGTAGTCCAGCCTTTCGTGATCACGACATTTCGGACCCGCCCAGAGGGCCATGAAGGGCCAGACCGGGCGAAATCCACGGAGGATCGCGGCGCCTCGCGACCGGCCGGTTGCTCGCGTGAGAGATTGGTGCGATGGAGGCGACGACGGCGACCGACGCCCCGCGCATCGACTCCCTCACCGGCCTCCGGTTCCTCGCAGCCGGCGGCGTCCTGCTGCACCACACGCTGGCTCCCGAGATCCTGCACGACGGCAACCGGGGGGTGGCCTGGATCCCGGGCACCCGGCACTTCGCGGTCGTCGGCTACGTCGGGGTCACTGCGTTCTTCGTGCTCTCCGGGTTCGTCCTGGCGTGGAGCTGGGACGAGCGCCGCACCCGCAGCGGCTTCTACGGCCGCCGCTTCGCCCGGGTGTGGCCGCTGCACGCCCTGACCTGGGCTGCGGTAGTGCTGGTCGTCGCTCCCGTCGTCGGCGCACGCGAACCGTCCCTCGGCCAGAACGCCGCCGGCCTCGCGCTGGTGCACGGCTGGATCCCCGACCCGGCGTGGTACTTCGCCGGCAACGGCCCGTCCTGGTCGCTCGCCTGCGAGGCCTTCTTCTACGCGCTGCTGCCCTTCCTCGTCCCGCTGCTGCGTCGCGGCGGTCGGCGCGAGGCGATCGCGACCATCGCCGTGTCGTTCGTGGCGCTGGCCGTCGTACCGCTCGTCGTCCGTGCGGTCACCACCGGCACGTTCGCCCTGCTCTCGCTGGCGGTCTTCCCGGCCTACCGGGTCGGGGAGTTCCTCATCGGCGTCACCCTCGGCTGGGCGATCCGGTCGGGCTGGCGGCCGTCGTGGACGGCGACGCAGGCAGCAGTAGTCGCTGGCGCAGCCTACATGGCTGCGGCGCTGCTGACCGGAGGCCAGTACTTCGACGCCGTCCGCGGGGACAGGGCGCTGGGAAACCTCTACTCCGACGTGATCGTGGTGCTGCCGGTGGCCGCCCTCGTCGTGGCGCTCGCAGCCACGGACCTCGCAGGCAGGCCCACCTGGTTGGCACGCCCCCTCCCGGTGCTGCTCGGGGGGGCGTCGTTCGCGTTCTACCTCGTGCACGTGTCGGTCATCCAGTTCGCCGGTCAGCTCCCGCTGAGCGTGCGGCACCGGCTGCACGGCCTGCCTGTCCTGGCCGGTGTCGTCCTGGTGGCGCTCGCGCTTGCCTTGGCGCTGCACACCTACGTCGAGCGTCCCGTCGAGAAGGCGTTGCGCCGGCGGATCGTCGCGCGGGAGGCCGCGAGGTCTGAGGCCGTCGCACGTGGTCTTGGATGACAGCCGCCGACGACAGCTTGGGGACCACGCCATGACACCAGCCGTGTCGGTGGTCTGCGCCACGTTCCGGCGACCTCAGGCGCTGGGCCGGATGCTGGCCGCGCTGGCGAAGCAGGACCTCGACGAGCCGTTTGAGGTGATCGTCAGCGACGACGGGTCCGGCGACCTCACCGAGACCCGCGCCATCGTCGCGGCCAGCCCGCTCGAGATCACCCTGCTCGAGCACCCCGCCAACCGCGGTCCCGCGGCGGCGCGCAACGACGCGTGGCGGGCGGCCCGCGCCGACTGGATCGCCTTCACCGACGACGACTGCCAGCCGACACCCGGCTGGCTGCGCGCGGGACTGACCCGCGTCCGGGAGGGCGGCGCCCTCGTGGTCGGGAAGGTGGACCCCGACCCGGCGCAGCGCGACAAGGAGAGCGCCTGGTCGCGCAGCCTGACGGTCCGCGACGCGCGCTTCATGCAGACCGCCAACACGTTCATGGCGAAGGCGGACCTGGCGGCAGTCGGCGGCTTCGACGAGGTTTTCCGCAACGGCGGGGAGGACACCGACCTCGGCATGCGGGTCATCGAGCAGCTCGGCCGTGAGCGGGTGTTCGTGCCGGAGGCCCACGTCCTGCACGACGTGCACCCGGGAACAGCCCGAAGCCTTGCCCGCGCCAGCGCCACCCGCTGGACCGACCTGCCGCTCGTGCTGCGCCGGCACCCGGAGATGCGCGCCGCCGCTCACTACGGCGTCTTCTGGAAGCGCACCCACCCCGCGACCCTGCTGGCTCTCGTCGGGCTCGCCGCCGCACCGGTGCAGCCGCTGACCCTGACCCTCGTCGCCCCGTGGGTGGTCGACCGCAAGTGGTGGCACCCGGCACGCGGGTCGAACCTGGGGAGCCTCCCCGGCCGGTTCCTCGTCGACGCCGCTGAGGTCGTCGGCTGCGTGCGCGGCAGCATCCGCCACCGGAGCCTGCTGCTGTGACCTCGACCGGACAGCTTCCCCTCGCCACCGCTCGTGAGGGCGGCCTGCTCCACTGGGCCGGCATCACCTGGCTGCTGGCCAAGCGCACCTTCCGGCTGCGCTACCTCGGCAGCCGGCTCGGCCTCGGCTGGGCCTTCGTCCAGCCGCTCGTGCAGGCCGTCGTGCTGACGTTCCTGTTCACCGAGGTGTTCAAGGTCGCCCGCGGACCCCACTACCCGCTCTACGTCCTCACCGGGATCATGACCTGGCAGTGCTTCTCGGGCGGGGTCAGCGCCGCGACCACCTCGGCGGTCGACAACGCGTCGCTGTTGCGGAAGATCCCGATGCCGGCGATCGTCTTCCCGCTCTCGCAGGTGCTCTCGGTCATCCTCGTGTTCCTCCTGCAGATGGTCGTGCTGATCGTCGCCGCCATCGCGTTCGGGACGCTTGGCGTCGAGGTTCTGCTGCTGCCGTTCGTCCCGGTCCTGGTCGGCCTGATAGGGACGGGACTGGGCTGCTTCGCCTGCGCCTTCCACCCAGCGGTCCGGGACGTCAGGTTCGTCGTCGAGTCGGGGCTGCTCATGGCGTTCTACGCGACGCCGATCCTCTACGACCCGATGCGGCTTCCGACCACGCTGCGCGGCCTCCTAGCGATCAACCCGATGTTCGGCGTGGTGTCGCTGGCCCGAACCGCCCTGATGGGACAGGCCTTCGACGGGACCGCGACGCTCATCTCGTTCGGTGCCGGTGCCTTCTTCGTGCTCGTCGGACTGGCCGTCTTCCAGCGCCGCAGCGCCTCTTTCGCGGACCTCGCATGACGACAAGGCTGCTCATGGCGGGGGCCGGCAAGCGGTACCCGCACCCCTCGCTGCGCAAGAGGTCTGCCGACGCGTGGTCGCTGAGGGGCGTCGACCTCAGCGTCGACGCCGGTGAGGTCGTGGCCGTCGTCGGCCGCAACGGCGCCGGCAAGTCGACCCTGCTCAAGCTCGCCGCCGGGGTCACCCATGCGAGCGAGGGGGAGGTCCGGCGGGCCCGGCGCGTGGCCCCCCTCATCGAGGTCGGGGCGGGCTTCCACCCGGACCTGACCGGCCGCGAGAACGTCGCGCTCAACGGCCGGTTGCTCGGGATGACCGAGAAGGAGGTTGCCACCCGGCTCGAGGGCATCGTCGACTTCGCCGAGCTGCGCCACGTCATCGACTCGCCCGTGAAGACATACTCCTCCGGCATGTTCATGCGACTCGGGTTCTCCGTCGCGATCGCGACCGAGCCCGAGCTGCTGCTCGTCGACGAGGTGCTCGCCGTCGGTGACCTGCCCTTCCAGGTGAAGTGCCTGGACCGGATCCGGGAGATCCGCGAGGCCGGCGCCGGGATCCTGTTCGTCAGCCACAACCTCGCCGCGGTGCAGTCGCTGTCGGACCGGGCGCTGCTGCTCGAGAAGGGCGAGCCGCTGCTGAGCGGAGGGGTCCGGGAGGTGATCGGCCGCTACCACGAGCTGCTCGCCCTCGGGGGTCGCGGTGGCGAGCTCGGTGCGGAGGCGGGCTCCGACGCCGCGGTGCAGCTGGTGTCCGCACGGGCCCTCACGCCGGACGGCGAGCCACGCGAGCTCTGGGACCCGGGCGACCGGGTCCTCGTCGAGCTCGTCGTCGAGGCCCGGGAGGACGTCGGCCCGTCGATGGTCGGCGCGACGCTGCACAAGGAGGGCGGCGGCATGATCGGCTCGTGGCTGGGCCTGCACGCGCCGAAGCTCGAGCCGATGCGGGCAGGAGAGCGCCGCACCTTCACCCTCGAGATCCTGCTGAACGTCGCCGCCGGCAGCTACGTCGTCGACGTGGGGGTGGGCAACGAGGACCTGTCCGTCACGCACTTCGAGCAACCCGCCGTGCACCTGGCGGTGAGCACCCGGCTCGGCAGCACGGGGTTGGTGGACTTCGCTCCGGTCCTCACGGAGCGCCATGACTGAGGACCTCGTCGAGGTGCTGGGCGACGGCGACCCGGAAGCGGTCGCCAGAGCCCGGACGGACCTGCAACGGCTGCCGGGGGTCGGCGCGATCGTCCTCGACGGCGGCGCGACGGTCGTCACGTGGAAGCACCTGCTGGACAAGGCCTCCAGCCCAGAGCTGAAGCCGCTGCTGGCTGTCCTCGCCGCCAAGCTCTACGTGGCTGTCGACGCGGACCTGGGGCCGTGGTCGATGCCCGCGCCGGCCCGACCAGGGCTGGCCAGGAGGCTCGCGCGGCGCGGCCGCAACACCCTGCGGATCCCGCCGAACCGGCGGGCCCTCAACCTGCGCCGCCGCTGGTGGCGTCGGCGCTTCCTGGCGCGCCTCCGCTGGGAGGCCTGGCTGCACGGCACCGACCTCGAGGTGCGGGTCGCCGAGGACCTGTACGTCGAGCCCGGCACCCGCTTCCACCTGGCTCCGGGTCGCGCCGTCCTCGAGATCGGACCGCGCTGCCGGCTGCTGAGCGGTGTGCTGCTGAGGCTGCGCGGGGAGCTGCTGATCGGGCCCGGGTGCGAGATCCGGCAGGACGTCTCGATCAACGTGAAGGGGCAGCTGCGCCTCACCGGCCGCAACGTCATCGGCAAGGGCGCGATGCTGCATGCCGACGCCGACATGCTCTGGGAGTTCGGTGCGTGCGTCGCCGACTACGTCACGGTGCTCGACACCCACCACGACCTCGACGGCACCCTCGTCCAGATGCTCGACCAGGGGGTGACGGCCCTGCCCGTCACCATGGGCGCCGCGAGCTTCGTCGGTTCGAAGGGCAGCGTCATGCCAGGCGTCCGGCTCGGGCGGGCGGCCGTCGTCGCCGCGGGCTGCGTGGTCACCAAGGACGTGCCTGACGGCGCCGTCGTCGCCGGCATCCCGGCGAAGGTGCTGCGCACAGCAGACGAGCGATGACCGAGAAGCTCAGTGTCGTGCTCAGCCACGTCGTGGCCTGGCCCGAGGTGACCCGCGGCGCGGAGCGGTACGTCCACGAGCTCGCCGCCGGGTTGCATGGCCGCGGGCACCACGTCCGCATCCTCACCACCTCCGAGCAGCGCCGTCGCGACGAGGTCCTGGGCGTCCCCGTCCGGGGCTTCGCGCGCGGCCCGCTGACGGGTCGCTTGCGGGCCCGCACGCAGATGCGGTTCGGCGCGCAGTGCCTGCTCGACGTGCTCCCGCGCGACGTCGACGTGTGGCACGCCGGGTCGCTCTACGACGCGGCCGCGGCGGCGCTGGCAGGCCGCGTCCGGCCGGGCCTGCGCACCGTCCTGACCCTGCACGGTCCCGTCGAGCACCGCATCCGCGACCTCAGCCCGCACAAGCAGGCGCTGCGGCTCGCCGGGCACGTCGACGAGCTGGTCTGCGTCTCGGAGGCAGCCGCGGCCCAGGCTCACGAGGCTGCCGGCCTGAGCGGCACCGTCGTACCACCGGGCGTGGACGCCGCCGCGTTCTCTCCTGGTGGCCATCGGGCAGACCGGCCGGTGCTGCTGTACGTGGGTGCCCTCACCTCTCCGCGCAAGAACGTCGCCCTGCTGCTCGCGGCTGCCGCCGAGATCCCCGACCTCGAGGTGCACCTCGTCGGGCAGGGCGACCCGAAGCGCTGGATCGACGCCGCTCCCGAGACCGTCAGGAGCCGCACCCGGCATCTGGGCGTGCTGTCCGGCGAAGAGCTGGTCGACGCCTACCGGAGCGCCTGGGTGACGGCGCTGATCAGCGAGCGGGAGGTGTTCGGCATGACCGTCGTGGAGAGCCTCGCCTGCGGCACGCCGGTGGTCGTGCTCGACGACGGCTGGGGGCCGAGCGGGATCGTCACCGGCGGCACCGGCTGCAGGGCCGAAGCCACCCCGGAGGCGGTCGCGGACGCCGTACGCACGGCTCTGGAGCTGACCCGGGACCCGGCCACCGTCGAGCGCTGCCGGGCCGTCGGGGCGTCCTACGACTGGGCCACAGTCATCGTCCCCCGGCTGGAGGAGGTGTACCTCGGTGCCTGACCGTCAGCCCCCGGGAACGCCTGGACGGCCGCTGCGGATCGTCGTCATCGGGAACTCGTGCGTCTTCCTCACCGTGCCCGCGGCGTACGGCGTGGACGACGACTGCTACCCGGGATGGCTGCGCGAGCTCCTCCACCAGCGCGGGGTCGAGGCCACGGTCGCCGTCCACAGTCGCTGGCACACCACCGTGAAGGAGGCACTGCCGCACTTCGAGTCCTGGGTCCGCGACGAGCTGCCCGACGTCGTGATCGTGAACCTCGGGATCGTCGACGCGCAGGCGCGGGTGCTGCCGACCTGGCTGCTCCGCAACACGATGACCTGGCTTCCTGGGCACGGGGCGGTCGCGCACCGGTACCGCAAGAAGGT
This sequence comes from uncultured Frankiales bacterium, assembly GCA_946479905.1. Next base: position 4,282 of record CAMLIA010000032.1, on the reverse strand, counting down.
GGTGCCGCGGCTGCGGCCGGTGGTGCGCGGCTGGCAGCGGCAGCTGGCCGGGCGGGTGGGTCCCCGCTGGTCGAGGGTCCGGCCGTCGGTCTTCGAGCGCTCCATGGCCCGGCTGCTGCAGCTGTGCGCCCGGCAGTGCAACGCGCACGTCCTGGTGCTCGACATCGACCCCGCCAACGAGGTCCTGCTGCACTGGATGCCGGGCCTCCAGGAGCGCATCGACCGGTACACCGCGATCCTCGAGAAGGTCGTCACCCGCGCGCCCGACGGGCACGTCACCCTGGTGCGCACGTCCGAGGTCGTGAGCGCTGACGCGGTGGCGCTGCTGCCCGACGGGATCCACCGGTCGGCCGAGGGCCACCGGCTCGTGGCCGACCGGATCGTGGCGGAGCTGCTCCAGCTCGGGCCCGAGCTGGGGCTGCCCGCCCCGCGATGAGGAGAACCTGCCCAGATGTCCGGAATTGTGGGCTGAACGGGTGATGCGCGACGTCAGTCCGCTGTGCGACCATTCTGTGACACCGAAGTGCGACGTTCATGCACTCCGGGCACAGCCCCCGCCTGTCATGCCACTACCCAGCCCGTGCGGGGCGCTGCCCGGATCGTGGAGAGAGTGACAGGGGTAGCTGTGCGGTTGCGACGTTGGGCCATGAGCGGTGGGCTCGCGGTGCTGCTGACGGCCGCCCCGCTCGCGTTTGCCGCCGACTACCCGCCGAACAGCGACGCCGAGGGTCAGGTCTCGCCGAGCCGGATCAGCGCTGGCCAGTGCGCGACGTTCTCCGGCAAGGGCTTCCTGCCGGACGTCACGGTGGAGATCACCGACAACGGTGAGTCCCGCGGGACCGCCACGACGAGCCACGCCGGCAAGTTCTCGAAGCGGCTCTGCTACGGCGCCGACACGCCTGCGGGTGAGCACCGGCTGCGGGGCACCGGGGACGCTCCCGACAGCACGAGCACCTCGGCGGCGCACCGGTCGTTCTTCCGGATGCAGCCGGCCGAAGCAGCGGTCCGCCGCACGGTGACCGCCGTGCTCTACATCGACGGCGTGCAGCAGTCGCAGTCCACGACCGAGGCCGGCGGGCTCACGGGAAGCACGGGCTACGGCGATGAAGCGGCGCCCGGCAGCAACGGCACTGTGGGCACCGTGCCGGCCGCCGGCGGCGGCAGCACGGCCGTCGGTCGCGCTGCGCCCCAGCCCGGCGCGGACCTCTCCCTCCCTCGTGCTGACGTGGCCGCGACCAGCGAGCGGCTGGCCTTCACCGGGTTCCCCGCCGTGCTCGCCGTCCTGCTCGGCACCGTCCTGGTCGCCGGCGGGTGCATCGTCCTCGCGCTCACGGAGCGCCGACACCGGCGCCGCCGCCTGGCCTAGCCCGCCGGGACGAGGAGCACCCCCATCTCCGAGCAGCGATCCCGCCACCGCCGACGACGACTCAGGCGGGTCCGGCGACGGCTCTACCCGCTGATCCTGGTGCTGGGCGCACTGGCGACGTTGCTGCTGCTCGGTGGCGCCGTTCTCGCCCTCACCCTGCCCGGCGCACGGCACGACCTGCTGGCGGCCAAGACCTCCCTCGCCGGGGCGCAGGACGACCTCGGCAGGGCCGAGCTGGGCGCGGCCCGTGCGCAGCTGTCCGCCGCCGAGCGGCGCGCCGGCCACGCTGACCGCCGCACCCACGACCTGCTGTGGCGTGCCTACGGGCACGTTCCCGTCGTGGGACGGGCCGTCCGGGAGCTGCAGGCGATGTCGCGTGCGGCGCACGTCACCACGGCTGACGTGCTGCCGCCCCTGCTCGACCTCAGCAGCCAGCCGCGGTGGTCGGGACGCATCGACACCGGCCCGTTCCTCAGGGCACAGCAGCCCCTCACCCGCGCCGAGGGGCGACTCGGCGCCGTCCGCCGGCAGCTGCGGACCGCGCCGCGTTCGGACATCACGCAGCTCGACGGCCCTCGCCGCGACCTCGACGACCGCCTCACCGAGCTGGCGCGCTCGCTGCGCGAGGCCCGGGTCGCGGCGCTCGTGCTGCCGACGATGATGTCCGGTGACAAGCGCTACCTGCTCGCCGTCCAGAACAACGCCGAGCCGCGGGCGACCGGCGGGCTGCTCGGTGCCTACGGGCTGCTCGAGGTGCGCGACGGGACCTTCGCGCTGACGAGGGTGGGGCCCAACAACGACCTGCACGACCCGGCCGCGCCGGTCGTCGCGCTCGGTGCGGAGTACGACGACCGCTTCGGTCGCTTCGACACGACCTCCTCCTGGCTCAGCGCCAACCTCACTGCCGACACCCCGACCGCGGCGCGGGTCCTCGCCGGGCTCTGGAAGGCCCAGTCCGGCAAGCGGGTCGACGGCGTGCTGCTCGTCGACCCGGTGGCGCTCGCCGACCTGCTCGGTGCCACGGGCCCTCTCGTGCTCGAGGACGGCACGCGCGTCACCGAGCGCAACGCCGTGCGCGTGCTGCTGGTCGACGCCTACCGCAAGTTCACGGCCCGCCAGAACGCCGCCCGGAACGCGTACCTGTCCGCGACGACCAGGCACGTCGTCGACCGGCTCCGGCGTCCAGGCCTGGACGGCTCGCGGGTCCTGCAGCGGGTCTCCCGCGCTGCGTCCACCGGCCACCTGCAGGTCTGGTCCGCGGAGGCAGGACTGGAGGCGCAGCTCGTGCAGTCGCGGGTGGGCGGCGCGCTGCTCGCCGACGGCCCGTTCCTGTCCGTGCTCACGCAGGACGTCGGCGGCTCGAAGCTCGGTGCCTACCTGCAGCGCACCGTGTCCTACCGCGGCACCCCGACGGAGGCGGCCACCGACCTCGGCACCGGACCTGTCCCCGAGGAGGACGCCCGGGTGACGGTGGCCCTGACCAACGCGGCCCCGACCGGGCTCCCGCCGTACGTGACCGCCCGGCCCGACGACCCCACGGCGCCGGTCGGACAGGCGAAGTACTGGGTCTCGGTCGTGGTCGGCAGGGAGGGCACTCTCCTCGGCGCGACGCTGGACGGGAGACCGCTGGTGATGGAGTCCGGCACCGAGCGTGGGCTGTCGGTCTTCTCGACCTTCCTGACCGTCGATCGGGCCGCGACGCGCACGCTCGTGCTGCACCTGCGTCAGCCGTCCCGCACCGGCCAGCCCATGACGTACCGCCAGCAGCCGCTGCTGCGTCCGGACACCCTCGACGTCCGTCGGGAGGGTGCCCCGCTCGACCTGCTGTACGCGAGGTAGCGCTACTCCTCGACGACGGTGAGCTCGTCGATCGTCCGCTGCAGGCGCTCGACCTTGGCCTCCAGGCGAGCAAGGGCCTCGGACTGCTCCCGCGACAGCACGTCGAGCTTGAGCTGCATCCTGCCCAGGGCACCCAGCAGCGCCGTGGCCGAACCCCGAGCCACCTCGGTCTCGTCGTAGTCGGAGGTCGGCGTGACGGCGGGCCGGCGACCGCGCCGGCTCGGCGCGAGCGACTCGTCGGGTCGGGTCATGCCTTCTCCTCCTGGACGGGGGCGGTCTCGGGTACGTCGGGGGCGGCGGGCGCCTTCTTGGCAGCGGCCTTCGTGGGCGTGGCCTTGGGCGCTGTGGCCTTCTTCGGCGTCGCCTTCCGGGCCGCGGCCTTGGTGGGCGGCTTGGTGGCGGGCTGGGTGGCGGGCGGTCGCTTCGCCGGTGCCTTCTTCACGGGTGGCTGCTGGGCCTCCTCGGCGCGCACCTCGGCCGCCGGAGCGGGGACCACGTCCCTGGCGACGGGCTGTGGTGCGGTCGGCGCGGCCTTCGCCGTCTCCATGCCCCGGAAGATCCGGTCCCGCAGCCGGCGGGTGCTCGCCCCGCCCTCGGCCAGCACCACCTGGAGGACCCGCGCGAACTCGTCGGCCCGCCGCTGCTCGAGCTGGGCGTCCCGCTCGAGCAGGGCATCGGCCACGCTCCGCAAGTGGTTCAGGGACTGACCGACGGTCGCGTCGGTCCGGGCGACGAGCTCCTCGACATGCCGCTGGAGGCGCTCGGCGACGGACGCCTCACGCCGCTCCGCGGCCTGGATCTGCTCGCGCAGGGCGGCGAGCTCCTGCTCCGCGGCCTTGCGGGCGTCGACCACGACCTGGTGCAGCTCGTCGCGCGCCTGGGCCGCCTGCGCGATGAGCCCGTCGACCGTCTCCCGCAGCAGTGCCGCCACGGACTCCGCTCCGGCCTGGAGGCCGGAGCGGCTCTCGGCCAGCCGCTCGCTCGCCGTCTGGCCGGCGGCGGCGATGGCAGCTTCGGTCTCGTCGCGGTGCTCCCGGAGCGCGGTGGCGGCGGCCGTGAGCTGGTCGGCGCCCTGCT
>CAMLIA010000031.1 GCA_946479905.1 uncultured Frankiales bacterium | reverse complement strand
GAGTGGCTTAGGCAAGGGCCTGCAAAGCCCTGTACGCGGGTTCGATTCCCGCTCCGGCCTCTCTTTCGCGACAACAACTTCACACGCTTGGGCGATTGGCGCAGTTGGCTAGCGCGCTTCCCTGACACGGAAGAGGTCACAGGTTCGAGTCCTGTATCGCCCACCAGCTCGGGCACGGACGGAATGTGTGCCGTGCTCCCGTGCAGGACTGCCGCCCGGGGCGGCACTGATCGGCCAGGGGCGGCATGCGTGCCGCCCGTCCGCGTGAGACTGCCGCGTGCAGCGGCACGCACCCGGGTCCGGCGGCCCGGCCGGCACAGTGGAGCGGCTCGCCGAGCAGGAGAATCGCCGAGGACGGCGAAGCAACGTGTTCTACCCAGCAACCACTTCGTTGACGCGTGCAACCCAGAGATGCCGGCGACCCCGGCAAGGAGGTCCCCCCATCGTGGCCACCCCCACATCCGGCCCTGCCGGGCGCTCCCAGGAGCCGACGGGCCTCGTCGACCGCCTCAAGGCGAGGTACGAGGCGAAGGCTCGCGCCCGCGCCGCCGAGGGCAAGAGCGGCCCCGACAAGCTGGTCGTCGTCCTCACGGGGACGCTCGCCCTGCTGCTCGTCGTCTTCGGGGTCCTGCTGGTCCGGGTGAACTCCGGCCCCGGTGGCAAGCAGGTGCCGCTGAGCTCGGTCGACGCACTGACCAAGGGTGGCCGCGTCGAGCAGGCCGTCATGCTTGTCGAGGACAACCAGTTCGTGCTGAAGCTGCGCTCGGCCGCTGAGGCCACGGCGATCCTCGGGACCAAGACGGCCAACCCGGTCAGCGTGCAGGGGATCAGCGACGACGCCGGCACCGTGCGGGTGAAGGTGCCGAGCAACGGGCTGGCGGCGCGTGACGTCCAGCAGAGCCTGCAGGCGGGTGGGGCGGTCGTGCGGGTCGACGCCCAGAGCGGCAAGGCGATCCAGCGCAACCTCTACCAGTTCCTGCTGCCGATCCTCATCCTGGCCAACATCTTCGCGATCATCTTCCTCGGCAAGGGCAACGGCAGCAGCGCGATCGGGGACGTCACGAACTTCGGCCGCGTCGAGGACGGCGGCCGGACCGGCGCCTCGACCGTGACCTTCGCCGACGTCGGCGGTGCCGACGAGGCCGTGATCGAGCTCGCCGAGGTCCGGGACTACCTGAAGGACCCGGCGAAGTACAAGGCGCTCGGGGCCGCCCCGCCGAAGGGCGTGCTGCTGTTCGGCCCGCCCGGGACGGGCAAGACGCTGCTCGCCAAGGCCGTCGCCGGTGAGGCCGGCGTGCCCTTCTTCAGCGTGGCGGGTGCGGAGTTCGTCGAGTCGCTCGTCGGGGTCGGCGCGGCCCGGATCCGCGACCTCTTCAAGCGCGTCAACGCCGTCGCTCCGGCCATCGTCTTCATCGACGAGCTCGACGCGGCCGGTCGCAAGCGCGGCGCGGGCGGCGGCGGTGGCGGTTCGGACGAGCGCGAGCAGACCCTCAACCAGCTGCTCGTCGAGATGGACGGCTTCGAGGTCAGCACCGGCGTCGTGGTCATCGCCGCGACCAACCGCCCGGACATCCTCGACCCGGCGCTGATGCGTCCCGGCCGCTTCGACCGGCACATCACCGTGGAGCGCCCCGACCTCGACGGCCGGGTGCGGATCCTCAAGATCCACGCCGGCAAGAAGCCGCTCGCGGCCGACGTCGACCTGGAGCGGCTGGCCGCGCGCTGCCCCGGCTTCACCGGCGCCGACCTCGCCTCGGTCGTCAACGAGGCGGCCCTGCTCACCATCCGGCGCAAGGGCAGCCAGATCGGGATGAAGGACATGGAGGAGGCGGTCGTCCGCGTCCTCGAGGGCCCGCAGCGACGCGGCCGGGTGCTCACCGCGGACGAGCGGCTGCGCGCGGCCTACCACGAGATCGGGCACGTCGTCGTCGCGGCGACGCTCGGCCGGCACGAGGACATCCACCGGGTCACGGTGCTGGCGCGCGGCCGGACCGTGGCCGCGGCCACCTTCGGCGACACCGAGGCGACGCTGCTGACGCGCAGCAGCCTGCACAACCAGCTCGTCGCCACACTCGGCGGCGTCGCGGCCGAGGACCTCGTCCTCGGCGAGGGCTCGACCGGCGCGGAGCAGGACATCGAGCACGCCACCGACCTGGCCCGCGACATGGTCACGAAGTACGGCATGAGCGACGAGGTCGGCCCGGTGCGCTTCCAGGTCAAGGCCGGCGAGGGCTACCTCGGCGACGACTCGCAGCTCGTGGAGCTGTCCGACGAGACCCGCCGCGAGGTCGAGGGCGCGATCCGCAAGCTCATCGAGGACGCCCGCGACGAGGCCAAGGCCATCCTGCGGGCGCACCGGCGGGAGCTCGACACGCTCGCGGCCCGCCTGGACGCCGAGGAGACCCTCGAGGGCGAGGTCCTCGAGGAGGCGCTCGCGCCGCTCATGCGGGCGATCGCCACGCCTCCGGCCGGGACGACCCGTTCGGTGGCGGCCGCGCCTCGGCGTACCGCCGTCGCGACCAAGGCGACCCCCGCGGGCCGCAGCTCTGCCAAGAGCCGCCCCACGACGAGGAAGTAGTGGTGCGCCGACCTCGCCTGAGGTCAGCGCTGCTCGTCGCTGCCGTCCTCACGGCCGGCCTCCCGACGGCGGTGCTGGCCGCCGCCCCTGCCCTGCACTGCGGAGTGCGGCAGTCGGGCTCGTGGGAGACGATCCACGTCGCCGGGTTCAAGCCCGCCCAGGGGCTCTCCTCCCCCGACACCGTGTCCGCCTGGACGGTCGACGAGACCCGCGCCCAGGACGTCGCCGTCACCAACGGCGTGCGCGTGCAGACCAGCACCGACCACGGCTGCGACTGGACGGACTCCCTCGTGCTGTCGCTGTCACCGACCGGCACGCAGCCCTTCACGGGCGCCGGCGCGCGGATCGTCTCGCTGGCGCTGCTCGGCAGCACGCACGTCGCGGCCGTCCAGGAGGGCAGCGGGGCCGCCAGCCGGCCGCACATCATGGTCGGTACGGGCGACAGCTGGACCACCGCCGACAGCGGCCTGCCGGCGCAGGGCGCGCCGAAGCTGCTGCGCGCCGCGAACGACGGCCGCACGCTCTACCTCACGATCAGCCCGACGGGCGGCGGCGGGGGCGGGGGCTCGACCGGGCTGGGCGGCCTTCCCGTGGGCGGCGGCGGGGACGTCGGCAGCCAGACCGGCCTGCTCTACGCCAGCACCGACCGCGGCCACACCTGGACGCTGCGGACCACCGCCAACGACCTGCCGTCCGGCGGCACCGGGTTCACCGCGCTCGACGTGGACACCCAGGACAGCAACCGGCTCTACGGCATCGTCAGCGGCCACCTCGCGGTGTCTGCTGACGGCGGCGCCTCCTTCAGCACGACGGCCGCGAACGACTACAGCGCCCTGACCGCGATGGGACCGCTGACGGTGGTCGCGTTCCACCGCGGCGGCGGTCTGGCCTACAGCTCCAACGGCGGTGCCAGCGTCAGCCCCTACTTCAGCCCGCCGGGGGTCACCTCCGCGGGCTTCCGCGAGGGCGACACCACGGTCATGATCGAGCGCAGCGGCAGGCTGCAGCGGCTGACCCTGTTCACGCATCAGGTCCTCGACGCCCCCGCCGGCTCCCCGGCGCGGGAGGGCTCGCTCACCGGCGACCGCAGTGAGCAGTCGAGCTTCCACGCGCTGTCCGGCCACAGCCTGCTGCGCTTCGTCGACCCCGTCGGCAGCGGCGTCACCATCCCTCCGACGGCCGTCGGCGACACCTCCGTCCCGCCGCCCAACCCGGGCAAGGTGGTGCCGCCGGTGCAGAACGTGAGCCTCCCGGTCGGGAACACGACCAGCGTCCCGTTCACCCTCGACCTGCCCAAGAACGACACCCCGCTCGACCTGTTCTTCCTCGTCGACGACTCCGGCTCGATGGGCAGCTACATCAACAACCTCAAGGCCAACATCAGCCGGATCGTCGGCTCGCTCAAGGCCCAGCACGTCGACCTCAAGGTGGGCGTCGGCACCCTCGGCACCGGTCCGCGCAGCGACGAGAAGCCCTACCCGCCCACCTACGTCGACCCGGCGCACCCGGGACGGCCCTACAACCGGCCGGTCATCTACCGCCGGCTGCGCAAGGTCGGCGACACCGGCCCGGACCTGCAGCGCGCGATCAACAACATCCAGATCGAGACCAACGTGCCGAGCCAGCTCGGTGGCGGCAGCCACGAGGGACAGCTGCTCGCGCTGAGCCAGGTCGCCCTCGGAAGCGGCATCCACACCAAGCAGGAGGTCGACCTCGGACTCAAGACCTTCAGCGACGTGCCCCCGGGGCAGGACGCCGGGTGGCGGGGCAACGCCTCGGTGCGCAAGATCATCATCCTGGCGACGGACGAGCCGTTCGACGACCCGTACCCGCAGAAGCACGACGCCGAGGACCGGCCGTCGTTCGCCGACGCCCTGCGGGACCTGAACACCGTGCACGCGCAGGTGGTCGGCATGGGCGCCGGCGGCGACTCCATGGACGACCTGCGCCGGGTCGCCAGCGGCACCCACAGCTTCGCCCCGCCCGGCGGGGTCTACTGCGGCATCGACCCGGCCACCGACGCGCCCGAGAACGTGCGTGCCGGCCAGCCGCTCGCGTGCAACAGCGGCGACCACTTCGCCGACGCCATCATCCGACTGCTCGCCGCCCTCGTCGACCGGCAGTCGGTCAAGCTCGTCCCCGTCGCCAAGAGCCCCGTCCTGGGCGCGCTGCAGGGCCAGGCGCTGGTCGGGCTGAACGTGAAGAAGCCGAACGCGGCGCCGTTCAGCGTCAACGTCAGCTGCGTGGGCGTGAAGCCGGGGCGGTACGGCGGTGACATCGCCGCGGTGCTGCGCGGCAGCAAGGTCGGCAGCGCCCACGTCAACGTCACCTGCGTGAAGGCCCAGGCGGCTGCCCCGCCACGGCCGCTGCCGCCGGTCGGGAACCCGCCGGCCCCGCCGGGCAACCCCCCGCCGCCGCCGGCCATCCCTCCTGTGCCGCCGGCGCCGGCCGTCCAGGTGCAGGTGCAGACCCAGGTCCAGGTCAACCCGATGACCGCGGGCGCCTTGCAGGAGCAGCAGGAGCTCCAACTGGCGCTGGCGCTCAACGGCACGCTCAAGGACGACGACCCGGTGTTCAACCCCGGTGTCGAGATGGCGATGGTCGACCGGCGCAAGCGGGAGCAGGTGCAGGCGCTGTACCTGCTCGCCTTCGCGATGACGACCTGCGCCGGTCTGGGGCTGGCGAGGCTGCGGACGAAGCCAGAGGTGCGTGTCCGTCGAGCCACCTGACCGGTTTGCACCGTAGGTTCGTCAGGTGACCGACACGGGGCGGGTCTACGGAGGGCGCTCGGAGCTCGAGCGCCGGTCGGACCGTCGTACCCGGTTGCTGAACGCGGGCTTCGACCTGTTCGGCACCGACGGCTGGCACGGCGCCACGATCGAGCGGCTGTGCAGCGCCGCGGGCGTGGCGACCCGGTCCTTCTACGAGGAGTTCGCCAGCCGCGAGGCCCTGCTGCTGGCGGTGTACGAGCAGGTCATGGACGGTGTGCTGGACAACGTGCTGCCCGCTGTCCAGTCCTCGACCGCAGGGATCGAGGACCGGATCCGGCTCGGTCTCGGCGGCTACGTGAACCACCTCACGGAGGACCCGAGGCGGGCCAAGGTCGCCCATCGCGAGATCCGGGTGGCGGGCGTGCTGGAGAACGACCGGCACGCCATGGTGCTGCGCTTCGCCGAGGTCATCGCCCAGCAGGCGCAGCTGCCCGAGGGCGCCGCAGGCCGGGCGCTCGGCCTGGCGCTGGCCGGCGCGGTGTCGGAGGTGCTCGTGGACTGGGTCGCTCAGCCGGAGCCCCGGCCGGCCACGGAACCCATCGTGGACGCGCTGGTGCGTCTCTACGTCGCCGCCATCACACCGGTGGACGCTTAGCCGCGCTCCCGCGAGGGGTAGGACATGGAGCACCCGAGCGCTTCAGGGAGACTTGCCCACGTGCCCCCCTCCGTACGACCCTGGCCCGGCTCTCCCTACCCGCTCGGCGCGACCTACGACGGGAGCGGGACGAACTTCGCCCTGTTCAGCGAGATCGCGGAGGGCGTCGACCTGTGCCTGTTCGACGCCGACGGGACCGAGACCCGGCTGCCGCTGCGGGAGCGCGACGCCATGGTCTGGCACGGCTACCTGCCCGGCATCGGTCCCGGCCAGCGGTACGGCTTCCGCGTGCACGGGCCGTACGCGCCGGAGCAGGGGCACCGGTGCAACCCGGCCAAGCTGCTGCTCGACCCCTACGCGAAGGCGGTCGAGGGCGAGGTCGACTGGGACCAGGCCTGCTTCTCCTACAACTGGGCCGACGACAGCTTCAACGACGCCGACTCCGCCCCGCACATGCCGAAGTCGGTCGTCATCAGCCCCTTCTTCGACTGGGACAACGACCGGCACCCGCGCACGCCGTACAACGAGACCGTGGTCTACGAGGCGCACGTGAAGGGCCTCACGAAGACGCACCCGCAGATCCCCGAGGAGGTCCGAGGGACCTACGCCGCGGTGGCGCACCCGGTCATGATCGAGCACTACAAGCGGCTGGGCGTGACCGCCGTCGAGCTGATGCCCGTGCACCAGTTCGTGCACGACAGCCACCTCGTCGACCGCGGGCAGCGCAACTACTGGGGCTACAACACGATCGGGTTCTTCGCGCCGCACAACGGCTACTCCAGCCAGGGGGACCAGGGCCAGCAGGTGCAGGAGTTCAAGGCCATGGTCAAGGCCCTCCACGCCGAGGGCCTCGAGGTGATCCTCGACGTCGTCTACAACCACACGGCGGAGGGCAACCACAAGGGCCCGACGCTGTCGTTCCGCGGGATCGACAACGCCTCCTACTACCGGCTGGTCGACGACAGCCCCGAGCACTACTACGACACGACCGGCACGGGGAACACGCTGCTGATGCGCAGCCCGCACGTGCTCCAGCTGATCATGGACTCGCTGCGGTACTGGGTCATCGAGATGCACGTCGACGGGTTCCGGTTCGACCTCGCCAGCAGCCTCGCGAGGCAGTTCCACGAGGTCGACCGGCTGTCGGCGTTCTTCGACCTCGTCCAGCAGGACCCGATCGTCAGCCAGGCGAAGCTCATCGCCGAGCCGTGGGACATCGGCGAGAACGGCTACAACGTCGGCCAGTTCCCGCCGCTGTGGACCGAGTGGAACGGCAAGTACCGCGACACCGTCCGCGACTTCTGGCGCGGCGAGGACTCCACCATGGCCGAGCTCGCCGAGCGGCTCACGGGGTCCGCCGACCTCTACAAGGACGACGGGCGGCGGCCGTTCGCCTCCATCAACTTCGTCACCGCCCACGACGGGTTCACGCTGCACGACCTCGTGAGCTACAACGAGAAGCACAACGAGGCCAACGGCGAGGACGGCAAGGACGGCGAGTCGCACAACCGGTCCTGGAACTGCGGGGTCGAGGGCGAGACGAACGACCTCGACGTCATCGCGCTGCGCGAGCAGCAGAAGCGCAACCTCCTGACGACGCTGTTCCTGAGCCAGGGCGTCCCGATGCTGCTGCACGGCGACGAGCTCGGCCGCACCCAGCACGGCAACAACAACGTCTACGCGCAGGACTCCGAGCTGGCCTGGGTGGACTGGGATCGGGCCCGGGACTTCGAGGTGCTCACCGACTTCGTCGCACGGCTCGCCGCCCTGCGCCGCGACCACCCCGTCTTCCGGCGCCGGCGCTTCTTCGACGGCCGGCACGACATCGGCTGGTACACCCCGCAGGGCGAGGCGATGTCGGACGAGGACTGGGACGAGTTCTTCGCCCGGTCGCTGTCGGTGTTCCTCAACGGCGAGGCCATCCGCGAGCCCGACGTGCGAGGTGAGCCGGTCACCGACGACCCGTTCTGGCTGCTGCTCAACGGCCACCACGAGGACCTCTCGTTCGTGCTGCCGGAGGTCGGTGGCGACCGCTGGGAGGTCGTGCTGGACACGCACGCGCCGATGCTGCACGACGTCGAGGACCGGGTGGTGAAGACAGGTGAGCCGTTCGACGTCGCGGCCCGGTCGGTCGTGCTGCTGCGCAAGGTCTTCTGAGTGATCCGCTCCACCTACCGGCTGCAGCTCACCCCTGCCTTCACCCTGCACGACGCGGCCGACGTGGTGCCCTACCTCGCCGCGCTCGGGGTCTCGCACGTCTACTGCAGCCCCTGGCTCGCGTCGGCCTCGGGATCACAGCACGGGTACGACGTCGTCGACCACAGCCGCGTGGACGACGAGCTCGGTGGGGCGGCCGGGCTCGCTCGGCTGCACCAGGCCTGCCAGGAGCACGGGCTCGGCATCGTCCTCGACATCGTCCCGAACCACATGACCATCGCCGCTCCCGAGGACCGCAACGCCGCCTGGTGGTCGGTGCTCCGGGAGGGGCCGGCATCGCCGTACAAGGACTGGTTCGACGTCGACTGGTCGCACAAGCTGCTGCAACCGGTGCTGGGCGGCCCGCTGGCGGACGTCGTCGGGGACCTCGTCCTGCACGACGACCGCATCACCTACTTCGAGCACGTCTTCCCCGTGGCACCAGGCACTCTCGTCCCTGGTGACGTGCTCGCGACGCTCGACAGGCAGCACTACCGGCTGGCCGACTGGCGGACGGCGAGCGAGGAGAGCACGCACCGTCGGTTCTTCGACGTGACGACACTCGTGGGTCTGCGCGTGGAGGACGAAGGCGTCTTCGACGCGACGCACGCGCTCGTGCTGCAGCAGGTGCGGGACGGGGTCGTCGAGGGGCTGCGCGTCGACCACCCGGACGGGCTCGCCGACCCTGCTGGCTACCTCGCCCGCCTCGCCGACCGCACCGGCGGGATCTGGGTGGTCGCCGAGAAGATCCTCGAGCAGGGCGAGGAGATGCCGCCCTGGCAGTGCGCCGGCACCACCGGCTACGACGCACTGAACCTCGTGACGGGCCTGTTCGTCGACCCGGCCGGTGAGCAGCCGCTGACCTCGCTGTGGGAGTCCCGCACCGGCGACCACCGGACCTGGGACGAGGTGGTCGAGGCCTGCAAGCGGCAGGTGCTGGACCAGGTGCTGGCCGCCGAGGTCGAGCACCTCGTCGACCTCGCCAAGCCGCAGTGCGACGCCCGGCACCTCGACATCACGCGCCGTGGGCTGCGCGACGGGTTCGTCGAGGTCCTCGTCGCGTTCGAGGTCTACCGGGCCTACCTGCCCGGCGGTGAGGCGACCGTGCAGTGGGCGTGCGAGACCGCGAGCTCGCGGCTGCCGTCGCGCGCCCGCGAGATCTCGGTGATCGGCGAGCTGGTGCTCGAGCCCGGCGAGCTCGCGACGCGGTTCCAGCAGACCTGCGGTCCGGCGATGGCCAAGGGCGTCGAGGACACCGCCTTCTACCGGTACCTGCCACTGCTGGCGCTCAACGAGGTCGGAGGCGGCCCTGGCCACTGGGGGACGTCCGTCGAGGACTTCCACGACCACTGCGAGCGGATGCTCGAGCGCTGGCCGGACACCATGACCACCCTGTCGACGCACGACACCAAGCGGTCGGAGGACGTCCGGGCGCGGCTCGTGCTGCTGTCGCAGCGGCCCGCGGAGTGGGGCGAGGCGATGGCGGAGTGGACCGCCTGGCTCCCCCAGCGGCTGGACCCGGCGACCGAGCAGCTCGTCTGGCAGACCGTGGTGGGGGCCTGGCCGCTGTCGGCCGACCGCGCCGTGACGTACGTCCAGAAGGCCACGCACGAGGCGAAGGCCCGCACGTCCTGGCTCGACCCCGACCCGGAGTACGACGAGGCCGCCGAGTCCTTCGTCCGCGCGCTGCTGGCGGACGAGCACGTCGTCGCGGAGATCACCGCCTTCGTCGAGCGGCTGTCGGACGACTGGCGATCCACGGTGCTCGCGCAGAAGCTCGTGCAGCTGACCATGCCGGGCGTGGCGGACACCTACCAGGGCTGCGAGCTGGTCGACCTGTCGCTGGTCGACCCCGACAACCGGCGGCCCGTCGACTACGCCCGGCGGCGGGCTCTGCTGGCCGAGCCGGACGGGTCGCTCGACAGCGACAAGCTGCGGGTGGTGCGGGCCGCGCTGTCGGTCCGCCCCCACCTCGACGGCTACCAGCCGCTGGAGGCTCCGGAGGGCACCCTCGCCTACCGGCGCGGCCCCGTCGCCGTGGCTGTACCCCTCCGCGGCGGCCGCGCGGAGCTGGTGCTGCCGGGGATGACGGACCTCCTGGAGGACCTCCCCGTCCGCCTCCTCGTCGAGGGTCGCGATGGAGTGGTTCCAGAGGGCTCGTGACCACTCGACCGCGACCCTCAGCGGCGCAGCGCGTCGGGCAGCACGCCAGGGCCGAGCAGCCGAGCCTGGCGAAGGTAGGCGGCCGTCGTCTTCGCGATGAGCTTGTCCGGCCGACGGTCGTCCTCCGCCGTCGAGACGACGATCTGCCAGCCCTCGGCGCGCATCAGCTCGTCGCGGCCCACGTCCTTCATCCGCTGCCGCTCGCCCTTCGTGAAGTGGACCGCGCCCTCGTGCTGGATGCCAACCCTGGCCACGTCGTCCGCGAGGTCGGGCTCCCCCAGCCAGCCCCCACCGACGTCCCGGACGACCACCTTGTGACGCAGGCGCACGAAACCCGCCGCGTGCAGGCGCAGTCGGGCGCGCGTCTCTGCCGGGGAGTCGGCACCTCTGTCCAGCAGGGGTACTGCCTGCCGCAGCAGCACCGCACCCCGCCGCCGACCGTGTGCCTTGACCGCCGCAGCGATGTCCTCCGGCTGCCATCGCCGGGCGACGACGTCTCCGACAGCGACGAGCGCCTCGAGCGCGAGGTGCTCGGAAAGGTCCGCGAAGGTGCGCGGCCCATCAGCCACGGAGAGCTCGTCGAGATCGTGCTGCTGCGCGGGCGGGATGCCGAACCTGTGAACCTTGATGTCGCGGCGACGCGAGCGGGGCGCGCCGGCTCCGCGATCCAGGTGGACAAGACCGTCGTCGTCGACCGGCAGCTTGAGCAGCAGCGCCGAGGTGAACAGGCAGGGAAGACCGTCGGGGAACACCAGGCGGGCAGCGGTCACCCTCGCCGCGTGGTCGACGGTGGCGTCCCGCATGACGTACAGGTCGCGTCCGATCCTCGTGTAGCCCGGCCCTCGCAGCCGGTTCTTGGAGACCTCAGACGCAGAGCCGCGAAAGGGAACGGTCACGCCGCAGAGGATGGCTGACGCGGCAGGGCCCCGCGCCGGCTGTCCACAGCGCCCAGGGTCGCGATCGAGTGGCCTCAGCGGCACCTGGCCACTCCAACGCAACCCTCGACCGCCGCGGACGCATGAGCAGACCCGGCTCGGGGAGACTGACGCGTGTGAGTGAGCTGAGGGTGTGGGCGCCGGGGGCGCAGGCGGTGGCGCTCAACGACGGGACGCCCATGACCCGCTCGGGCGAGTGGTGGTCGGTCCGCTCCGACCTCGTGGACTACGGGTTCAGCGTGGACGGCGGACCGGTGCGCCCCGACCCCCGCAGCGCGTGGCAGCCGGCCGGGGTGCACGGGCTGTCCCGCGTCTACGACCACAGCGCCTTCGCCTGGACCGACCAGCGCTGGCACGGCGTCCCGCTCGCCGGCGCGGTGCTCTACGAGCTGCACGTCGGGACCTTCACCTCCGAGGGCACCTTCGACGCCGCCGTCGACAAGCTCGACCACCTGGCGGACCTGGGGGTCACCGCGGTGGAGCTGATGCCCTGCAACGCCTTCGACGGCCGGTGGGGCTGGGGGTACGACGGGGTCGCGCTGTTCGCCGTCTACGAGCCGTACGGCGGCCCTGACGGCCTCAAGCGGTTCGTCGACGCGGCGCACGCCAAGGGGCTCGGCGTCGTGATGGACGTCGTGTACAACCACCTCGGGCCCTCGGGGAACTACCTGCCGGAGTTCGGGCCGTACTTCACCGAGGAGCACCAGACGCCGTGGGGCTCCGCGGTCGACCTGCACCGGCCCGAGGTCCGCCGGTTCTTCCTCGACAACGCGCTGATGTGGCTGCGCGACTACCACGTGGACGGGCTGCGGCTGGACGCGATCCACGCGCTCATCGACGACAGCGCCACCCACCTGCTCGAGGAGCTCGCCCAGGAGGTCAGCGCGCTGGCGGCCCAGCTCGGGAAGCCGCTGTGGCTGGTCGCGGAGAGCGACCTCAACGACCCCCGGGTCATCGATCCGCACGGGCTGCGGATGGACGGTCAGTGGTGCGACGACGTGCACCACGCCCTGCACTCCCTGCTCACCGGGGAGACGTTCGGCTACTACGTCGACTTCGGCTCGCTCGAGACCGCCGCGAAGGCCCTGACGGGTGCGTTCGTGCACGACGGGACCTGGTCGACGTTCCGCGGCCGGCCGCACGGCCGACCGGTGCCCGCCGACGTGCCGGGCTGGCGGTTCGTGGTCTACCTGCAGGACCACGACCAGGTCGGCAACCGCGCGCTCGGCGACCGGCCGGCCCTCAGCCCGGGGCTGCAACGCATCGGCGCCGCGCTGTACCTGCTCAGCGCCTACACCCCGATGATCTTCATGGGCGAGGAGTACGGCGCCCGCACGCCGTGGATGTTCTTCAGTGACCACAGCGGCGACCTCGGCGCAGCGGTGCGCGACGGCCGCCGGCGCGAGTTCGCCCAGCACGGCTGGAACACGGAGGACGTCCCGGACCCTCAGGACCCGAAGACGTTCGAGGCCTCGAAGCTGGACTGGGACGTCGACGCCGACCTGCTGGAGTTCTACCGCGCGCTGATCGCGCTGCGCCGGTCGCGCACCGAGCTGTCCGACGGGCGCCGCGACCGCGTCGAGGTGGTCTGGGACACCGACAAGCGGTGGCTCGTCATGGTGCGCGGCAAGGTGGCCGTCTGCTGCAACCTGGGACCGGAGCGGCAGGCCCTCGCCGTACCGGGGAGCCCGATGGGGGTGCTGCTGGCGAGCACGCCCGGGTGGACGTACGCCGACCAGCGGGTCGAGACCGACGGCGAGTCCGTCGTGGTCGTGGCCCTTGCGTAGAACGTGTTCTACGCATCAGGATGCGGCTCATGCCACACGACCTGGTCATCAGCGGCGGGACGGTCATCGACGGCACGGGAGCGCCGGCGCGTAGGGCGGACGTCGTCATCGACGACGGGCGCGTCACCGCGGTCGTCGAACCCGGGTCCGCCGAGGGCACCCGGACGATGGACGCGACCGGACTGCTCGTCACGCCCGGCTTCGTCGACATCCACACGCACTTCGACGGGCAGGCCACGTGGGACTCCGAGCTCGCGCCCTCGTCCTGGCACGGCGTCACGACGGTGGTCATGGGCAACTGCGGTGTCGGGTTCGCCCCGGTCGCTCCCGACAAGCACGACTGGCTCATCGGCCTGATGGAGGGCGTCGAGGACATCCCCGGCTCCGCCCTCGCGGAGGGCATGACGTGGGGCTGGGAGTCGTTCCCCGACTACCTCGACCTGCTGGCCCAGCGGCGGTGGACGGTCGACGTCGGCACGCAGATCGCGCACGGCCCCGTCCGGGCCTACGTCATGGGTGAGCGCGGCGCCCGCAACGAGCCGGCGACCGCCGACGAGATCGCCGAGATGAAGCGGATCGTCCGCGAGGCGATCGACGCCGGCGCCCTCGGCTTCTCGATGTCCCGGACCATCGCGCACGTGGCCATCGACGGGGAGCCCGTGCCCGGGACCTTCGCCGCGGAGGAGGAGGTGTTCGGGATCTGCCGGGCGCTCGGGGAGGCGGGCAAGGGCATCGTCGAGCTCGCCCCGATGGGTGCGGCCGGCGAGGACATCACCAACCCGGCGAACGAGGTGGACTGGATGCGCCGGCTGTCGGCCGAGACCGGCCGTCCGGTGACCTTCGCGCTCATCCAGGTCGACGCTGCGCCCGACCTCTGGCGCGAGCTGATGGAGACCTCCCGCGAGGCCGCTGAGGAGGGCGCCGACCTGTGGCCGCAGGTCGCCGGGCGGGCGACCGGCCTGCTGAGCGGGCTGCGGACGACGTACTGCCTGTTCGACGTGGTCCCGGCCTTCGCGGCGCTGAAGTTCCCCCAGCGCGTCCCGGACCTGCTGGCCCGGCTGCAGGACCCTACGGTCCGCGCCGAGATCCTCGGGTGGCAGCCGGACGAGGAGACGGCGAAGCGGCTCGACGACGCGTACGCCAAGACCTACGTGCTCGGGGACCCGCCGGACTACGAGCCGGACTACGCGCGCTCGCTGGCCGGCATGAGCGACGCCACCGGGAAGCACCCGATGGAGATCGCCTACGACCACATGCTCAGCGGGGGCGGCGAGGGGCTGCTGTACATCCCGATCCTCAACTACTCCTACGGCAACCTGGACCAGGCCCGCGAGATGCTGCTGCACCCGCGGTCGGCGGTCGGGCTGTCGGACGGCGGGGCGCACTGCGGCGTCATCTGCGACGCGTCCATCCCGACGTTCATGCTCACCCACTGGACCCGCGACCGGACCCGCGGCGAGACGCTGCCGCTGGAGTTCGTCGTCCGCAAGCAGACCCACGACACCGCCCGGCTGTACGGCCTCACCGACCGCGGCACCCTCGAGCCGGGCATGCTCGCCGACGTGAACCTCATCGACTACGAAGGGCTGCGGCTGCTGCCGCCCGAGGTCGCCCAGGACCTGCCCGCCGGCGGGACCCGGCTGGTCCAGCGCGCCGAGGGCTACGTCGCGACGATCAAGAGCGGCGTCGTCACCTTCGCGCACGGGGCGCCGACGGGCGAGCTGCCCGGCCGGCTGGTGCGCGGATGACCGCCGACCTGGTCCGCGGCTTCTGGAAGGCCCTCTACGCCCGGGACTGGGACGCCATCGCCGGGTTCTTCGGCCCCGACTCGGTCTACTGGGACGTGCCGGTGGGGCCGACCGCCGCGGCGAAGGGCCCGGCCGACATCGTGAAGCGGCTGCAGCTCGGCCTCGAGGGGCTGGCCGGCTACGAGCAGTACGAAGGGCCGGTGATCGCGGAGGGGCGGTACGTCGTCACCGAGCACCGCGAGGTGTGGCACTGGCCGACGGGCGAGACGGCCTCGCTGCCGTTCACGAGCGTGATGGAGGTCGACGGCGACGTCATCACGCTCTGGAAGGACTACTGGGACTACAGCACGCTGATGAACGCCGCTCCGGCGGCGTGGCACGAGCGGCTGGCGAACGCCGACCTGTCCTGGGTCTACGACGCCTCAGACGACGGCCTCGCGCCCTAGCTCCGGTTGAGGGTGTCCTCGTCGCGCAGGCCGCGGGTGAAGGGCTCCTCGCCACCCTGCCGGCCGCCGTCGTCGTGCAGCTTCTCGGCCTGGAAGACGACGTCCCCCTGCGGCAGGCTGATGCGGTTGCCGTGCGCCAGCACCGTCTCGGTCACGGGGCCGCCGTCGACGACGACGGTGTCGAGGCCGCGCAGCGTCACGAGCCCTGACGGCTCGACGATGGCCTCGGCGACGACAGGGTCGCCCAGCTTCGTCACGCCGACCTCGAGCGGGATCTCCTGCGGGTAGGGGTCAGTCACGTGGTGCTCGCCGCCGGCGACGGGGACGAGCCGCGGGTTTCCAGGGATGCCCATGGCCCACGTGTACCCGCGAGCGCCGCCGCCACACCGCTGACAGCGTCCTCCAAGGTGGGTGCGGCAGCATGGCGGCATGAGCGCAGCACGGAAGCCGGCCGCCGCGGACCCGGGCGAGCTGCTGGACCTCGTCCTCGCCGAGGTCAGCAGCGTCGTCGTCGGGCAGGACGTCATGCTCGAGCGGATGCTCGTGGCCCTCCTCGCCCGGGGGCACTGCCTGCTCGAGGGCGTCCCCGGCGTCGCCAAGTCGCTGGCCGTGGACACCCTCGCCCGCGCCCTCGGGGGCACGAGCGTGCGCATCCAGTTCACGCCCGACCTGGTGCCGAGCGACATCATCGGGACCCGGGTCTACCGGCCGTCCCAGGAGGACTTCGACGTCGAGCTCGGACCCGTGTTCGCCAACCTCGTCCTCGCCGACGAGGTCAACCGCGCGCCCGCGAAGGTCCAGTCGGCGCTGCTCGAGGTGATGGCCGAGCGGCAGGTGTCGCTCGCGGGCACGACGTACCCCCTCCCCTCGCCGTTCGTCGTCATGGCCACCCAGAACCCGCTCGAGTCGGAGGGCGTGTACCCGCTGCCCGAGGCGCAGCTCGACCGGTTCCTCCTGAAGGTGGACGTGCCGACCCCGTCGATGGAGGAGGAGCTGGAGATCGTCGCCCGGATGTCGGTCGACCCGCCCCGGGCGCAGCAGGTCATCAGCCTCGAGCAGCTCGTGCAGGTGCAGCAGGCGGCGGACGCGGTGTACGTCCACGAAGCCGTCTCGGAGTACGCCGTGCGGCTCGTGATGGCGACGCGCGACCCGCAGCAGTGGGGCGTCCCCGAGCTGCTGCCGCTGGTCGTGCACGGCGCCTCCCCGCGCGGCAGCCTCGGTCTGGTCGCCGCGGCCCGGTCGCTCGCGCTGCTGCGCGGCCGCGACTACGCGCTGCCCGAGGACGTGGCCGCAGTGGCGACCGACGTGCTCTCCCACCGGCTCGTGCTCACCTACGACGCGATCGCCGACGGGGTCCCGCGCCGACGGCTCATCGAGCGGGTCCTCGAGCGGGTCGCGCCGCCGGCGCAGGCCACGTCTGAGTACGACGACGGCGCGGCATGAGTGCTGGCTCACTGCTGGTCAGGGGCGCGCGGGCGCGACGCCTCTACCTCGAGGTGTCGCACAAGGTCGACGGCTACCTGCACGGCGAGCACCTCGGCATCCAGGTCGGCCCCGGTGGTGACCCTGCCGAGGCCCGGCCCTACGAGCCCGGCGACGACGTCCGGCGGATGGACTGGGCCGTGCTCGCCCGCACCGGCGAGCCGCACGTCCGGACGACGACCGCGCAGCGGGAGCTGGAGACCACGTTCGTCGTGGACCTCACCCCCTCGATGGGGCTGGGGACACGACGGCAGCTGAAGAAGGAGCTGGCCCTCACCGTGGTGGCCGCGTTCAGCCACCTCGCGTCGGGACCGGGTGACCGGATCGGGGCGGTGCTGCTGACCCGGCAGGGCGTCCGGCGGCTGCCCTCGCGCTCGACGGCGACCGCGGCGCCGCACCTGCTCTCCGTGCTCGACCGGGTGGACATCGGCGAAGGCCCGGGTCCCGGTCTGGGCGCGGCGCTGCAGGCGGTGCCGCTCCCCCGCCGCGGGCTGGTCGTCGTCGTGTCCGACCTGCTCGGCCCTCGCGACTGGCAGAAGCGGATGCAGCTGCTCGCGCAGCGCCACGACGTGGTGGTCGCCCACATCAGCGACCCGGCGGAGCTGGCGCTGCCGTCGGTCGGCCTGCTGAGGGTGCGCGACCCCGAGACCGGGCGCGCCCTCGACGTACCGACCTCGAGCCGTGCCCTGCGCGCCGCCTACGCCGAGGCGGCCGCGGCGCGGCAGGCCTCGGCGGCGGAGGCCGTCCGGGCGGCGGGTGCGGCGTACCTGCCGCTGTCCACCGACGGCGACTGGCTGCGGGAGCTGTCGCGGTTCCTCACCCTGCGGCGGCGGGTGCGTGCGGCACGCCGGGTGGCCGGCCGATGACGTGGTCCCTCCCGCGGCACTGGCGGTTCGCGGAGGAGCCACGGCTGTGGCTGCTGCTCGCCGTGCTGGCCGTGGCGGTGCTCTACGTCGTGCAGCAGCTGCGCCGGTCCACCTACGAGGCGCGGCTGTCCGACGTGGACCTGCTGGCCTCCGTGCTGCCGGCCCGCCCTGGCTGGCGACGGCACGTGCCGGCGACGCTGCTGCTGCTGACGCTGGCGGCGCTCACGACCGGGTTCGCGCGGCCGACAGCCGACGTGAAGGTCAAGCGCGACAAGGCGACGGTCATCATCGCGCTGGACGTGTCCGCCTCGATGCTCGCCACCGACGTGTCACCGTCGCGGATCGAGGCGGCGAAGACGGCCGCGGCGGCCTTCGTGCACGGGCTGCCGGCGACGTTCTCGGTGGGACTGGTGTCGTTCAGCGGCACCGCTGCCCTCGTCGTCCCGCCCACGACGGACAAGAGCTCCGTGGCCGGTGCCATCACCGCGCTGCAGCTCGGCGGCGGCACCGCGATCGGTGACGCGGTGGGCGTGGCGGTGCGGGCGGCGCAGGCCGCGCAGAGCAGCGGCAACAAGGCTCCCGTGCGGATCGTGCTGCTGTCCGACGGTGGCAACACCGTCGGGCAGCCGGTGAGCGCCGGCGCCGACCAGGCCGTGCAGGCCGGCATGCCGGTCACGACCATCGCCTACGGCACGCCCGACGGCGTGGTCGCGGTGCGCGGCCAGCTGCTGCCCGTGCCGGTCGACCGGCCCACGCTCGAGGCGCTCGCCCGCACCACGGGCGGCCAGCACTACACGGCGCTGTCCGAGAAGGAGCTCAAGGCGGTCTACAAGAGCATCAGCAAGGAGGCGGGCACGACCACCAAGCGCAAGGACCTGACCGCCGGCCTGACCGGCCTGTCCCTGCTGCTCGGGCTCGCCGCCGCCGCCGCGTCCCTGGTGTGGTTCCGCGCCCTCCCCTGACGCGGGGGTCAGCGGGGGAGGATGACGTCGTAGGTCGTCGTGTTGCCCGAGTTGACGAACAGGTCGTGCTCGACGAGCGACTTCCCGACCTGGATCCGCACGTGGTAGCCGAGGCCGTCGCCGAGCTGGCACAGCTGCAGCTGGTAGAGGCCGTCGGCGTCGGTCAGCGTCGTGACCCGGGTCGGGCACTGCGGCGTCTCGCTGGTGTCCCCCGCCGTGGCGCGCGTGACCGTGACGACGGCCCCCTTGATCGGCTTGCCGGCGGTGTCGACGACGTGGCCCTGCAGGGTCCCGAGCGCCGTGGGGTCGTCGGTGATGGGCGAACCCGGGTCCGACGGCACGCCGAAGCCGTTGACGGCGCCCGGCGGCAGGACCGTGCCCGGCGTGCGGGTCGGCAGCGGGACGGGCGAGCTCGAGGCGGACGGCCGCGGCGACGGCGGCGTCACCGGCTGCTCGTCGCCCGAGCCGCTGGCGACGAACACCATCGTCGCCAGCAGGGCCGACAGCACGCCCACCGACTGCGCCGTGACGAGCAGGGTCCGGCTGTCCTTCGCCGGGGCCGCCCGCAGCGCGACCCACCCGGCCACCAACGACACGGCAGCGGCCAGGACCGTCACGACGGCGCCCGGCCCCGGGCGGCCCGCGATGCCGCTCACCAGCACCAGCAGCAGGAAGGCGCCCAGCCCGCAGCCGATCGAGACGATCCCGACCGGCGGCACCCCCTCGAGCGCGCGGGTCCAGCGCCCGGCGCTCGGCGGCGGGGCTGTCGGCGGCGGGGGCAGCTGCACCGTCGGCGAGGTCACCGCGGGGCGCGGGTAGGGCAGGAAGTCGGGGCCCGGGTGGTCCGTCACGCTCCCCATCCTCCCCCGCCTGCCTGGCAGTTCGCTGTCAGCCCGGGAAGGCCTCGGCGAGCACGCGCTTGCGCTCCTTGGCCGAGATCCGGTCGACGTAGACCATGCCGTTCAGGTGGTCGGTCTCGTGCTGCAGGCAGCGGGCCAGCAGGCCGGTGCCCTCGATGACCACGGGCTCGCCGTGCACGTCGACTCCCCGGACGGTCGCGCGGTCCGGCCGGGCGACGTCGGAGGAGGGGCCCGGCACCGACAGGCAGCCCTCGGCGTCGTCGTCCAGGTTGCGCTCGGTCGGCAGCTCCAGCGACGGGTTCACCACGTGCGCGACGACGCGCTCGTCGTCGTCGTTCGGGCAGTCGACCACGAAGACGCGCAGTCCGACGCCGATCTGGTTCGCCGCCAGCCCGACCCCGTTGGCCTCGTACATGGAGGCGTACATGTCGCGGACCAGCGTGACGAGCTCGTCGTCGAACACCGTCACCTCTGCGCAGCGCTGGTGCAGGACCGGGGTCCCGTGCATCGTGATGGGTCGGGCGGTTCCGCCCTCGGACAGCGGGTCAGGCACCCTCGAGGTCTCCTTCGGTGGCGAGGAACGTCTGCCTCAACTCTGCCAGGGTGCTCGGGTCCGGCGAGGCCCAGAGCCCCCGCTCGTGCGCCTCGAGCAGCTTGCCGGTCATGCCGTGCAGGGCCCACGGGTTGCTCTTCTCGAGGAACTCCCGGTTGACCTCGTCCAGCACGTAGGTCTGGGCGACCGTCTCGTACATGTGGTCCGTGACGACGCCGGTCGTCGCGTCGTACCCGAAGAGGTAGTCGACCGTGGCCGCCAGCTCGAAGGCGCCCTTGTAGCCGTGCCGGCGCATCGCCTCGACCCACTTCGGGTTGACGACCCGCGCCCGGAAGATGCGGGACGTCTCCTCCGTGAGGGTGCGGGTCCGCACCCGGTCAGGGCTGGTGCTGTCGCCGATGTACGCCGCCGGTGCCCGACCGGTGAGGGCGCGGGCCATCGCGACCATGCCGCCGTGGTACTCGAAGTAGTCGGAGGAGTCGAGGACGTCGTGCTCGACGGTGTCGACGTTCTTCGCGGCCACCGAGATCCGCTTGTACGTCGACTCCATCTGCTCCCGTGCGGGGACCCCGTCCACCCCGCGGCCGTAGGCGTAGCCGCCCCACATCGCGTAGACCTCTGCGAGGTCCTTGTCGTCGCGCCAGTTGCCCGCCTCGAGCAGCGGCAGGATGCCCGCGCCGTAGGCACCCGGCTTGCTGCCGAAGACCCGGGTGGTGTGCCCGTCCGCCTCGGCGTGCAGCCGCACGAAGTTGTCGGGCTCGGGTTGTGACGCGGCAAGCTGCACCGCGTCGTCGAGCATCGCCACGACGTGCGGGAACGCGTCGCGGAAGAACCCGGAGATGCGCACCGTCACATCGATGCGGGGCCGGCCCAGCTCCTCCCGGGAGATCACCTCGAGGCTGGTGACGCGCCGGCTGGCCTCGTCCCAGACCGGTCGGATCCCCAGCAGGGCAAGGACTTCCGCGATGTCGTCGCCGCTGGTGCGCATCGCGCTCGTGCCCCAGGCGGACAGCCCGACGGAGGCGGGCCACTCGCCGTGGTCGGCGCGGTAGCGCTCGAGCAGCGAGTCGGCCATCGCCTGGCCCGTCTCCCAGGCGAGCCTCGACGGGACGGCCTGCGGGTCGACGGAGTAGAAGTTGCGGCCGGTCGGGAGCACGTTGACGAGTCCCCGGAGCGGCGAACCGCTCGGCCCCGCCGGGACGTACCCACCGTCGAGGGCGTGCAGGACGGCGTCGACCTCGCCGGCCGTGCCCGCGAGGCGCGGGACGATCTCGGTGCAGGCGAACCGGAGGATCTCGGCGACCGTCGGGTCGTCGGTCAGCGCGGCCACCCGCGACACGTCCCAGTCGTGCGCCTCGAGGTCCTCGACGAGCCGCTGCGCCTGCTCCTCGAAGCGGTCGGTGGCCGCCCGGTCCTCGGTGTCCAGGCCGAGGGCCCGGCGCAGCCCGGGCAGCGACTGCTTGCCGGACCAGATCTGCCGGGACCGCAGGATCGCCAGCACCATCAGGGCCCGCGCCTGGCCGGTGGGGGCCTCGCCGAGGACGTGCAGGCCGTCGCGGATCTGGACGTCCTTGACCTCGCACAGCCAGCCGTCGACGTGCAGCAGGAAGTCGTCGAACTCGGTGTCGTGCGGGCGGTCGTCCAGCCCCAGGTCGTGGTCGAGCCGGGCAGCCTGGATCAGGGTCCAGATCTGCGCGCGGATCGCCGGCAGCTTCGCCGGGTCCATCGCGGCGATGTTGGAGTGCTCGTCGAGCAGCTGCTCGAGCCGGGCCATGTCGCCGTAGGTGTCGGCCCGCGCCATCGGCGGCACCAGGTGGTCGACGAGCGTGGCGTGCGCGCGGCGCTTGGCCTGCGACCCCTCGCCGGGGTCGTTGACGAGGAACGGGTAGACCAGCGGCAGGTCGCCGAGAGCGGCGTCGGAGCCGCAGCTCGCCGACATGCCGAGGGTCTTGCCCGGCAGCCACTCGAGGTTGCCGTGCTTGCCGACGTGCACCAGCGCGTCGGCGCCGAAGGGCCCAGCCAGCCACTGGTAGGCCGCGAGGTAGTGGTGCGACGGCGGCAGGTCGGGGTCGTGGTAGATCGCGACCGGGTTCTCCCCGAACCCGCGCGGCGGCTGCACGATCAGCACCACGTTGTCGGCCTGCAGCGCTGCCACGACGATCTCGCCGTCGGGGTCGGCCGACCGGTCGACGTACAGGTCACCGGGCGCGGGCCCCCAGGCCTTCTCGACCGACTCCTGGAAGTCAGTCGGCAGGGTGGCGAACCAGCGCCGGTAGTCGGCGGCGGCGATGCGCACCGGGTTGCCCTGCAGCTTCTCCTCGGTCAGCCAGTCCGGGTCCTGGCCACCCGCCGCGATGAGCGCGTGGAACAGCGCGTCACCGGTGTCGGGCAGCTCCCCCACCCGGTAGCCGCGGGCCCGCATGGCGTCGAGCAGCCGGATCACGGAAGCCGGGGTGTCCAGGCCGACGGCGTTGCCGATCCGGGCGTGCTTGGTCGGGTACGCGCTGAGCACCAGCCCGATGCGCTTGTCGGCGTTGTCGATCTGCCGCAGCCGCCCGTGCCGGACGGCGAGCCCGGCGACCCGCAGGCACCGCTCGGGGTCGGGGACGTAGACGGTCAGCCCGTCCTCGTCGACCTCCTTGAAGGAGAACGGGACCGTGATGATCCGGCCGTCGAACTCGGGGATGGCCACCTGGGTGGCCGTGTCCAGCGGCGAGAGGCCCTCGTCGCCCGCCTCCCAGGTCGCGCGGCTGCTGGTGAGGCACAGCGCCTGCAGGATCGGCACGTCGAAGGTCGCGAGCGCACCGACGTCCCAGGCCTCGTCGTCCTCCCCCGCGCTCGCCGTCGCCGGCCGGGTCCCGCCGGCGGCGAGCACCGTCGTGATGATCGCGTCCGAGCCCTGCAGCGCCGTGAGCAGGCCGGCGTCGGGCGTGCGGAGGCTGGCGGTGAACAGCGGCCGGGCGGTGCCGCCCTTCGCCTCGATCGCGTCGCAGAGGGCGTCGACGAAGGCGGTGTTCCCCGACACCTCGTGCGCCCGGTAGAAGAGCACGCTCACGACCGGGCCGCTGCCCTGGCTCGTTCGCTCGTGGTGACCCCAGGCGGGCAGCTCCTGCGGCGGGTCGAAGCCCTCACCGGTCAGCAGGACCGTGTCGGACAGGAACGCGTGCAGCTGGCGGAGGTTGTCCTTGCCGCCCTGGGCGAGGTAGCCGTGCGCCTCCTGAGCCACCCCGAGCGGCACGCTGGACAGCTCCATCAGCTCCGGGTTGGGCAGCAGCTCCCCCGACAGCACCACGAGCGGCGTCGAGAGCGCCTGCAGCGCCTGGATGCCCTCCTCCCACGAGCGGCGGGTCCCCAGCAGCCGCAGCACGACGAGGTCGACGTCCTCGGTCAGCGCGGCGAGGTCGGTGACCCGGTTCGGGTTCGCCAGCCGGTAGTCGGCTCCCGAGGCCCGGGCGCTCAGCAGGTCGGTGTCGGACGTGGAGAGCAACAGGACGCGGGGCACTGCTGCACTCTAGTAAGCCCTCTAGGCTGGCTCGGTGCGCACCTCCGTCGACCGCTGTCCCGGGGTCGTGCGCGTGCACGACGCCGTCGACGGCGGTCTGGTGCGGGTCCGCGTCCCGGGCGGCTACCTGACCGGTGCCCAGGTGACCGCGCTCGGGTCCGCCTCCCGGTCCTTCGGGGACGGCAACCTCGACCTCACCTCGCGCGGCAACGTCCAGCTCCGAGGCCTGCGAGCGGGTACGGCGGAGGCGCTCGCCGACGCGCTGGCCGCCGCCGGGCTGCTGCCCTCGGTGACCCACGACACGGCGCGCAACGTCGTCGCGTCGCCCCTGCACGACCTTGCAGCGATCGTCGCGGAGATCGACGAGGGCATCCAGTCGCTGGACCCGCTACCGGGCCGGTTCCTGCTCGGCGTGGGCGGGCGCGACGTGCTGTCGGTCCGCCCCGACCTGGCCCTGGTCGACGACCGGCTGGTGGTCGACGGGCGCGACGCCGGCCCGGGGACGGTCGCGGCCCTGCTCGAGGCCGCCGCGCACTTCCTCGCGATCCGCGGGTCGGCCTGGCGGGTGCGCGAGATCACCTGGGACCGCCCGCTGGGCGTGCCGGTGCCGCCCGGTGCGCCGGTCGCGCTGGGTCGGCACGGCGACCGGGTCGTGGCGCTCCCACCCCTGGGGCGGCTCACCGCGGCGATGCTCGAGCGGCTCAGCGCCGGACCGGTGCAGGTCACGCCGTGGCGCACCGTCGTCGTGCCCCTCTCGACGGACGTGACGGACCTCGTGACCGACCCGGCGTCGCCGTGGGTGGGTGTCTCGGCCTGCGCCGGGCTGGCGTGCGCCTCGTCGCTCGCCGACGTCCGCGCCGACGCGCGCGCGGCGCTGGCACCGGGACCTCGGCCGCTGCACTGGGCCGGCTGCGAGCGGCAGTGCGGGGCACCGGCCGGGGCGGCCGTGCGCACCGCGACCCTGGAGGGCTACGCATGAGCTACGTGAAGGACGGCGCCGAGATCTACCGGCAGTCGTTCGCCACCATCCGCACGGAGACCGACCTGAGCCGGTTCCCGGCCGGGCTGGACCGGGTGGTCGTGCGCATGATCCATGCCTGCGGGATGACCGACCTGGCAGCCGACGTCGCGTTCTCGCCAGGGGTGTACGACGCGGCGTACGAGGCCCTGCAGCGCGGCGCACCGATCCTGTGCGACGCGCAGATGGTGGCCTCGGGCATCACCCGGGCGCGGCTGCCGAAGGACAACGACGTGCTGTGCACGCTGCGTGACCCGCGGGTGCCCGACCTGGCTGCGCACCTGGGGACGACGCGCTCCGCCGCCGCCGTGGAGCTGTGGCCCGACCGGCTCGAGGGTGCTGTGGTGGCCATCGGGAACGCACCGACGGCGCTGTTCCACCTGCTCGACCTGGTGGCCGCCGGCGGGCCGAGGCCGGCGGCGGTGCTGGGGATCCCGGTCGGGTTCATCGGGGCGGCCGAGTCGAAGGAGGCACTGGTGGAGTCGGACCTGGAGCACCTGGTGGTGCGCGGCCGCCGTGGCGGCAGCGCGATCGTGGCGGCCGCCGTGAACGCCCTGGCGACGGTGACGGAGTGACTCTCTACGGCGTGGGGCTCGGCCCCGGAGACCCGGAGCTGGTGACGGTGAAGGCCGCCCGCATCCTGGGCGCGGCGGACGTGGTCGCCTTCCACTCCGCCCGGCACGGCCGGTCGATCGCGCTGGGCATCGCCCGGGCGTACCTGCCCGACGACGTGGTCGAGGAGCACCTCGTCTACCCGTTGACGGTGGAGACGACCGACCACCCGGGCGGGTACCGCGGCGCGCTGGAGGAGTTCTACGAGGAGGCGGCGGCCCGGCTGGCGGTCCACCTCGACGCCGGGCGGGACGTGGTCGTGCTCGCCGAGGGCGACCCGATGTTCTACGGGTCGTACATGCACCTGCACAAGCGGCTCGCCCCGCGCTACCCGACGGTCGTCGTGCCCGGGGTGACGTCGGTGTCGGCGTCCGCGGCCGCGCTCGGTGCGCCCCTGGTGGAGGCCGAGGAGGTGCTGACCGTGCTGCCGGGCACGCTGCCCGCCGAGGAGCTCGTCGAGCGGCTCGGGCGCCCCGGGCCGGTCGCGATCATGAAGCTGGGCCGGACGTTCGACAAGGTGCGCGGCGCGCTGGAGGCCGCCGGCCGGCTGGGCGAGGCGTTCTACGTCGAGCGGGCCTCCACCTCCGCCCAGCGGATCGAGCAGCTCGCCGACGTGGACCCGTCGACGGTGCCGTACTTCTCGATGGCGGTGCTGCCCTCGTCGCAGCAGGGCACGCTGCCCGCGTCGACCTCTGCCTCTGGCGTCGGGTCGGTGGCCGTGGTCGGGCTCGGGCCGGCCGGCAGGGACTGGCAGACGCCGGAGTCGATGGCGGCACTCGCCGCGGCGGAGGTGCTGCTCGGCTACGGGCCGTACCTCGACCGGGTGCCGCCGAACCCACGGCAGCAGCGGATCCCCTCGGACAACACCGAGGAGGACGCGCGGGCGCGGCACGCCCTCGACCTGGCCCGCGCCGGCCGGCGGGTCGCGGTCGTCTCCTCGGGCGACCCCGGGGTGTTCGCGATGGCGACCGCCGTCTGGGAGGCGGCGGCGGACTACCCCGACGTCGAGGTGCAGACGGTCCCGGGCCTCACCGCGGCCCAGGCCGTGGCTGCGCGGGTCGGCGCCCCCCTCGGGCACGACTTCTGCGTCATCTCGCTGTCGGACCGGCTCAAGCCGTGGGAGGTGGTCAGCGAGCGGCTGTCGCTGGCGGCCAAGGCGGACTTCGTCATCGCCGTCTACAACCCGCGGTCCAAGGCCCGGCCGTGGCAGGTCGGGGCGATGCAGGAGATCGTGCTGGAGCACCGGTCCCCCTCGACCGTGGTCGTGCTCGGCCGCGACGTCGGCGGCCCAACCGAGCGGGTCATCGTCACGACCCTGGGCGAGATGGACCCGGCGGACGTCGACATGCGGACCCTCGTGCTCATCGGCTCCTCGACCACCCGCGTGCTCGACCGCCCCGACGGCACCCAGGCCGTCTTCACCCCCCGCCGCTACCCCGCCTGAGCCAGGCGCAGGCGGCGTCGACGGTCTCGACGACGTGCGGGGCCAGGACGGGCGGGCGGTCCACGACGACCACCTCGAGACCGGCTTCCCGGGCGGCCTCGAGCTTCGGCGCTGCCGACCCGCCGGAGTCCTTCGTGACCACCACCTCGATGCGGTGCTCGGCCAGCTGCGCACGCTCCTGGGCCAGCGACCACGGCGGGCGGCCCAGCACGACGGTCCAGTCGTCCGGGATGCCCGGCGGCCGCTCGATGGCCCGCAGCACGACGTGCCGCAGCCCGAGGAAGGGCGTGACCGCCTGCCGCCCGGTCGTCAGCAGCACCCGCCGGTCCCCCACGGCCGCGGCGGCCGCCTCGAGGGACGGCACCCGGGTCCACCGGTCCCCCGGCTGCTCGGTCCAGCCCGGTCGCTGCAGGCGAAGCAGCGGTACGCCGACGGCGCGGCAGGCCTCGACGGCGTGCCGCTGCATCTGGGCCGCGAACGGGTGCGTCGCGTCGACGACGGCGTCCGGCCGGTGCTCCTCCAGCCAGGCCACCAGGCCGGGCACGCCGCCGAACCCGCCGACCCGGACGTCGCCCGGAGGGAGGTCGAGCTCCCGCACCCGGCCGGCCAGCGAGGTGAGCACCGGCACCCGGGACGCGAGCTCACGGGCCTCGGCCGTACCGCCGAGGACGAGGATCAACGGCACCGCTCGGTGGAGTACAGGTGGCTGTCCGGGAAGCCCTCCGCACCCAGGACCCGGCCGACGACGATGACCGCCGTCCTCCGCACGCCCGCGGCGGCCACCTGCGCCGCGATGTCGCCGAGAGTCCCGCGCAGGACCAGCTCGTCGGGCCGGGACGCCCGGGCGACCACGGCCACCGGGCCGTCCGCGCCGTAGGACGGGAGCAGCTCCGCCACCACGCGGTCGATGTGCTGGAC
>CAMLIA010000030.1 GCA_946479905.1 uncultured Frankiales bacterium | reverse complement strand
AAGCCGATGCTGGCCCGCGGCGAGCTGCGGATGGTCGGCGCGACGACGCTCGACGAGTTCCGCCAGAACATCGAGAAGGACCCCGCGCTCGAGCGGCGGTTCCAGCAGGTGCTGGTCGGCGAGCCCTCGGTCGAGGACACCATCGCGATCCTGCGCGGCCTCAAGGGCCGCTACGAGGCGCACCACGGTGTCGAGATCACCGACGGCGCACTGGTCGCGGCAGCGGCCCTGTCCGACCGCTACATCACCGCGCGCTTCCTGCCCGACAAGGCCATCGACCTCGTCGACGAGAGCGCGTCCCGGCTGCGGATGGAGATCGACAGCCGGCCTGTCGAGATCGACGAGCTCCAGCGCGCCGTCGACCGCATGAAGATGGAGGAGCTGGCCCTGTCGAAGGAGAGCGACGCCGCCTCCGCCGAGCGGCTCGCGACCCTGCGCCGGGAGCTGGCCGACAGGACCGAGGAGCTCTCCGGGCTGATGGCCCGCTGGGAGCTGGAGAAGTCCGGGCTCAACCGGGTGGGCGAGCTCAAGAAGCGCCTCGACGACCTGCAGTCCCAGCTCGAGCGCGCGCAGCGCGACGGCGACCTCGAGACCGCTTCGCGGCTGCAGTACGGCGAGATCCCCGCTGTGACAAGGGATCTCGAGCAGTCGGTCGCCCCCGCCGAGGACGCGATGGTCAAGGAGCAGGTGACCGCTGACGACATCGCCGAGGTGGTCGCCGCATGGACGGGCATCCCCGCCGGCCGCCTGCTGGAGGGCGAGACCGCGAAGCTGCTGCGGATGGAGGACGCGCTCGGCGCGCGCCTCGTCGGCCAGCGCGCCGCGGTCCAGGCGGTCTCCGACGCGGTGCGCCGCGCGCGGGCGGGCATCTCCGACCCCGACCGGCCGACCGGGTCGTTCCTGTTCCTCGGTCCGACCGGTGTCGGCAAGACCGAGCTCGCGAAGGCGCTCGCCGAGTTCCTCTTCGACGACGAGCGGGCCATGACGCGGATCGACATGAGCGAGTACGGCGAGAAGCACGCCGTCGCCCGGCTGGTCGGTGCACCGCCCGGGTACGTCGGCTACGACCAGGGCGGCCAGCTGACCGAGGCGGTCCGCCGTCGGCCGTACTCCGTGGTGCTGTTCGACGAGGTCGAGAAGGCCCACCCCGACGTGTTCGACGTGCTGCTGCAGGTCCTCGACGACGGCCGGCTCACCGACGGCCAGGGGCGCACCGTGGACTTCCGCAACACCATCCTGGTGCTGACGTCGAACCTCGGCTCGTCCTTCACGACCGACCCGCTGCTCACCCCGGAGCAGCGCAAGGACAAGGTGCTGGAGGTCGTGCGCTCGGCGTTCAAGCCGGAGTTCGTCAACCGGCTCGACGACATCGTCGTCTTCGACGCCCTCGGCACCGAGGAGCTCACGCAGATCGTCGACCTCCAGGTCGCGCAGCTGGCCCGCCGGCTCACCGACCGCAGGCTGACGCTCACCGTGACCGACGCAGCCAGGGAGTGGCTGTCGCTGACGGGCTACGACCCCGTCTACGGCGCCCGGCCGCTGCGCCGGCTGGTGCAGAAGGCGATCGGCGACCGGCTCGCCAAGGCGCTGCTGTCCGGGGAGATCCACGACGGCGACGAGGTGGTCGTCGACCGGGCGGGTGACGACCTCACCGTCGGTCCCGCCGTCCGCACCGCCTGACCGGCGTAGGGCAGGGTGGGCGGCATGGACGTCGGCATGACCCTGCCCGTGATGGAACCCGACCTCGACGCGGACGTGCTCGAGGCCTGGGCCCGCGCCATCGACGACGGTCCCTTCGCGAGCCTGTGCTTCGGCGAGCGGATGGCCTTCGACAACCCCGAGGTGCTCGCGCTGCTCGGGGCGGTCGCGGCCTGGACCGACCGGGTCCGGGTCGTGACCACTGTCGTGGTGCCGCAGCTGCACGACCCGGTCATGCTCGCGAAGGGCCTCGCCACGGCGGACGTGCTCACCAGGGGACGGCTCACGGTCGGGCTGGGGGTGGGCGGCCGCGTCGAGGACTACACGGCGGTCGGGGCCGACCCGGCGACGCAGCGGATCGCCGAGCTCGAGAGCCGGGCGCTGACGATGAAGCGGGTCTGGGCCGGCGAGCGGCTCACCGACAGCGTCCGCCCCGTCGGGCCGGCTCCGGTCCAGCCCGGCGGCCCGCCGCTGCTCGTCGGCACCCTGGGCCCGCGCACGATGCGCGCGTCCGTCACGTGGGCCGACGGGCTCGCGGGCGTCTCGATGGACCTCGACCTCGACGCCGTCGCGGGCCTCTTCGACGTGGCCCGCACGGCGTGGGCCGACGCTGGGCGTGGTACGCCGTACCTCGCCACCTCCACCTGGTTCGCGCTCGACGACGGCGACGGCAGCGCGCGCGAGCAGGTGCACCGGCACCTGATGCACTACATGAACTGGCTGCCGCCCGCTCTCGTCGACCCGCTCGCCAGGGCGTCCGGCTTCGCGGGGACCGAGTCGGAGCTGCGGGACCTGCTCAGGCGCCTCGAGGACCTCGGGGCGGACGAGGTGCACCTCATCCCGACCAGCTCTGACGTGTCCCAGGTGGCGCGGGTGGCCGGCTTGCTGGCGTGACGCGTCTCACCCGTGTCACGAACCCTTGCCGCCTCGTTGGACCGGCATGACCCGCAGTGAGCTCCCCGCCATCGACGCCGGCAAGCTGGCCCTGGTCCGCGGCCTCCTCGAGCGGGTCCTGAAGCTCTACCACCGCGTCGAGGTGTCCGGTCAGGAGCACCTGCCCGACAGCGGTGCCCTGATCGTCGGCAACCACTCGGGCGGCATCATCGCCATGGACGTCCCGATCATCGCGACGGCCTACTGGGAGAAGTACGGCGTCACGCACCCGCTCCGGGTGCTCGCCCACGACATCCTCATGTTCGGCCCGCAGGGCGGTCTGCTGCGCTCCCTCGGCTTCGTCAACGCCACCAGGGAGAACGCCCTCGCCGCGCTGCGCGAGGGCGGCGCGACCATCGTGTTCCCCGGCGGTGACTACGACGTCTACCGGCCCACGGCCAAGCGCAACGTCATCGACTTCGGCGGCCGCACCGGCTACGTCCGCACCGCCATCGAGGCGGGCGTCCCGATCGTCCCCGTCGTCAGCATCGGCGGGCAGGAGTCGCAGCTCGTCCTCAGCCGCGGCGAGTCGCTGGCGAAGCTCATCCCGCTCACCAAGCTCTTCCGCTCCAAGTACGCGCCCATCGCCGTCGGGTTCCCGTGGGGGATCTCGCTGGGCATCCCGCCGAACCTGCCGCTGCCGACGAAGATCGTCACCCGCTTCCTCGAGCCGATCGACCCCGCGGAGCACGGCGACGACGTCGCCGCGATCGACCTGCTGGTGCGGACCCGGATGCAGGAGGCCCTCGACGAGCTGGCCGCCGCCCGGCGCTACCCCGTCCTCGGGTAGCCGGCGCCCCGCCGGCGAGGCTTGCCCTTTCGGGAAGTTCCCGCCCGCTGAGGCGTCGGCTTCCCGAGAACGCAAGCCCGGCCAGGTCAGCGGGACAGGTGCGGGGCCGCCCGTCCCGCGATGAGCGGCAGGTCGAGGTAGGTCTGGATGCCCGGCTCGGCCGCCACGACGTAGGGGATCGCCGAGACGCAGTGGTGCGC
Source organism: uncultured Frankiales bacterium (assembly GCA_946479905.1). Next base: position 24,191 of record CAMLIA010000030.1, on the reverse strand, counting down.
GGTCGAGGTGATCCCGGGGTTGCGGACCAAGCCCTCCTCGACCGTCTCCGGCTGGTAGCCCTTGAAGGTCACCAGCACGTCCGGGTCACCGGAGACCGCCACCTCGAACCGCTCCCCGGCGGGACCGAACGACCACGCGGGGTCGAGGTGCTCCTCGCCCATCAGCCAGTTGACGCGGGCGGTGATGACCGGCACCCCGCCGACGGTGGCTGTCCACGTGAACCGCTGCGCAGCGACGAGCCCCGGCTCGATGACGCCCATCGGGGTGTCGATCGGCGCGGTCGCCACCGCCACCTCGTTGGTGCCCTCGATCCGGTCGTCGATCGCGAACCCGAGCTCGTCGGCGATCATCTGGATCGACTGCCGGAAGCCGCCGCCGAGGAAGCCGACCATCGGGCTCTGCAGCGACTTCTCCGGTGCGTGGCCGAAGAGCATGATGTCGCGCAGCACGTCCGGCGCCCCGTAGGTCCGGATGTCGCTGAACTCCTCGGACCGGACGTGCGTGATCCGCGACGTCAGCGCAGAGACCATCAGCGGGAACCGCTCGGTGATCCCGCCCGGGTGGATGCCGGTGCCGTGCAGCGACGCGCCGCCGGTGACGCACGCCGCACGCAGCGCCTCGGTCTTCGACTCCGGCGGGTAGACCCAACCGAGCGGCGTCACGACGTTCGCCCCGGAGGCGAGCATCCGGCAGACCAGCTCCTCGTCGGGCATGAGGGGCGCGTAGACGATGCAGTCCGCCTTCAGCGCCAGCAGCGCGTCGACGTCGTTGGTCGCCTTGACGCCCAGCGGCCCGATGCCGGCGAGCTCACCGGCATCGACGCCCTCCTTGGCCGAGGAGTGCACCCAGCACCCCACCAGCTCCAGCTCGGGGTGCGCGGCGACCGCCTCGATCGCCGCCCGCCCGACTCCGCCCGTCGCCCACTGGATCACCGAGATCGTCATGGCGGGAAGGTACGCCGTCAGCGGAAGCCCTTGAGCTGGAGGGCGCCCCGCGTGAGGGTCGGCGGATGCGACTTCTCGTGCTGGGCGGCACCCGCTTCGTGGGCCGGTCCGTCATCCTCGACGCCCTCGACCGCGGGTGGGACGTCACCGCCCTCAACCGTGGCCTGACCGGGACGCTGCCCGAGGGCGTACAGCCCCTCAAGGCGGACCGCACGGACGACGGGCAGCTGCGAGAAGCCTTGCAGGGCAAGGAGTTCGACGCGGTGTTCGACCCGTGGGCGCAGGCGCCCCGGGTCGTGCGGTCGTCGGCGGCCCTGCTGCGGGGACGGGTCGGCCGGTACGCCTACTGCTCGAGCATCAGCGCCTACACCGACGGGCGGCCGCCCGGCGGCAACGAGGAGTGGCCCGTCGTCGACGCCGAGCCCGACGCGGACCAGACCGACTACGCGCAGGACAAGCGCGGCGGCGAGCTCGCGGCCCTGGAGTCGTTCCCGGACGCGCTGATCGGCCGGCCGGGGCTGATCCTCGGGCCCTACGAGGACATCGGCCGGCTGCCGTGGTGGCTCGGGCGGGCGGCTCGCGGCGGGCGGATGGTCGCGCCGGGTCGACCGGGCCGACCGCACCAGTACGTCGACGCGCGCGACCTCGCCGCATGGTTCAACGACAACCTCGCCGCGGGCACCAGCGGCACCGTCGACCTCACCGACCCTGCGGGGCACACCACGACGGGGGCGCTGCTGGACGCCGTCGTCCACGTCACCGGTGATCGGGCGGAGCTGGTGTGGGTGGACCAGGACACGCTGCTGGCCGCCGGCGCCGAGCCGTGGACCCAGCTCCCGGGCTGGCTGCCCGAGGGCGGCGAGTTCGAGGGCTTCATGGAGGGCGACACCGCGAGGGCGGTCGCGACCGGTCTGCGCAGCCGTGACGTCGAGGACACGGTCGCGGCCACGTGGGAGTGGCTCCAGCGCGACGGCTTCCCCGCCCAGCGCCCCGACCGGCCCGTGCACGGCCTCCCGCAGGAGCTGGAGGCCGTGCTCCTCGGTCAGTAGCGGGTGCAGGTGATCGTGATGTTGACGGGCGCACTCACGCTGCTGCCGTCCGCCTTGCGCAGCGTGTAGAGCACGTAGCCGTAGTACGGCTGGACCGTCATGGTCACCCCTGAGGTCGCGTAGTCCGCGACGTTGCCGGTCAGTGAGCACTGGTTGAGATCGGCGATCGTCGGGATGTGCAGGTAGCCGTAGCCGGAGCTGAGGTACGCGTAGTCGACCGGCTCGCTGGACGCGACCACCTTGCCGTCACCGCCCGTCCGCACCCAGTGGGTGTCCGGCACGACGGGGTCAGGGACGAGCAGCACCCAGTTCTGCGGGTACTCGACGCACGGGTAGCTGTAGGAGTCGGTGATGCTGACCCAGAGCCCCTTCGGGGTGGTGCACCCGAACTTGCCCTTGGGGACGTTCATCCGGACGACCTTGTTCCTGTTGCCAGACGGGTAGGTGAGGCCGGGGGCCACCTTCCCCGGGCCCGTCCCGTCGTCCCACTGACCTGCCCAGCGCATCCCCATGTTCCAGGCGACGGAAGTCTCCCCGGCGGCGCAGGTGGCCCCGGCCTGGGCGTCGATGACGCGAAGGGCCGGGTTCGCGCTGCTGTAACAGGCGGTGATGGTGCCGTCGCTCGACGACGGAATGGCAGCGCGCGCGACGATCGCGCCGGTGCTCAGCAGTGCCGCGCCGACGACGCCGATGACGGTGAGCTTCCCGAGCGGCTTCATGACTTCTCCTCCTGCGGTGTCCCTTGGTACTGGGGACACTCGTCTGCCCTGCCTGCGCGGCGGAGTCGTGAACCCGACGCTGTCGGTCATCGGACAGCGGAGGGCCGCTAGCCTCGGTCGCGTGACTGATCGCGACGCGCTGCTGTCCCTCGTCAAGGCCCAGGCCATCGTGCACGGCAAGGTGACGCTGTCGTCGGGTCGCGAGGCCGACTACTACGTCGACCTCCGTCGTACCACCCTCTCGGCAGAGGCAGCACCGCTCGTCGGCAAGGTGATGCTGGACCTGACGAAGGACTGGGAGTACGACGCCGTCGGCGGGCTCACCATGGGCGCCGACCCGATCGCGACCGCGATGCTGCACCAGGCAGCCGCCCAGGGCCGGCGGCTGGACGCGTTCGTCGTGCGCAAGGCCGCCAAGGCGCACGGGCTGCAGAAGCAGATCGAGGGCCCGGACATCACCGGCAAGCGCGTCCTGGTCGTCGAGGACACCAGCACGACGGGAGGCTCGCCCCTCGAGGCGCTCGCGGCCGTGCGAGCCGCCGGGGCCACCTGCGTGGGGGTCGCGACCATCGCGGACCGCGACACCGGCGCCGGCGAGAAGATCGAGGCCGAGGGCGTGCCCTACCGCTTCGCCTACTCCCTCACCGACCTCGGCCTCGCCTGACAGGTCCCTTCTCGCGTGCACGCCAGGCGCGGCTGACCGAGCCGTACTGAGCGTGGCCGAACCGGCTTGGGCCACCCCCGCTGTGCACGGGGGAAGGGTGGGTCGTCGGTCAGCGGTGCTTGCGGTACTCCAGCACCATCGGGGTCACCGAGAGGAGCACGACGATGGCCGCGAAGACCTCGAGGTTGTGGCCGATCCAGTGGACCTGGCCGAGGTAGTAGCCGAGCACGGTCACACCGCCGCCCCAGAGCACAGCGCCGACGGCGTTCCAGAGCGTGAAGGTGCGGGTGGGCAGCGCCCCGGCCCCCATCAGCGGGTTGATGAAGGTGCGCACGATCGGCACGAAGCGTCCGAGGACCAGCGCCTTACCGGCGCCGTAGTGCTCGACGACGTCCTCGGCCTTGGTGACGTACCGCCGCTTGAAGAACCGCGAGTCCTCGCGGGCGAACAGCGCGGGCCCGACCCGGCGCCCGATGACGAAGCCGGTCTGGGCGCCGGCGAAGGCCGCGACGACGCAGCCGACGACGACCACGCCCAGGTTCGGGTGCAGCGAGTGGCTGAGCTCGCCGGTCGCGGCGAAGCCCGCCGCGAACAGCAGCGAGTCGCCGGGCAGGAAGAACCCGAGCAGCAGCCCGGTCTCGGCGAAGACGATGAGCAGCAGCCCGATCACGCCGAAGGACTCGACGAGCTGCTGCCCGTCGAGGAACGCGGGCAGGGCCAGGGTGCTCACCGCCCCCACGCTAGTGGTGGGGGCTGCGAGCACCCTGAGAGCTAGTGCCGGACGCCGAACGCGTCGAGGACGACGTTCGGGTGGCCGGCGGTGCCGCGCGCCTTGATGACGACGGTGTGGTTGACGCCCGCCTTCAGGTTGCGGGTGTACAACACCTGCCGGGACCGGCGCTGCGTGTCGTGGGTGTCGACACCGGCGACCCGGGTGCCGTCGACGTACACGTCCATGACGCCGCAGCTGGTGCACTTCTCGCCGATCACCTGCAGCCGGTTGCCGTTGACGACCAGGCGAGCGGCGGCACCTGCCGCCTTGAGGACGGTGGCGCTGCCGAGGTAGCGCTCGCTCATCGACTGGGTCGCGAACGACCCGGAGAACGTGGCCCGGGACTGGTCGTAGGGGACGACCGCGGTGCCGAGACCGATCGGCGCGGTGCTGTTGCCGTAGCTGTCGAAGCGGGTCAGCAGCAGGCCGTAGGAGGAGCCGGCCCGCGCCGCGCTGAACACCTGGCTGGTGCCGGTCGCGTGCGACAGCCACGGCACCAGGGAGCCGGCACCGTTGGCCCGGTACTGCACGCTGTAGCTGCCGGTCGGCAGCGTGACGCGGAAGCTCGGGTTCAGGTAGTACCTGGTGGATGTCGGGTCCGGGAACGACGCGGTGGTCAGGCCGGAGCCCATCGTCGTGAGCCAGCGGGTCGTCGTCGCGCTGCTGTTGCCGGCCTTGTCGATGACCGTGGCGCTGTAGAGGTAGCTGGTCCCGAGCGTGAGCCCGGTGTCGACCCAGCTCGTCGCGGGCGCCTTGACGAAGGTGCCTCCGACCGAGCCGCCGCCTCGGGTGATCATGACCCCGTCGATGTCGGTGTCCGCGGGCAGCGACCACCGCACGGTGGCCGACGTGGCGGCGACCGTCGCCGGCAGCAGGGTCGCGGTGCCGGGGGCGACGGCGTCGACGCTGCTGGAGGCGATCCCGGAGGTGTCTCCCACGGGGACCTGCTGCGTCGCTGCGGCCGGTGCGCTCGCGTCCGCCGGGGCCTCCCACACGGTGCCCTGGCCGACGGCGTCGAACCTCACGAACCGCACCGTCGCGCCGTCCGGCGTCCAGGCGGGCGTGCTCGCCTCGCTGCCACCGGCGAGGGTGCGGTCTCCGGTGAGGGTCGCGGTACCCGCAGCGACCGCGAGGCCGGCTGCGTGCACGTCGCTCGTCGTGGTGTCGGAGCCGTCCGGCGTCGTGTCGCGGACCCAGGCGAGGCCGGTGCCGTCGGCGGACACCGAGAAGTCGGTGTCGGAGGCGCTCAGGCCGGCGACGGGCTGCGGGGTCCCGCCCGTCGACGGGACGGTGACCGGCCCGGAGGCATCGGTTCCGAGCAGGGTGGCGGCGTCGAGGAAGACCGCGCCGGAGAGCCCGTCCGCCAGCAGGCTGCCGCTGCCGGCGGCGACCGGCGCGGACATCGTGCTCACGGCCGGCTCGACGCCGCTGAAGTCCATCCGCGTCCACAGCACGGTGCTGCCGTCGGGCGAGAGCGCGGGGCTGGTGTCGAAGACGTCGCCGCTCGCGGGCGTCAGGTCCGAGACCACGCGGGTGAACGCCGGCGTCCCCCGCAGCGTGGCGTCCCGCACGACGAGCCGCTCGTGGGCGAGGTCGCCGGCGTCGTCGTACACGTCCTGCAGGTAGGCGACCCGGCTGCCGTCCCGCGAGGCGGCCACCGCGTACACGTCGGTGGTGCCGGACTCGGGGACCACCTGGTAGCCACCCGTCGGTGTCTGGGCGTACAGGCCGTACCCGCCGTCACCGTCGCCGTCGGTCACCGACAGCAGCACGGGGCGGGTGGTCGGGGTGCCCTCGGCGGACGCGGTCGTGCCGAGGAGGGGGAGTGTGGAGCAGGTCGCCGCCGCCACGACGGCGACGGCGAGCAGGGGACGGCAGTGCACGTGATCTCTCCTGTCAGGACGGGCGGATCTCGACGCTAAGGACGAAAGCCTCCAAACGACGATCCCTGAGCAGAAGATGGTCAAAAGGGACTAGGTGAGGCGCGCGGCGGCGGTCTGGCAGGATCGGGCTGTCAGCCGGATGAAGGAGCCACCATGCCCATCGCGTCGCCCGCGGTCTACGCCGAGATGCTCGATCGCGCCAAGGCCGGCCGCTTCGCCTACCCGGCCATCAACGTCACGAGCTCGCAGACGCTCAACGCGGCCCTGCAGGGGTTCGCGGACGCCGGCAGCGACGGGATCGTGCAGGTCAGCACGGGCGGCGCGGAGTACCTGTCCGGCCCGGGCGTGAAGAACATGGTCGACGGCGCCGTCGCACTGGCGGAGTACGCCCACGTGGTCGCCAAGAACTACCCGATCACCGTGGCGCTGCACACCGACCACTGCCCGAAGGACAAGCTCGACGGCTACATGCGGCCGCTCATCGCGATCAGCCAGGAGCGCGTCGACCGCGGCCTGGAGCCGCTGTTCCAGTCGCACATGTGGGACGGGTCGGCGGTGGAGCTCAAGGAGAACCTGTCGATCGCGCAGGAGCTGCTCGAGAAGTGCGCCAAGGCCCGCATCGTCATGGAGCTCGAGATCGGCGTCGTCGGTGGCGAGGAGGACGGCGTCGAGAACGCCATCAACGAGAAGCTGTACACGACGCCTGCGGACGCACTGCTCACCGCCGAGGCGATCGGCATGGGTGAGCGGGGCCGCTACATGCTGGCCGCGACCTTCGGCAACGTGCACGGCGTCTACAAGCCCGGCAACGTCAAGCTCAAGCCCACCATCCTCAAGGAGATCCAGGACGAGGTGCAGGCCAAGACCGGCAAGACCTTCGACCTGGTCTTCCACGGCGGGTCCGGGTCGCTGCTCGAGGAGATCCGCGAGGCGCTCGACTACGGCGTCGTGAAGATGAACGTCGACACCGACACGCAGTACGCCTACACCCGGCCCGTCGCAGACCACATGCTCAAGAACTACGACGGTGTCCTGAAGGTCGACGGGGAGGTCGGGAGCAAGAAGCTGTACGACCCCCGGGCGTGGGGCAAGAGCGCCGAGGCAGGCATGGCCAAGCGTGTCGTCGAGGCCTGCGAGGACCTCCGCAGCGCGGGGACGGCCCTCAAGGCGTAGCTCCTCACTACCGAGGAATGACCTGTTCGGGCTAACCTGTCAACTTGCCACGCCGCCTGGGGTGGCACGGTCGTCCTCCGCCGAGCCCCTTCCGGGACGACCGTCGACACGCAACCGAGGAGGGGGACGGGGGAACCAACACCGGGCGCTGCCAGCGCCCTCGGGGTGAAGCGCAGTACGTGGACCCAGCGCCGGGCAGCCCAGCCCGAACCCGACAGCTCACCCCGCAGGCGTCCGGGAAGGACCGCCGACGTGCTGCTGCGCGCTCACAAGCCCCGCCACGCCAAGCCGAGCAAGACGGCACCCGTGCTCGCCGCAGGTGGCATGACCGCCACCTTCACCGCCGCCCTGACCGCCCCGGCAGGCGCCGCGACCCGGGACGACTTCGCCCGGCTCCGCCAGTGCGAGAGCGGCGGCAACTACAGCACCAACACCGGTAACGGGTACTACGGCGCCTACCAGTTCGACCAGCGCACCTGGAACGGCCTCGGGTTCTCCGGCCGGCCCTCCGACGCCGCGCCGGCGACGCAGGACCAGGCAGCGCAGACGCTGCAGGCGCAGCGCGGCTGGTCGCCCTGGCCCGCGTGCGCCCGCAAGCTGGGCCTCGGCCGCACCGAGCAGTCCACCCGGGCCAGCCGCACGCGACAGGTGGTCATCGCCAAGGGCCTGCGCGAGGCCGCCCCGCTGCCGCACTACACGGGCGTGATGACGACGGCGCTGTCGCACACGGCGTACGAGAACGTCCGTGCCTGGCAGCACCGGATGGCCAGCCGTGGCTGGGACATCGCCGTGGACGGTCGCTTCGGCCCGCAGAGCGCCCACGTCGCCGCCCGCTTCGCTGCGGAGAAGAAGCTCAGCACCACGCCCGGCACGGTGGACCACGAGCTGTGGACCGCGGCCTGGACGCTGCCCGTCACCTGACCTGGAGCAGGAATCCGCCCTGGTGCGGCGAAAGCCTGGCTGAGTCCCTCGAACCAGCCCACCAGGAGCACATCCCCGTGAACGCCCTCCGGCGCCTCCGCGGCGTCGCGATCGCTGCCGCCGTCGTCACCGCCTCGGCAGCCCTGCTCGCCGGCTCGTCCGCGAGCGCCCTGCAGCAGGCGCCCGGCGCAGGCGTGCCCGCCGCCCTGCCCAGCACCGGCACCGTGGACGGCCTCGCCGTCGAGAACTCCTTCGTGAGCCACCTCGGCTGGGTGAAGCCGGGGGAGGCCTACCCGTCGCGGTTCCTGGTCCGCAACGTCAGCGGCGCCCTGCGCACGTTCACCGTCCGGCTTCCGGAGACCGTCGGCATGCACTGGCGGCACGCCTCGTCAGCGATCGGCACGGTCACCCTCACCGGCGGCGTGGTGACGTGGAAGGTGACGTCGCTCGACTCGGGCAGCCGGGCGGTGCTGATCCTGGAGGCCGCGGCGGAGACCACGGCGCAGGAGCCGACGGTGGTGTGGCGCAACATCTCCAGCCGAGGCACCGTCACCAGCGGCGGCAGCAGCGCGACGTTCGCGAGCCACGGCCCGAAGGTGATCCCGCCGGCCGGCGGCTACGAGACGGCGCGGTACGGGGACCGGCCCTTCCCCGTGGTCCCCGTCGACTACGCGGACTTCCAGCACACCCGGTCCTCGGCGAAGCTCGACAGCACCATCAACGGCAGGAGCAACCCGGCGTCGACGTTCAACCTCTACCAGGAGATCTCCTACGGGCAGCTGTTCCCGCACGCGACGATCCCGTCGGTCGCGCTGAAGAACAAGGCCTACAGCCCCGACCCTGAGCCGCTGCACTTCTCCACGCTCGGCCCGACGACCACCAACACCTGCACCGGTGCGACGCTGGTCGACCCGACGAGCGGCGAGCCGCTCCCGACCTACACCGACCGCATCAAGGACGGCTGGTACCAGCTGCCCGGGCAGCGCAGCTACTACGGCTCGGACGCCAACGGCTCCGCTCTCGTCGGGGCGATCGGCGGCGTCGGTGCGCTGCAGAACATCGATGCCGGCTGCGGCCCCACCGCGAAGCTCGCCTACGACGCAGCGGTCGTCGCCGACCCGGACATCGACTACAGCGACTACGACACCGACAAGGACGGCGTCGTGGACTTCTTCGAGGTCGTCTTCGAGGGCTGCGGCGGCAACGGCGAGAGCCAGCTCAACACCGACAACGCCAAGTGCAACGGCGTCGGGTACGACAACGTCTGGCCGCACTCGTCGACGCTCGAGAGCACCTACACCGACCCGGTCACGGGCCTGTCCGGCTACATCTCGCACGACCAGCTCAAGGACTACGAGGGCCACCCGCTCTGGTACACCGACACGTCGTACAAGAAGCACACCACCAAGAACATGGGCAGCGCGCTGAAGGTCTTCGTGCGCGTCGGGCCGTACAACGTGAACCCCGAGACCGCGATCGACTACGCCTCGGTCATCTCCCACGAGTACGGGCACTCGCTCGGCCTGCCGGACTACTACTCGACCGGCAGCCGCGAGACCTACGGCGACTGGATGATCATGGCGACCGACAAGTCGCAGGACATGGACGTCATCGGCAAGAAGGAGCTCGGCTGGGTCGTCCCGGACGTGCTGCCGCGCGGCGTCACCAAGGTGAAGGGGTGGCACGACACCAAGCGCGACACCGGCACGATCCACTGGGTCACGCCGAAGGGGAGGCCCTACACGCTGTCGGCCAAGAAGGGCGACTACGGCATCCACAACGGGCAGGCCTACTACGCGGCGCTCCCCGGTCGGCAGCTGCTGGACCCGAAGCTCATCACCGCCAACGGCGGCAAGCAGGTCTGGTACTCCGGCCAGGGCAACGGCTTCGGGTGCGCCCCGCGCGGCGGCCACAACCTCGACCTCGCGATCCCCGGCCTCGAGAAGCTGCCGGCCGGGACGAAGGTCAACCTGTCGTTCAAGAGCCTCTGGGCGATGGAGTGGGACTTCGACTACGGCTTCGTCATGACGGGCACACCGGACGCGAAGGGTGCCTACACCTACAAGGCCCTGGCCTCCGCGAACAACTACACGACGCCATCGGTGCTGAACCCCAACCAGAGCGGCTGCCTGCAGACCTACGGCAATGGCCTGACCGGCACGAGCACGTCGTACAAGGCAGGGACGTCGGCGGTCGACCGGGTCCAGGGCAACTACGACGCCCCGGTCTTCGTCGACGACAGCTACGACGTGAGCAGCCTCGCCGGCGTCCACGGTGGCACGATCCGCTTCAGCTACTCCACCGACCCGGGCGTCGCGAAGCTCGGCTGGATCATCGACAACCTCAAGGTGACGGCAACCGTCAACGGAGCCCCGAAGGTGCTGTACAGCAGCGACTTCGAGGGCACGGACGCCGGCTCCGACCCGGTCGTCTACCCCGGCGGCTGCAAGGAGGACCTGTCGGTGTCGGGCGGCCTGTGCACCCAGGGCTTCCAGCTGCTGACCGCGGGCTCCCCGGCCGAGGCCGAGCACGCGTACCTGCTGGAGATGCGTGACCGCTCCGGCTTCGACTTCGACGGTCGCGGTCAGAACGACCGCGACCCGATCGCGTTCCAGCCGGGCGTCCTGCTCGACTACACGGACGAGGCGCACGGGTACGGCAACGCCGGCACCGACGACCCGCCGGCGCAGAGCCCGGTGGACGCCAAGCCCGTGCAGAAGGACGAGACCCCCGACCTCAACGACGCGAGCTTCACCGCGGAGCGGGCGAGCTACAGCGACAGCCGGCTGCACCCGCACCTGGACAACTACACGCAGCCGTCGACCTCGACCAGCAAGACCGCCGGCAGCGACCCGTGGACCTTCGGCTACGACTGCCTGAAGCTGCACGTCGACGCGCTCGCCGGCGACGAGGACAACGCCGCGTCGAAGTTCGACCTGGTCGGTGACGTCACCTTCACGACCGCCGGCGGGTGCGCGGCGTTCAACTACGGCTACACGTCCACGCTCGAGGCGGCACGGCCGATCGGCGGCCCCGGCCTGCCGCTCGACCCGGCGAAGGGGACCGGCCAGCTCGCGGCCACCGGAGGACTCGGTGCCCCGGCGCTGGCCCTGCTCGTGCTGCTCGGCTCGGCCTGGGTCGCCCGCCGGGGCAGGATGGGGGCATGAGCCTCACCGGCAAGGACCTGCTCGGCGGACCCCCTCCCACCCTGCTGCCCGACGAGCCGGAGCCCCGCGGCCTCCTGGAGGCCGGGACGGACCCGGCCGAGGTGGCCGCGAGGTTCCCGACCCACAGCGCGGCCTGGGCCGCGCTCGCCTTCGACGCCTACGACCGGGGCGCGGTGATCGAGTCCTACGCCTACGCGCGGGTCGGGTACCACCGCGGCCTGGACGCGCTCCGCCGCAACGGCTGGAAGGGCTTCGGCCCGGTGCCGTGGGACCACGCCCCCAACCAGGGCTTCCTGCGGTCGCTCTACGCCCTGGGCCGGGCCGCCGGGAGCATCGGCGAGACCGCCGAGGCCGACCGCATCCGGCAGTTCCTCGACGACTCCGACCCGGCGGCGCTCAGCTCACTGGAGGGCTGACCCGCCGCCCGAGGCCAAGCAGCGTGCTCGCCCCGGGGATGCTCGCCAGCGAGGCGATCCGCTCGTTGGTCTCGGCGATGGTCCGCAGCACCGGCAGCAGGTCCCGCTGCACGCGCGTCATCGCCTCCGGCAGCGTGCTCATCACCGGGTCGTCGAGGACCTCGGCGACCCGGTGCAGCCCCGGGGTGAGCTCGTCCACGAGCCCCTCCATCTTGGTGGCCAGCCGGTTCATCGTCTGGACGGTCTCCTTGGCCCCGGCGGTGGCCTCCGAGAGGTTGTGCACCGCAGCGCTCAGGTCGGCGACCGCGCCGGGCAGTGCCGCCAGAGCGGCCGTCTGCGCCTGGAGCACCGACAGGACGCTGCTGGTCACCATGTCCAGACCCGGGATCTTCGCCACACGTCCACGTTACGGCTAGACTTCCTCCGCAAGAGGCCTTCCGCACTTGCGGAGGCCTTTCTCCATGTCTGAGGAGTGGCAATGCCGGCACTGGTGCTCATCGGCGCCCAGTGGGGGGACGAGGGCAAGGGCAAGGCGACCGACCAGCTGGGGGGCCGGGTCGACTACGTCGTGAAGTTCAACGGCGGCAACAACGCCGGCCACACCGTCGTCATCGGCGGTGAGACCTACGCCCTGCACCTGCTGCCCAGCGGCATCCTCTCCCCGGGCTGCGTCCCGGTGATCGCCAACGGCGTGGTCATCGACCTCAGCGTGCTGTTCGGCGAGATCGACGGGCTCGAGGCGCGGGGCACCTCCTGCGAGCGCCTGGTCGTCTCGGCGAACGCGCACGTCATCCCGTCCTACAACCGGGTCCTCGACAAGGTGACCGAGCGCTTCCTCGGCTCCCGCAAGATCGGGACCACCGGGCGGGGCATCGGTCCGACCTACGCCGACAAGATGAACCGCGTCGGCATCCGTGTGCAGGACCTGTTCGACGAGAAGATCCTGCGCGCCAAGGTCGAGGGCGCGCTCGAGCTCAAGTCTCAGGTGCTGCTGAAGGTCTACAACCGCAAGGCGCCGGACGTGGACGCCGTCGTCGAGGACCTGCTGTCCTACGTCGACCGGCTGCGCCCGATGGTCGCGGACACCGGCCTGCTGCTCACCTCGGCTCTCGACGAGGGCAAGACGGTGCTCCTCGAGGGCGGCCAGGCGACGCTGCTCGACGTGGACCACGGGACGTACCCCTTCGTCACCTCCAGCAACGCCACGAGCGGTGGCGCCTGCACCGGCTCCGGCATCGCGCCCAACCGGATCGACAAGGTCATCGCGGTCATCAAGGCCTACACGACCCGGGTCGGAGAAGGCCCGTTCCCGACCGAGCTGCTCGACGCGGCCGGGGAGAAGCTGCGCGCCGACGGCGGTGAGTACGGCACGACCACCGGCCGGCCGCGCCGCTGCGGCTGGTACGACGCCGTCATCGCCCGCTACGCGGCACGCGTCAACGGCGTGACCGACTTCGTCCTCACCAAGCTCGACGTGCTCACCGGCTGGGAGAAGATCCCGGTCTGCGTCGCCTACGAGGTCGACGGGGTCCGGTACGACGAGATGCCGATGACCCAGACCGCCTTCCACCACGCCACGCCGGTCTACGAGCACTTCGACGGCTGGACCGAGGACATCTCGGCCGCCCGCACCTTCGAGGACCTGCCGAAGAACGCCCAGCTCTACATCCGGGCCCTGGAGGAGATGAGCGGGGCGCCGTTCTCGAGCGTCGGCGTCGGTCCGGACCGCGAGCAGACCCTGGAGCTCCGCCCCCTCATCTAGCGTCGGAGAGGGTGCGCCAGCCGAGCACGCCGCCGAAGCCGAGCAGCCCCAGGCCGGCGATCCCGTCGGCGACCCGGATCGAGCGCACCCCGATGCTGCGTCGTACGACGGCGGTGACCGTGGCGAGCGTGGTGACCCAGGCGAGGGAACCCACACCCACGCCGAGGACGAGCGGCACCGGCTGCTCGCCCGGTGAGGCCGCGGAGAAGATGGCGGCCCAGCTGACGATGGTCGCGGGGTTGCTGGCGGTGGCGCCCAGCGAGGTGCGGAACGCGGTCCAGGGGGTCGCCGCGGCGTCCCCGTCGAGGCCGGCCCGGACGTGCCAGGCCGCCCACAGCGTCCGGAGCCCCAGCCACCCGATGACCCCGGCCCCGACGACCCCCAGCACGAGCCGCACCGGGTCGACGAGCAGCAGCGGGGCCGCGCCGGCCGCCCCGGCGGCCGCGTAGAGAGCGTCCACGACCGCGATGCCGGCGCCCACGCCCAGGCCGGTGAGGAGACCGGCCCGGAGCGTGGAGCGCACGAGGAACAGCGACATCGGCCCGAGCTGCAGGGCGACGAGGAAACCGAGCCCCGCCCCGACCAGCGCGCTGTGCATGCCCTCAGGGTGCGGCGTCGCCCGCCCGGCTGTCACGGGGATTGCTGGACTGCCACACGTGGACGGCCCGCTGCGCCGACGCAACTGCAACCACCAGATCCGCCCAGCCCTCTTGGCAGCCGGGTGCTGCGCTCGGCACCGGCAGATCTCGCCCTTGGTCGTTGCAGTTGCGTCGAGGACTTGTCGCCTACTCGTGCGGGGCGAGCGGGAAGCGGGCCAGGCACGCCCAGCGCTCCCCCTCCTCGTGCACCCACAACGACGCCTCGGACGCCGTCGAGCGGATCGGCAGGCCGGCTTCGACGTGGGAGCGGGCCCGCGCCCGCAGCGCCGGGTCCGGTGTGTCCACGACCGTGAGGTGCGGGACGACCTCGTCGAAGACGCCGCCGTACGGCGGGCAGTCCGGCCAGCGGCGGACCAGCGCGTCGATGAGCCCCGACAGCTCGCCCGCCTGGTCAGGTGCCAGGTAGACGACCTCGGGGAACTCCCCCACCGACGAGAACACCAGCGGGAACGCGTCGACCCTGGCGAAGAAGAAGCGGAGCTCCTCGACGATGCCGGGATCCGGCTCCTCGACGAACGGGTAGAGCAGGGTCACGTGCGCCGGTACGCCGAGGGCGGCGGACACGTCGCCCTCGCGTCGCAGGTCGCCGACCAGCGGCTCGGCCTCGGGCACCTCGAGCAGGATGGCTGTCTCCACGAAACGAAGATCATGCCCCCTCGGTAGCGTGACCGCTGTGAAGGTCCTCGTCGTCGGCTCCGGAGCACGTGAGCACGCCCTCGCCCTCGCGCTCGCCCGCGACCCGGCAGTCACCTCGGTGGCTGTGGCGCCGGGCAACCCCGGCACGGCGCAGATCGCCGAGCAGCTGCCGGTCGATCCCTTGGACCCGGCCGCCGTGGCCGACCTCGCCCAGGGCTTCGACCTCGTCGTCGTCGGGCCCGAGGCGCCGCTCGTCGCCGGCGTCGCCGATGCCGTGCGTGACAAGGGCATCCCCGTCTTCGGGCCGTCCGCCGCAGCGGCGCAGATCGAGGGGTCCAAGTCCTTCGCCAAGGACGTGATGGCTGCCGCCGGCGTCCCGACGGCCGCCTCCGACACCTGCGAGTCGGCCGACGCGGCGGTCAGCGCGCTGTCGACCCGCACCCCGCCGTACGTCGTGAAGGCCGACGGCCTGGCCGCCGGCAAGG
Source organism: uncultured Frankiales bacterium (assembly GCA_946479905.1). The sequence continues at coordinate 8,940 of CAMLIA010000030.1, read as the reverse complement.
GCGTCCTCGTGACCGACGACGTGCTCGCCGCGGAGAACTTCGCCCGCGACGTCCTCGCGACGGCCGGTTCGCGGGTGGTCGTGGAGGACTACCTCGACGGGCCGGAGGTGTCGCTGTTCGCCATCACCGACGGCACGACGGTGCTGCCGATGCTGCCCGCGCAGGACCACAAGCGCGTCGGCGACGGCGAGACGGGACCCAACACCGGTGGGATGGGTGCCTACGCCCCGCTGCCCTGGCTGCCGGGCGGCACCGTCGACCAGGTCCTGGACCTGGTCCTGCAGCCGGTCGTGGACGAGCTCGCCCACCGCGGGACCCCGTTCGTCGGGCTGCTCTACGCGGGCCTCGCGATGACGTCGGACGGCCCGCAGGTGGTGGAGTTCAACTGCCGGTTCGGCGACCCGGAGACGCAGTCGGTGCTCGCCCTGCTGGACAGCCCGCTCGGCGAGGTGCTCCTCAAGGCCGCCACCGGCACGCTGGCGGGGACGGAGCTGCGGTGGCGGGACGGCGCGAGCGTCACCGTCGTCGTCGCGGCCGAGGGCTACCCCGGTTCGCCGGTCTCCGGCGACCCGATCGAGATCGGCGAGCTGCCGGACCACGTCCAGGTGCTGCACGCAGGGACCCGACTCGACGGCGACACCCTCGTCAGCGCGGGCGGGCGGGTGCTGTCGGTGACCTCCGTGGGCCTGTCGCTGCAGGACGCCCGCGACAAGGCGTACGCAGCGGTCGCGCGGGTCGCGATGCGCGGCGGCTTCACCCGGTCCGACATCGCGGCCCGGGCCGTCCATGGTGAGATCTCCGTACCGACCTGAGGAGCGACCAGTGACGACACCGCGCGTGGCGGTCATCTACAGCAGCCCTGCCGAGCACGACGCGATGGCGCAGGCCGGCGCGCTGCTGGCCCGCTTCGGCGTGCCCTACGACGAGGCCTGCCTGTCGCCGCACCGCTCCCCCCGCGCGCTGTCGGCCTGGATGAGCGAGCTCGAGGCCCGCGGCATCGAGGTCGTCATCGCCGGCTCGGCAGGGTCGGCGGCGCTGGCCGGCATCATCGCGGCGCACGTGGCCTGCCCCGTCATCGGCGTGCCGCTGTCCGCCGGCACGCAGGACGGCCACGACGCCCTGTTCGGCCTGACCCAGCTGCCGTCGGGCGTCCCGGTCGCCGCCGTCGGCATCGACAACGCGCTCAACGCCGCTGTGCTCGCGGTGCAGGTGCTCGCGGTCGGCGACCCCGCGCTGCGGCAGGCGATCTGGCAGTTCAAGGACGACTTCGAGAAGGCAGCCCGGCTATGACACAGACGGCGTTCCGCCGATGATCGAGCGGTACACCCTCCCCGAGATGGGACGGGTCTGGAGCGAGGCCCACAAGTACGAGCTGTGGTGCAAGGTCGAGACACTGGTCCTCGAGGTGCACGCCGAGGCCGGGACGGTCCCCGCGGACAGCGTCGAGCCGGTACGCCGTGCCGCGCCTCCCACGCCGGAGGCGGTCGCCGAGATCGAGGCCGTCACCCAGCACGACGTCATCGCGTTCCTGTCGGCCTGGGCCGACAACACGTCGCCGCGCGAGGCCGCGGCGTACGTGCACTTCGGCATGACCTCGTCGGACCTGCTGGACACGGCCCTCGCGCTGCAGCTCATCGAGGCCACCGACATCCTGCTCGAGAAGGCCGACCGGCTCGTCGCCGCGATGCGCGACCTCGGTCTTGAGCACAAGGACTCCGTCAAGGTCGGCCGCACCCACGGCATCCACGCCGAGCCCACCACCTTCGGCCACCGGGTCGCCGACCTCGCCTTCGCGATGGCCAGGTCCCGCGACCGGCTGCGCCGCTCCCGCGACGCCGTCGCGGTCGCCAAGATCTCCGGTGCCGTCGGCACCTACTCCAACATCGACCCCGCCGTGGAGCAGGAGGTCGCGAAGCGGCTCGGCCTGACGCCGGCACCGGCGGCCACGCAGGTCGTCATCCGCGACGGCATCAGCGAGTGGGTCTCCGCCCTGGCCGTGATGGCGACGGTCTGCGAGGCCTTCGCGCTCGAGGTGCGGCACGGTCAGCGCACCGAGGTCCGGGAGCTGTGGGAGCCGTTCGGCAAGGGGCAGAAGGGCTCCTCGGCGATGCCCCACAAGAAGAACCCGATCGCCAGCGAGCGGATCGCCGGCATGGCCCGGATCGTGCGCGCCGCCGTCGTACCCGTGATGGAGGGCATCCCGCTGTGGCACGAGCGGGACATCAGCCACTCCAGCACCGAGCGGGTGTGCCTGCCGGACGCGTCCATCGCCACCGACTACCTGCTGCACCTGACCCACCGGCTGGTGACGGGGCTCGTCGTGGACACCGACCGGATGCGCCACAACCTCGAGTCCTCCGGCGGCCTGATCTACACCTCGACCGTGCTGCTCGAGCTCGTCGAGGCGGGGCTGTCCCGGGAGGACGCCTACGCGTTCGTCCAGGCCGCCGCCATGGAGACGTGGGAGACGGGCACCCCGTTCCGCGACACCCTCACCGCCCAGGCGAAGGCCGCGGGCAAGGAGCTCGACGAGGCCCGGCTGGACGAGGTCTGCCGTCCGGAGCGCTACCTGGAGCGTCTCGCCCCCGTCTTCGAGCGGCTCGCGGCACTCACGTAGATCTACTCAGGCGCCGTGGGCCCCGGCTCGCGACCCTGGAGGACATGAGCGACTACGACAACTCCGCCCCCGTCCTGCTGCAGTACGGCCCGCCCGCGCTGCCCTCATCGACGCGCGAGTCCGCCGGCAAGGTCCTGACCGTGCTGGCGTCGGTCTTCGGCCCGCCCGCGGCGGCGGTGGCGGCGTTCATCGGCTCCATCATCTGGACCGACTGCTTCATCGCCTGCAGCGGCCATCCCGACCACCTCGGAGGTGGTCTGCTGTTCGCTCTCGCCGGAGGGCTGCTCCTCCTCGGTCCGGTGCTGGCCGCGACCATGGTGCGCAAGGGGACCTGGGTCGCCGCCGCGATCGCCGCACCGTTCGTCGAGGTCAGTCTGCTGTGGCTGACACACTTGGGGTCGTGACGCTCCCGCTGCCCCTGATCCACTCCGGCAAGGTCCGGGACCTCTACGCCGTCGGCGACGACCAGCTCCTGCTCGTCGCCAGTGACCGGATGTCGGCCTTCGACGTGATCCTCCCGACGCCGATCCCCGACAAGGGCGCGGTGCTGACCGGCCTGTCGCTGTGGTGGTTCGAGCAGCTCGCCGACGTCGTCCCGAACCACGTCGTGTCCGCCGACATGGTCGCGCTCGGGTACCCGTCGGTGCAGGGCCGGGCCGTTCTCGTGAAGCGGCTGGAGATGGTCGCGGTCGAGTGCGTGGCCCGGGGCTACCTGACCGGCGGCGGGCTGAAGGACTACCAGGCCACCGGCGTGGTCAGCGGCGTCCCGCTCCCGCCCGGGCTCGTCGACGGCTCGCAGCTGCCCTCGCCGATCTTCACCCCCACCACCAAGGCTCCGGTCGGTGAGCACGACCTCCCCATGACCTTCGACCAGGTCGTCGAGCAGGTCGGCAAAGAGCTCGCCGACGAGCTGCGCGACGTCACCCTGCGCGTCTACCGGCGGGGCGCGGAGATCGCCTCGGGCGCGGGCATCGTGCTGGCCGACACCAAGGTCGAGCTCGGCCTGCTGGACGGGGCGCTCGTGCTCGGCGACGAGGTGCTCACCCCGGACTCCTCCCGGTTCTGGCCGCTTTCGAGCTGGTCCCCGGGCGGCCCGCAGCCGTCGTACGACAAGCAGTACGTCCGCGACTGGCTCACCACCTCCGGCTGGGACAAGACCCCGCCCGGCCCGGAGCTGCCCGAGGAGGTCGTCGAGAAGACCCGGGCCAAGTACGTCGAGGCCTACGAGCGCCTGACCGGCTCGTCGTTCGACAGCTACCTCCGCGCCTGACCGGGGCTCGCCCGCTCGACGATCTTCGTCATCCTGCGCGTCCGGGGCCTTCCTGACCGCAATCCGACGCGTCTCGTGGCCTGTGGACCACCGACAGCACACGGGTCGCGATCGCGGCAGGCTCCCAGCCATGGAGATCGAGGTCCTGAGCTGGCGGGAGCTGTGCGCCGTCGCGGGCACGCCGGCGAAGGCGCGCACCCTCCTCAAGGAGGGCGTCTACCGACGGGTCCTCCACAACGCCTACGTCCTGGCAGACGTCCCGGATGACGTGACGACGCGATGCGCTTGCCTGCGGTCGGTCCTGCCGGAGGACGTGCTGCTGAGCGGCTGGTCTGCGCTGTGGGCGTGCGGGCTCGACGTGCTGCCGCGCGACCGCCAGGGCAACGACCTGCTCGATGTGACGATCGCGCGCAACAGGCATCTCGAGGCCCGGCCGGGGATCAGGCCGCACACCGCCTGGGTACCCGACGAGGAGATCTGCGAGGTCAACGGGCTGCTCGTCGTCTCCGGGTCACGATCGTTCGTGGATGTCGCCCGCTGGGAGGGCATCACCGAAGGTGTGGCATGCGGCGACGCTGCGCTGCGCGCTGGGCTCACCACGGTCACCAGGATCGAGGAGTCGGTGGACCGCGCAGGCGGGCTGCGCTGGATCACGCTCGCGCGGGCCGCCGTTCCGCATCTGGAGCCGCGCAGCGAGTCGCTCATGGAGAGCCGGCTGAGGGTGGGCCTCGTGCTCGCTGGCGGGCCGAGGATGCAGGCTCAGGTCGACTTGTACGACGAGCGCATGACCCACCACGGAAGGGCTGACCTGTTCCTCAACGGGGTCGTCTTCGAGTACGACGGAAGGGCCTCTCGACTCGAGGAGGTCCGCTTCACCCAAGACCGGAGCAGGGGCAACGGCATCGCGGACCTGGAGGTGGAGGTCCGCCGCTTCACCGGTTCGCTGTACTACAGGACGACGCCGGCGGAGCGACTGCGGGTGCTCTACGACGCGCTCGAGCTGGCCGCCAAGCGCCTGAGGCCGCGCCTGAGGCTCGGACCGGACACGCTGCGTGCACCGCGCATGCGGCCACTGCCCACGCGCGCGGATCAGGCGAGGCGGACGGCGTAGTCCTCGATGACGGGGTTGGCGAGCAGGGTGTCGGCGATCTTGGTGGCCTGCTCGAGGGCAGCCTCCGCGTCCGCCGCCTCGAGCGACAGCTCGACGTGCCGGCCGATGCGGAGCTCCACGGGCGGCGCGTACCCGAGGTTCGGGAGCGCGTTGGCGACCGCCTGACCCTGCGGGTCGAGGATCTCGGGCTTGAGCATGACGTCGACGAGGATCTTGTGCACGGCCACGAGGTGAGCCTACCGAGCGAGCCGCGCGGACCGACGTACGGCAGATTGTCGTGGAAGGGCCAGGGGAGCCGCCATATGGCGAAGATCGCCGGAGAAGGTGCGATCGACACGCGTCGGATTGCTGTCGCGAGCGGCGAGCGGCCGCCAGGTGACGAAGATCGTCGGGACGCGCCGGGTAAACCTGGGATCTTGCGGGCACAGGAGGGCCATGGAGCTGACGCTGACGCTGGCACTGCCTCGTGACCAGCTGTCAGTGCCGCTGGCCAGAGGGATCCTCAAGCGGTCGCTCGAGACCCTCGGGATCAGCCGGGACACGGTCGGCGACATCGAGCTGGCCCTCACCGAGGCGTGCACGAACGTCCTCGACCACGCCCGGGGAGACGACGACTACACCGTCTCCGCGGGGATCTACGGCAACACCTGCGTGATCGAGGTGGTGGACCGGGGGGCCGGGTTCGACGGCTCCGGGCACGGCCTGCAGGAGGCCGACCACTCGGCCGAGGAGGGCCGGGGCGTGCAGCTCATGAGGGCCCTCATGGACCGCCTCGAGTTCCAGAACCGGCCCACCGACGGCACCGTCGTGCACCTGGAGAAGCGGCTGAGCTGGTCGGCCGACGCACCCATCGCCAAGCTCGAGGGGACAGGGTCCGGCTCCCGGTAGGCTCGGGGAAGTGAAGATCGGCGTCGTCACCTTCCCGGGCTCCCTCGACGATCGCGACGCGCAGCGCGCCGCCCGGTACGCCGGGGCGGAGGTCGTCCCCCTCTGGCACGCCGACCCCGACCTGCACGGCGTCGATGCGGTGGTGCTGCCCGGCGGGTTCTCCTACGGCGACTACCTGCGCTGCGGCGCCATCGCCCGGTTCGCGAGGGTGATGGACACGATCGTGGACGCCGCCCGCGGCGGGCTCCCGGTGCTCGGCATCTGCAACGGCTTCCAGGTGCTGTGCGAGAGCCACCTGCTGCCGGGGGCGCTGACCCGCAACCAGAACCTGCACTTCATCCACCGCGACCAGCCGCTGCGGATCGCGAACAACCGCACCGCGTGGACGAGCGGGTACGACGAGGGCCAGGTCATCACGGTGCCCGTCAAGAACGGCGAGGGCTGCTACGTCGCCGATGCGAAGACGCTGGACATGCTCGAGGCGGAGGGGCGGGTGATCGCCTACTACCAGGGGAACCCCAACGGCAGCCTCAGGGACATCGCGGGCATCACCAACGAGGCCGGCAACGTCGTCGGGATCATGCCGCACCCGGAGCACGCCATCGAGGAGCTCACCGGCCCGGGCACCGACGGGCTCGGGTTCTTCACAAGCGTCCTGAAGGTGCTCGCGTGACCCCACCCCACGAAACTGCTCGCTTCGCTCACACTTCCGCGGGGGCCCCGGGATGATCGACACCGTCAAGAACGCCCAGGCCACCCCTGACGACGACATGCCCTACGCGGACCTGGGCCTCCAGGACGACGAGTACGCCCGCATCCGGGAGCTCCTCGGCCGTCGCCCGACCGCGTCCGAGCTCGCGATGTACTCGATCATGTGGAGCGAGCACTGCTCCTACAAGAGCAGCAAGGTGCACCTCCGGCAGTTCGGCGCCATCCCGAAGGGCGACCGGATGCTCGTCGGCATGGGAGAGAACGCGGGCGTCGTCGACGTGGGCGAGGGGCTCGCGGTGACGTTCAAGGTCGAGTCGCACAACCACCCGTCGTACGTCGAGCCGTACCAGGGCGCCGCGACCGGCATCGGCGGGATCGTCCGCGACATCCTCACGATGGGCGCCCGCCCGGTCCTCGTCATGGACCCGCTCCGGTTCGGTGACGCCGACCACCCGGACACCAAGCGGGTGCTGCCCGGGATCGTCGCGGGCATCGGCGGCTACGGGAACTGCCTGGGCCTGCCCAACATCGGCGGTGAGGTCGTCTTCGACCCGTCCTACCAGGGCAACCCGCTCGTCAACGCGCTCTGCCTCGGCGTCATGCCGGTGGAGCGGATCCAGCTGTCCGCCGCCCGGGGCGTCGGCAACGTCGTCGTGCTGCTCGGTGCCAAGACCGGCCGGGACGGCATCGGCGGGGTCAGCGTGCTGGCGAGCGCGACGTTCGAGGAGGACGGCCCCGCGAACCGGCCGGCGGTCCAGGTCGGCGACCCCTTCACCGAGAAGCTGCTCATCGAGGCCTGCATCGAGATCTTCGACGCGAAGCTCGTCGAGGGCATCCAGGACCTGGGCGGTGCGGGACTGACCTGTGCCCTGACCGAGACGTCGGCGGCCGGCAAGTCGGGCATGGTCGCCCACCTCGACCGGGTCCCGTTGCGCGAGGCGACGATGGACCCGACCGAGATCCTGGCGAGCGAGTCCCAGGAGCGGATGCTCGCGATCGTCACACCCGACAACCTGCCGAAGGTGCTGGCCATCGCCGAGAAGTGGGGCGTGATCGCCACTGCCATCGGTGAGGTCGTCGAGGGCGACCGGCTCCAGGTCCTCTGGCACGGCGAGGCGGTGGTCGACGTCGTGCCCGGCTCGCTGGCCGATGACGGCCCCGTCTACGAGCGGCCGATGCAGCGACCCGCGGACCTGGATTCCCTTCGGTCCCAGGCGCTTCCGGCGTACCCCGCTGCGACGAAGGAGCTGCTCCTGCAGATGGTGGCCTCGCCCAACCTGTGCTCGCGGCGATGGGTGGTCGAGCAGTACGACCGGATCGTGCTGGGCAACTCGGTGCTGGCGTGGCCCGAGGACGCCGGCGTCGTGCGGCTGTCGGAGGAGACCGGGCTCGGGGTCGCTCTCGCCACTGACGGAAACGGCCGCTACACCCGCCTCGACCCGTTCGCCGGGGCGCAGCTGGCACTGGCCGAGGCGTACCGCAACGTCGCCGCGACCGGTGCCGAGCCCATCGCCGTCACCGACTGCCTCAACTTCGGCAGCCCGGAGGACCCCGAGGTGATGTGGCAGTTCGCCGAGGCGACCCGTGGCCTGGCCGAGGCCTGTGCCTTCCTCGGGACGCCAGTCACCGGTGGCAACGTCAGCTTCTACAACTCCACCGCGGGTACGCCCATCAACCCGACGCCAGTGGTCGGGGTGCTCGGTCTGTTCGACGACGTCGCGCGTCGCACGCCGATGGGCTTCCGGTCCGAGGGCGACACCCTGCTGCTGCTGGGCGACACGGCCGACGAGCTCGGCGGGTCGGAGTGGGCCTGGGCGATGCACCAGCACCTCGGCGGCCTGCCACCGCGCGTCGACCTGGCGCGGGAGAAGCTGCTCGCGGAGGTGCTGATCGCCGGGTCGCGCGATGGGTTGCTCGCCAGCGCTCACGACCTGTCCGACGGCGGGCTGGCGCAGGCGCTGGTGGAGTCCTCCCTGGACCGCGGGATCGGTGCCCGGGTCGTCCTGCCGGAGGGCCTGTCGCCGTTCGTGCAGCTGTTCAGCGAGTCGGCCGGCCGGGCACTGGTGAGCGTGCCCGCCGCCGAGGAGCAGCGGTTCGCCGAGCTGTGCCGCACCCGGGACCTGCCCTGCACCCGGCTCGGCGTCACCGGCGGCGGGGCCCTGGAGGTCCAGGACGTGCTGACGGTGGGCCTGGACGAGCTCCGGATCGCCTACGAGTCAACGCTTCCGGCCCTGTTCGGTCCCCTGGCCGGCGCAACGCACGCCGCTCCCGCGGGGCCGGCGCTGGGCTGAGCCCTGACGGGCTACCAGCCGCGGAGGAGGGGTCGTGGTGGTCGGTCGCGGG
>CAMLIA010000029.1 GCA_946479905.1 uncultured Frankiales bacterium | reverse complement strand
ACTCGATCATCCTGCTGTCCGAGGGCCGCCTGCTGAACCTCGGCAACGCGACCGGTCACCCGAGCTTCGTGATGAGCAACAGCTTCACCAACCAGGTGATCGCGCAGATCGAGCTCTTCACCAAGACGGACGCGTACCCGCTCGGCGTCTACGTCCTCCCGAAGCACCTCGACGAGAAGGTGGCGCGCCTGCACCTCGACGCGCTCGGCGTGCGGCTCACCGAGCTGCGCAAGGACCAGGCCGAGTACATCGGCGTGGACGTCGAGGGCCCGTACAAGCCCGACCACTACCGCTACTAGCAGCCGGTACGACGAGAGGCCGGCCATCCCTGACGGGGTGGCCGGCCTCTCGGCTTCCTGTGCCGAGTGGTGGCACCGATGAGTCCGGTGCCGCGCGCGCGTCACCAGACCGGTGTGCTCGCACGCGGCGAGCCCGCAGCCGGAGGAGGAGACCATGACGTCTGTCGCTCGCCGGATGTTCGAGCTGGTCGAGCCGATCGGCGTCATCCCGTACTCCGCCGAGGAGCCCAACGAGGCGATGTTCGCCCTCGGGTTCAGCAGCTACTGGGACACCTACTTCGCCGGCCGGGCAGCGCCCCTGGGCCTGGCGACGGCGGAGGTGGTGGACGCGCTCTTCTACAGCTTCGCCCCGGGCGAGGTCGCGCGCCACATCCCCAAGGTGTGGCGCACCACCACTCCCGAAGCAGCGATCGCCGCCCGCCGGGCTGGTTGCGCGACGGCGCTGCGGCGGGTCCTCGGTGACCAGGTCGACTCCGCCGCCTTCGCCCGCGCCACGGAGCTGCTGACGAGGGCGGCCACCAGCGCTCCGGTCGAGGGGCGGCCGATGTACGCCGCGCTGCTCGCCCTGCCCGTCCCCGACGACGTGGTGGTCCGGCTCTTCCATGCAGCGTCGCTGCTGCGCGAGCACCGCGGTGACGGGCACATCGCGGCTCTCATGGTCGAGGGCATCGGCCGGCTCGAGTGCCACGTCCTGCTGTCCCTCGACATGGGGCTGCCGGCGGAGCGGTTCGGACGCCTCCACCACCTCCCGGCAGAGCAGCTCGCAGAGGTGATCGACGGGATGCGCCGGCGCGGCCTCATCGGGGCGGACGGCTGGCTCAGCGACGCGGGGCGCGTCGTGAAGCAGCGGGTCGAGGACCGCACCGACGAGCTCGCGGCGAAGCCGTACGAGAGCCTCGCGCCGCAGGAGCTCGACGAGCTGGTGACCGCCCTCGAGCCGCTCGCCGCGCTGCTGCTGGCTGCGCAGGGCTAGGCCGAGTCGCGGTCGTAGCCTCTCCGCCATGGCCTACGACGAGGACCTCGCCGACCGCATCCGCGAGCTCGTCGGGGGTGAGCCCGGCTTGACGGAGAAGAAGATGTTCGGCGGGCTCGCCTTCCTCCTCGGCGGCCACCTGGCCGTCGCCGCCAGCGGTCAGGGCGGTGTCCTCGTCCGCGTCGACCCGGCCGAGACCGACCGGCTCGTCACGGCGCACGACGACGTCGAGCCGATGGTGATGCGGGGGAGGGAGATGGCCGGCTGGCTGCGCGTCCCGACGAGCGCCGTCGCCACGAAGCGAGAGCTGACCACCTGGGTCCGGCGCGGCGTCACCTTCGCCCGCACCCTGCCTCCGAAGCAGCAGCGCCCCTGACGCAACTGCAACAGCCCGAGCGCCTGCACTCCCTCGTTGCGGGTCTGCAGGCTCGCGGCCGTCAGCTCCCCGCCTGTGGCCGTTGCAGTTGCGTCAGCCGGCCACGTGGTCGGTGCGTGTCCCGGCCTGTCGGACAGTGCCGCAGGACCTGACTCGGGCTGCCTCAACCGCGGTGCCGGACGTCGTAGGAGTTGAATGAGCGCGACAGCCATCCCCCCTGAGAGGACCGACACCCATGGCCACAGCCGCCACCAAGCGCCCCGGCCGCAAGACCACGGCGAAGGCGCCCGCTGCCCGTCGTGCCAAGGCCACGAGCCGGACCCAGCCCGCCCGCACGGCGGCCAAGGCTGCTCCTGCCGCCCGCACCGTCGCGGTGCCCCCCGTCGACGCACCCGCTGCCGGCTCCATCGACCTCGCCGGCGGCCTGCGCTCCTACCTGGACTCCGTCAAGGTCGAGGTGCTGGCCGTCAGCGCCCTGTCCGAGCAGATCGACGAGCTGGTCACGGCGCTGAACGCCGTGCGCGAGGAGCAGGCCACCCGGCTGCTCGTGCTGGACGCCCTCCGTGAGGACTTCAGCGACGCCGGCCAGTACGGCTTCCTCGACAAGCTCATCAAGCCGCGCAAGACACGCGTCCCGGAAGTGGTGCCCGCACGGCTCGCCTCGGAGTAGCCCTCAGGGCGCGAGCTCGGGCGGGAAGCCGCCCGTCGCCACCGGCCCCCACCGCTCGATGCTGACCCGGAGCAGCGACTTGCCCTGCCGCACCATCGCGGTGCGGTAGTCGTCCCAGTCGGGGTGCTCGCCGGCGATGCTCCGGTAGTAGTCCACCAGCGGCTCGAGCGCCTCGGGCAGGTCCAGCACCTCGGCCGTCCCGTCGACCTGCACCCAGGCGCCGTCCCAGTCGTCGGACAGGAAGCACAGCGACACCCGCGGGTCCCGTCGGGCGTTGCTGGTCTTGGCGCGCTGCGGGTACGTCGAGACGACGACGCGCCCCTCCGGGTCGATGCCCGCAGACACCGGGGACAGCTGCGGGGCGCCGTCCCGCCGGTGCGTGACGAGCAGCGCGTGGTGGCGCGGGCGCAGGAAGGCGAGGAGCTCCTCGCGGCTGACGCGGTCGGAGGTGGCGGTGCGTGGCATGCCCCCAGCCTCCCCCAGGGCGCGCGGAGCCGTTCGGGGTCTTCCGGCTCTACCGCTCCGCCGAGGGCCCGCACCAGGCTGGGGCCATGGCAGCCGGCCTGCGCACCGCCCCGCAGCGGCCCGCGACCGCGGCGACCGGGGAGGTGCCCCGGCTGCCGTACCTCGACCACCTCAAGATCGCGATGATCGCCGGGATCATCGCGGTGCACGGGGTGCTGGGGTACAGCGACCTCGGGTGGTGGTCCTACGGTGACGCACGCGAGGTCACGCTCTCCACGGTCACCGTCGTCGTGCTGATGGCTGTGGTCGGGCCCTTCTCGCTGCTCGTCATCCCGCTGCTGTTCCTGGTCGCCGGACTGCTGACCGGACCCTCGATGGACCGCAAGGGGCCTGCCCGCTTCGCACGGGACCGGGTGCTGCGGCTCGGGCAACACGCCGGGAGAGAAGGCGTCCGCCCAGGAAGTGCTCGACTACTACAACGCCCATCAGGGGCGCACGCTGACGTCCACCTTCCTGGCGCCGCTGCTGGCAGCGCTGCTGGTGCTGTTCGCCAGCCACATCCGCACCATGGTGCGCGACCGCCACCTGGTGCCGGGTCCCGGACCGACCGTGATGCTGGCGGGCGCCGTGCTGTGGGCGTCGGGCATGCTCATCGGCGCCAGCCTGTCGCTCACCCTCATGACGGCTTCCGACCACGGACAGGCGCAGGTCGCGCAGACGATGAACGTGCTGAGCAACGACACGTGGCTCCCGTTCATCGCGGGTGTCGCCGTGACCATGATCGGCGCGGGGATGACGGTCCTCGGGACGGGGTTGCTCCCGCGCTGGATGGGCTGGGTCGCCGTCGTGACCGGTGTGGTGTCCCTGGCCGGACCGGGCGGCTTCCTCGGGTTCTTCGTCGGGCCGATCTGGCTGCTTGTGGCGGGCGTGCTGCTGGCCAGGGCGCCCGCACCGGCGCGGCTGGAGGAACCGGCCGTCGACCGCACGGACGCGACTACCGCCTGAGGCTCGCCTGCAGGTGGTGCAGCTTGTCGGGGTTGCTGACGATGCGGATCCCGGTGATGAGGTCGCCTGCCGTCTCGACGGCGACGGCGGTGATGACCGCGCCGTCGACGAGGCCGAGGACGCCGGGCTCGCCGTTGACCGTCGCCGGCAGGTAGTCGATGTGCGGTCCCGGCTTGTGCAGCACACCGATGAGGAACCGGCCGATCTTGTCGGGCCCGTTGATGGGGCGGCGAGCCGCGGAGACCTTGCCGCCGCCGTCACTGACCAGCACCGCGTCCTGGGCGAGCATCGAGGTGACGACGCTCAGATCGCCTGTCTGGCAGGCGGACAGGAACGTGAGCGACAGCTGCTGGGCGCGCTCGCGGTCCGCGGTGAACCGCGTGCGCCGTTCGGCGACGTGCTTGTGGGCACGCGACACCAGCTGGCGACAGGACGCCTCGGACCGCTCGAGCATCGTGGCGACCTGGTCGTAGTCGAAGCCGAAGACCTCGCGGAGCAGGAACGCCGCCCGCTCGGGCGGTGACAGCTCCTCGAGCAGCACGAGGAACGCCAGCGACACCGAGTCGGCGAGCTCTGCCGCCTGCTCCGGGCCGTCGTCGGTGGAGACCAGCGGCTCCGGCAGCCAGGGGCCGACGTACTCCTCCCGCCGGACACGGGCCGAGCCGAGGACGTCCAGGCACAGCCGGGTCACGACGGTGGTCAGCCAGGCCTCGGGGTTGCGCACGTCCTCGGCCGGCGCGGCGCGCAGCCAGGCCTCCTGCAGCACGTCCTCCGCCTCGGACGCGCTGCCCAGCATCCGGTAGGCGAGCGCGAACAGCATCGGCCGGGCTGCCAGGAAGTCCTCGAGCCTCATGCCAGCGCGCAGGACGCGGAGAACCCCTGCGACACCAGACCGAGCCCGGCGTTGAAGCGGGACCGGTACGACTCCAGGGCCACCCACGCCGCCAGCTCGACGCGCTCCTCGACGGAGAAGGCCGCAGCGAGCCGGTCGGCCAGCTCGTCGTCGACCTCGGCAGGAGTGGCGGTCGCGCGCTCGGCGTACTCCAGCACCAGCCGCTCCCTGTCGTCGTAGGCGTCGCTGTCACGCCAGCGTGGCACGTCGCGGACCTTCGCCGGCTCGATCCCCTCCTGGACGCCGAGGTAGTAGCCGAAGTCGGTGCACCAGCTGCACCCGATGGCGCCCGCGGAGGCCTGCACCGCCAGCCACTTCAGGTGCGGGTCGAGGGCGTGCCAGCGCTTCTCGACGACGGTCTCGAGGACGCCGTTGGCCACGAGCACGCCGGTGTGGTTGGCGGCGGCCGCGACCGGCTGCAGGTCGCCGTACCTGCGGCGGGCGTAGGACAGCAGCACGCGTGCGACACGGCTGCGGGGATGTGGGTCGAGAGGTACGTGAGCCATGCCCTTCCGACGACGCAGGCCGACGGCCTGTGACAGCTCAGCGGTAGGCCGCGGCCTGGATCGTGTAGAGCTCGGCGTACGGGCCGCCGCGCGCCATCAGCTCCTCGTGCGAGCCGACCTGGGCGACGTGCGCGCCGTCGAGCACGACGATGAGGTCGGCCATCCGCACCGTCGAGAACCGGTGCGACACCAGCAGCGTGATGCCCGCGCCCCGGGCCTGCGCGTACTGCTCGAAGAGCGCGTGCTCGGTCTCCGCGTCGAGCGCGGACGTCGGCTCGTCGAGCACCAGCAGCAGCGGCTCGTCACGCACGAAGCCGCGCGCCAGCGCGACCTTCTGCCACTGCCCGACGGACAGGTCCACGCCCTCGGGCCAGGTGGCGCCGAGCTGCGTGTCCAGCCCCGAGGGCAGCGCCGCCACCACGTCGGCGGCCCCGGCCGCCGCCACCGCCGACGTCACCGCCTCGCGCGAGTCGACCCGGTCGACGTCGCCGAGCCCGACCGACCGCTGCACGGCGAACTCGAAGCGCGCGAAGTCCTGGAAGGCCCCGGCCGTGCGGGCGCGCCACGCGTCCGGCGACATCCGCGCCAACGGCTCCCCGTCGACGGTGATGGTCCCGGAGGTCGGCTCGTACATCTTGGTGAGCAGCTTCACGAGCGTCGACTTGCCGGCGCCGTTCTCGCCGACGATCGCGACCACCGAACCGGCTGGCAGCAGCACGGAGACGTCCTCGAGCACCAGTCGGGAGGTGCCCGGGTAGGCGAAGGACACGCCCGTGAGGCGGATGCCCTCGCCCAGCGACTTCGGCACGGGGACGTCCGCCGACTCGACGAGGCCGGCCGCGTACCTCTCCAGCCACACCAGGCGACGGGACCCGTCCATCCAGATGCCGCGCAGGAAGCCGATCTCGCTCACCGTAGAGGCGACGTACGCCGAGAGCCGGCCGCCTGCGGCGAGCACCAGGAGCACGTCGCCGGCCGACCGGTGCAGCCCCGAGGCGACCCAGGCGACGGCGAGCGCGTAGGCGATCCCGAAGACCGCCCACCCCGCGACGTCGACGGCCGCGCTGGTCCAGCGCGCGCGGGAGACGGGGGCGTACCAGCGCTCCCAGGCCGCGCGGCGGTCGCGCGCGAGCGCCGGTCCGATGCCGGTGACCCGCACCTCCTTGCCCGCCGCGGCGGTCGTCGCGGTCTGGAACAGGTGCGCGGCCATCCGCTGGTCGGGAGCCGCCCGCTCCTCGGTGGCGCGCTCGACGGCAGGACGCCAGGTCGAGGACAGCACCGTCGGCAGCGCGGCGAGCGGCAGCAGCAGCAGCGCCGGGTGCACCGAGGCGAGCAGCGCGCCCGTGGCGCCCAGCCGCACGACCCAGCCCAGGGTCGACAGCAGCGACATGTACAGGTGGTCGAGGACGAAGGTCTGGTTGCGCAGCACGGCGAGCCGGTCCAGCAGCCCCGGCCGCTCCTGGTGGGCGATGGTCGCGACCGAGGCCTGCAGCCGGGCGACGTGCGACTCCAGGGCGATGGCGATGCGGTCCCGGAAGCGGCGCTGGGCGCGGTCCGCCACGGTGCGCAGCAACCAGGTGCCCGTCGTCGAGAAGCCGAGCGCGAGGCCGGCGAGGAGCAGCTGGGTGCGGTCGTGGTGCTGGGCGGCGTCACCGATCAGCTTCAGCCACAGGGCGATCAGCGCGTCCGGCAGCGAGGCGGCGAAGGCAAGCGAGGTCGCGACGAGCAGCAGTCGTCGCTCGTTCACCCAGCCGAGGCGGACCAGCCGCACCATCGACGGGACGGCGGGCGGCAGCTCGGCGTCGGGGGCCATGTCAAAGGGCATGCACGACTCCCTCCTCCTCGGAGGACTCCTCGAAGAAGCGCGACGCCTGCAGGTCGAACATGGTGCGGTACCTGCCGCCCAGGGCCATCAGCTCCTCGTGGCTGCCGAGCTCGATCACGCGACCGTGCTCGAGGACGCAGATCCGGTCGGCCTGCCGGACGGTGGAGAACCGGTGCGAGACGAGGATCGTGGTGACGCCGCGGGTGGCCTCGAGCACCCGGCCGAAGATCTCCGCTTCCCCACGGACGTCGAGCTGCGCGGTCGGCTCGTCGAGCAGCACGAGACCGGCACCGGCCCGCACGGCGCAGAGGGCGCGTGCGAGGGCGACCCGCTGCCACTGGCCGCCGGAGAGGTCGGTGCCGCCGGCGTAGGCCTTCGACAGCTTCTGGTCGAGCTCCGCCAGGCCGTCGGCGCCGGCGTCGTGCAGCGCGGCGAGCACCTGCTCGTCGGTGGCGACGTGCCCCGGGTCGACGTTGTCGCGCAGCGACAGCTCGAAGCGGACGAAGTCCTGGAACACCGCGGTGACGCGCTGCCGCCAGGAGTCGATGTCGAGCGAGCGCAGGTCGACCCCGCCGACGCGCACGACGCCCTCGCTCGGGTCGTAGAGCCGGCACAGCAGCTTCGCGAGGGTCGTCTTGCCCGCGCCGTTCTGCCCGACGATCGCCAGCGACGTGCCCGCCGGGACGTGCAGGTCGAGGCCGGCGAAGACCGCGCGGTCGGTGCGCGGGTAGGCGAAGCACACGCCCTCGAGCGAGAGCTCGACCTCGAGGTCGGTCGCGTCCGTCGTACCCGGCGAGAGCGCGCCGCGCGGGGCCATCGCCGACCGCATCCGCAGCACGGCCCGCACCGCGGAGGCGCATGCGTCCATGGTCCAGTTCAGGCCGCCGAAGGCGATCGCGCCGGCCTGCGCGGCGAGCTGGGCGGCGACCACCGTGCTCCCCAGGCCGCCGTCACGGCGGGACAGCGCCCAGAAGAAGACCGCGTTGGCACCGCCGACCACGAGGAGCGCCACCAGCACCGAGCGCTCGCGCAGCCGGGTGGCCTCGGTCTGCAGGTCGTAGAGGCGGCGGCGGCGCTCGGTGAACCGGTCGATCGTCCACGGTGCCAGGCCGAACAGCCGCAGCTCCTTGGCGGCCGGTGGTTCGACGGCCATCCGGTAGGCGTAGTCGGCGTCGCGCTGCGCGCTGCGCACCTCGGCGGTGTTGCGGTCCTTCCACACGCCGCTCTCGCGCAGCAGGTAGTGCGTCGAGACCCACGCGCCGCCGACGACGAGCGGCCCCCACCAGACGTACCAGCCCAGCGCGAGGGCGGCGGCCAGCCCGGCGACCAGCGTCACCATGGACTGGGCGATGAAGTCGACGTTGAAGCTCATCGGCGGACCGGTGTGCCCCAGGTCGAACTCGCGGGCCACGGTGAGGTCGTCGGCCAGCTCCGGGTCCTCGAGGTGGCCGATGCCGGGCGGCGTGACGCACGCGTCGGTGAGCTGGTCGTAGAGCCACGCGGCCTCGCGGTTGCCGAGGTTCGCCGCCACGCCCGAGTGCAGCGGCGCGGCGACCTGCAGCACGACGAACAGCGCACCGACGACGACCAGCGAGGCGGTCAGCGGCCGGCCGTCGCTGATGTCGTCGACGACGCGCCCGGTGGCGACGGCGAGGGCGATCGGCAGCAGGCCCCGTGCGAGCAGCAGCAGCCACCAGGCGGCGGCGAGCGGCCGGTCGGCGTGCCACAGCGAGCGGAAGAACTGCCACTCCGGGCGCCTCGTCAGCACGCGTCAGACGCTACCGACTCCCGCCCCGTTGTGGATCTCACAAGAACTCCTTGTGAGATTCACGAACTCGCTGTGCAGGATCCCGCGCTCCTGTGGCGTACTTCACAGCCATGCCCCCTGTGACACCGCACCGCCGGCTGCTGGCGACCCTCGGGCTCGTCGGGCTCGCGGTCACCGCCTGCTCCTCCGCCCCTGCCGCTCCCGGTGCCCTCGACAGCCCGCGACAGCCGGTCGTCGGCTCCGCCGCAGGCAGCACGGGTGGGGCAGCCGCCGGGAGCAGCACCGGGGTCACCACCCCCGGGACCTCCGGCACCAGCGGCTCCGGTGGCACCCGACCCACGTCCGGCACCACGGGCACCGGCGGTACGACGAGCAGCGGGGGCTCCGGACCGGGTGGCGGGGCCACCACGGGCGCGCCCCAGCCGGTGGACACCAGCTCGGTGCACCTGTTCACACCGGCCGAGGACCGCATCGGGCTGAGCTCCAGCTCCATCAGCATCTGCGCCCACGCCGCCCTCACCTACGCCCCCGCGTTCAAGACCCGCGTCCAGGACCTCAACGTCTTCTGGACCGCGATCAACAAGGAGAAGGGCGGGGTGTTCGGCCGCAAGGTCAACGTGAGCTACGAGAACGACAACTACACGGCCGCCGACGCGCACACCGCCGCGACGACCTGCATCGCGAAGAAGGTCTTCATGATGCTCGGGGGCATCGGGTTCGACCAGATCCCGACCGTGCGCAACGACGCGGAGAAGACCCACACCCTCTACCTGCACCACACCGCCACCATCAAGGGGTCGCAAGGGCTGCAGTACTCCTTCAGCGAGCTGCCGACCGTGGAGCGCACCGGCGAGGCCTTCGCGCAGCTCGCGCTGAGCAAGTACAAGGGCAAGAAGATCGGCATCCTCAAGCGCGACAGCGCCGACTGGGAACCGGGCGTGCAGGCGTTCCTGAAGCTGGCCAAGGCCCGCGGCCTCGACGTCGTCGACCAGGAGAAGGCCGCGGCCAGCGCCGGCAACTACACCAGCCAGATCACCAACCTCCGCAACGCCGGGGCGCAGGTCGTCTGGATCTGGCTGAACGCCGTGGAGACGACCGAGGTCGTCACGCAGATGAAGTCGCAGGCCTGGTCGCCCAACCTGCTGGTCTTCCCCTTCAACCTCACCAGCCAGACGCTCGGCGACAACGCGATGAGCCCCCCGATGGACGGGGTCGCGATGTACCCGGCCTACAGCTACCGCGACTACGCCGGCAGCTTCGCCAGCTACGCCGAGGACATGAAGGAGTTCGAGGCGCAGTACGCCAAGTACGACCCGCAGCCGGACGGCCCCGACCTGACCGGTGTCGCCGGTGACCTGCTCTTCCTCAACTGGGTGGGGCAGAAGGCGCTGTACCGCCAGCTGCTCGAGTGCGGCAAGGACTGCACCCGCAACCGCTTCGTGGAGGTGCTGCAGCACTACGACAAGGTGCCGATCGCGTCGGCCTGCACGATCGACTTCGTGCACGGCGACCACCACCACGGCGCCCAGTACCTCACGTTCATGCAGACCTACCGATCGCCGTCCGGCAAGGTGAACTGGCGCGAGACCCGCAAGTGCGTGGGCCCGTGATCCAGGTCATCGCGCTCGGCCTCATCTCGGCCGGCATCTACGCCCTCTTCGCCCTCGGCGTCGTGCTCGTCTACCGCGGCACCAAGGTGCTCACCTTCGCCGGCGGGGAGATCGGCACGGCCGCGCTGTTCCTCGCCGCGTTCCTCGTCACCGACCACGGCTGGTCGTGGTGGGTCGGCGCGATCGTCGCCGTGGTCGTCTCGGCCGTCGCCGGCGCGGCCTTCGAGTTCCTGCTCGTGCGGCGCTCCGTCGACGCCGACCCGGTCGTCACCTCGATCCTCACGGTTGCCCTGGCGGCCACGATCCTCGCCGTCGAGCTCAACAAGTACGGCAACAACCCGAAGACCCTGAAGCCGCCGGTGACCGGCGGTCTGGACGTCGACGGCCTGATCGTCAGCCCCATCCAGATCGCCGCCATCGTCGCGGCGGCGCTGCTCGGCTTCGGGCTGCAGGCGTTCCTGCGCCGCACCGACTTCGGGCTCGCCATCCTCGCCGCCGCTGACGACGCGTCGGCGACCCGGCTGGTCGGCGTCCGGGTCTCCCGGATCCGCATGACCCTGTGGGCGGCGTCGTTCGCCCTCGCCGCCGTCGCCGCGCTGCTGGTGGAGCCGACGGTCGGGGTCATCACCCCCGGCTACGCGAGCCGCCTCTACCTCGGTGGCCTCGCTGCCGCGGTGATCGGTGGCCTCGACAGCCTGCCCGGCGCCGTGTGGGGGGCCACCGTCCTGGGGCTCGCGCAGGCGTTCGCGCTGCGGTACCTCAAGGACCTGCCGCTGGGCGGGCTCGACTTCGACGTGACCCTGGTGCTGCTGCTCGTCGCCCTGCTCGGGCGGGCGTACGCACCGCAGCTGCGCCGGGTGCTCGTCGCGGAGGTCAGGGCATGACCGCCGTGACCCTGCCGCTGAACCGGGTCGACCGGATCCGCGTCCCCGTCCTTCCCGTGGCGCTGCTGCTCGCGGCGGTCGTACCCGGACTCGCCGCCCGGAGCGTGCTGCTCAACGAGCCGCACGCACTGCTGCTCGCGAAGGCGTGCGTCCTCGCCATCGCCGGCCTGTCGCTCAACGTGCTGCTCGGCTACGCCGGGCAGATCTCCCTCGGGCAGTACGCCTTCGTCGGCGTCGGCGCGTTCACCACGGGGCTCGTGACCGGCGTCCACGACCTGCGGCTGCCGTGGCTGGCCGGCCTGGTCGCGTCGGCAGCTGCGGGTGGCGTCATCGCCTTCCTGGTCGGCCTGCCGGCCCTGCGACTGCGCGGCCTCTACCTCGCGGTGGTGACGATCGCGGTGGCCTACGCCGCCTCGGAGTCGCTGTTCCGGGTGACCCGGATCGGTGGCGGCTCGGCCGGCAAGGTGATCCCGCCGCCCTACCTCGGCGCCCACCCCCTCGGGACCGCCGTCGACGCCCTCGCCATCGGCCTGGTGCTGCTGGTCCTGCTGCTGCAGGTCGACGTGAACCTGGTGCGCAGCCGGCTCGGCCGCGCCTTCCGCGTCCTCAAGGCCGACGAGGCGGTGGCCGCGTCCTTCGGCGTCGACGTGGCCCGCTACAAGCTGACCGCCTTCACCCTGTCCGGCGCCGTGGCCGGCGTCGCCGGCTGCCTGGCGGGCACCGCCAACGGGACCGTCACCAGCGGCACCTTCGACTACGGCAGCTCGCTGGCGCTGCTCGTCGTCGTCGTCCTCGGCGGGCTCGGCAGCCGGACCGGGATCGTCGCAGCCGCGATGCTCACCGCGGTCTACCCGCCGATGCTCGTCTGGGTCTTCGGCGAGGGCATCCGCGGCTGGGACCAGGTCGTCAACGGCGGCCTGCTGCTGCTGACGGTCGCTTTCCAGCCGCGCGGGTTCGCGGGCGCCCTCAAGGACGCCGCCGAGCACCGCCGGCAGCGACGGGGTGGCGAGCCGCCGCTGCCGCCCACCCGGCCGCACCTGCCCGACCTCGGCCGGCCGGCGGGCATGCCCGTCCCCCGTCGTACCCCGGCGGGCACCCCGGTGCTGGAGGCGACCGGCATCAGCGTCCGGTTCGGCGGCCTGCAGGCCGTCGACGGCGCGGCGCTGCGGGTCGACCGCGGGACGATCGTGGCCCTGATGGGCCCGAACGGCGCGGGGAAGACCACGCTGTTCAACGCCGTCTCCGGTGCGCTGTCGCCCGACCGCGGCACGGTGCGCTTCCTCGGCGAGGACGTGTCCGCCCTGCCCCCGCACGCCCGGGCGGCACGCGGGATGGGCCGCACCTTCCAGCTCATCGGCCTCGCGAAGGACCAGTCGGTCTACGAGAACCTGCTCATCGCGCAGCACCTCGCCGCGCCCTACGGCGTCCTCGCGTCGCTGACCACGATCGGCGCGCGGCGCTGGGAGCGGGAGCTGCGCGCCCGGGCCGACCAGACGCTCGACGGGCTCGGGTTCGAGCGCTTCCGCGACACCCCCGTCGGCCGGCTCAGCCACGGCCAGCAGCGCATCGTCGAGATCGGCTGCGCCCTGGTGACGAGCCCCGAGCTGCTCATGCTCGACGAGC
This sequence comes from uncultured Frankiales bacterium, assembly GCA_946479905.1. The sequence continues at coordinate 15,740 of CAMLIA010000029.1, read as the reverse complement.
CCAGCGCCGGGATGAGCCCGGCCGCCTCGGAGGACCTGGCGGCGACCCTCCTCGACGTCCGCGACAAGCTCGGCCGCACCGTGCTCCTCATCGAGCACAACGTCCCGCTCGTCCTCGGCACCGCGGACGAGCTGTACGTGATGGATGCCGGCCGCGTCATCGCCAACGGCGAGCCGGTCGAGGTGGTCCAGCGACCTGACGTGGTCCGCGCGTACCTCGGGGAGGTCGTGGCATGACCAGCACGCCGCTGCTCGAGCTCACCGACGTCACTGCCGGCTTCGGTGCGGTCACGGTCCTGCACGGCATCACGCTGTCCGTGTCGCCCGGCGAGATCGCGGGGGTCTTCGGCCTCAACGGCGCCGGCAAGTCGGTGACGATGAAGACGATCGCCGGCATCGTGCCCGCCCGGTCCGGGTCGATCGTCTTCGACGGCGTCGACATCACCACCGTCGACGCGGAGACCCGCGTCGAGATGGGCATGGGCCACGTGCCGCAGGGCCGGCAGGTGTTCGCCAACCTCACGGTCGAGGAGAACCTCCGGCTCGGGGCCTACACCCTCCGCCGCCGGCAGCGCGGGCGGTACGCGAGCGTCCTCGACGGCGTCTACGACCGCTTCCCGGTCCTCCGGGAGCGCCGCACCCAGCGGGCAGGGACGATGTCCGGTGGTCAGCAGGCCTCGCTGTCGGTCGCCCGCGCCCTCGTCAACGAGCCGCGGCTCATCCTGGTCGACGAGCCGAGCGCCGGGCTCAGCCCGAAGCTGCAGGGCGACCTCCGCGAGATCCTGCAGGTCGTCAAGGACAGCGGCGTGACGATGGTGCTCGTCGAGCAGAACGTCGCCTTCGGCCTGTCCCTCGTGGACACCGCGCACCTGCTCCAGACGGGCACCGTCGTGCATGCCGCGCCGGTCGCCGAGCTGGACAACGACACCCTGGCGACGCACCTGGGCATCGGGCGCGTCCTGGCCGGCGCGACGGGCTCTGCGCTCGACGCGAGGAAGCGCTGACCCGGATGGGCGCGCTGCGGGCTGTCCGCGCCGACGGCGTCGGCGCGCTCGCCGAGCGGGTGCTCGCCGACCTCGACGCCGTGGTCGCCCGGATGGGCGCGAGCTACCGGCAGGAGATCCCGGAGTACGCCGCCCTCACCGACGGCGAGCTCGACCGCGAGGTGCTGCCGGTGTCGCGCCGGCTCGTCACGACCTTCCTCGCCTGCGTCGTGGAGTCCCGGCAGCTCACGCCGCGCGAGCTCGAGATCTTCGCCGAGTCCGGTCGCCAGCGACTCGTCATGGGGATGCCGCTGGAGTCGGTGCTGCACGCGTACCGGATCGCCGGCCGGGAGGCGTGGACCGCGATGGTCGCGGCCGTCCCCGAGGGGGAGACGGCTCTGCTGGCCGAGCTCGGCACGCGGTGGATGGACATCGTCGACCGCAGCTCCTCGGCCCTGGCGCAGGCCTACGTCGCCGCGTCCCACGAGCGGCTGCGGCACGTCGACGCCCGCCGGCGCGAGCTCGTGGAGGCGCTGCTCTCGGCCGACGACGCCGCCGAGGTCGCCGCCGTGAGCCTGCGGTTCTCGACCGTGCTCGCCGGCTCCTACGTCCCCGTGCTCGTGCACGGCCCGGGCGTCGGCATCGACGCGCTGCTGCAGGAGCACGCCGTCGGGACCCTCGGCGGCCACCGTGGCGACCGGGTGCTGCTGCTCGTGCCGCAGCGCCTCGAGACGCCTCGCTCCCGGCCGGGCGTGCTGGTGTGCGCGGGCCGTCCGGCGGCCTGCGGGACCGCGCTGCTCGAGGAGGTCCAGCACGTCGAGCGACTGCTGCTCACGGCCCTGGCGGAGGGCCACACCGAGGGCGTGCTGGGTCCGGACGACCTGCTCGTCGAGCAGCTGCTCCTCGGCAACGCGCGGGTCGCCGGTGCCCTGCGCCGGCGCGTCGTCGACCTGCTGGCGCGGCGCGACCCGAGTGGTGCGGTCCTCGGGACCCTGCGGGTCTACCTCGAGACCGGCTCGGTCCCCGAGACCGCGCGCCGCGAGGTGGTGCACGCCAACACCGTGGGCTACCGGCTCGGCCGGGTCCGCGACCTCACCGGCCTCGACCCTCGCGTGCCCAGGGACGCCACCCTGCTCGTCCTCGGGCTCGGCCTGCCGCAGGAGGAGGACGCGTGAGCTTCATGGGCCAGCAGCCGCTGACGGTGCGCACGGTCTTCGACCGGATGCGCACCGTGCACGGTGCCAACGCCGTGGTGGACGCCCTGCCCCAGGGGACGACCCGCACGACCTACCGGGAGCTCGCCGACAGGGTGCTGCGGCTCGCGACCGTGCTGCAGGACCTCGGCGTGCAGCCCGGTGACCGGGTCGGCTCCTTCGCCCACAACACCAGTCGGCACGTCGAGCTCTACTACGCGGTGCCGCTCGTGGGCGCCGTGCTGCACATGGTCAACATCCGGTTGCACGACGACCAGCTCGAGCACGTCGTCACCGACGCCGGGGACATCCTGCTGTTCGCCGACGAGGACCTCGCGCCCCGGCTCGGCACCCTCACCCTGCCGTCGGTCCGCAAGGTCCTGACCCTCGGCGAGGAGGTCGACCGGCTCGTCGCGGGCGCCGCGCCCTGCACGGAGCTGCCGGAGCTCACCGAGGACATGCCCGCGGGGATGTGCCACACGAGCGGCACGACCGGCCTGCCGAAGGCCGTCGTCTACACGCACCGCTCGACCTTCCTGCACGCCATGGCGGCCTGCATGGTCGACGCGCTGGCGCTGTCCGAGCAGGAGCGGGTGCTGCCCGTCGTACCCCTCTTCCACGCCTGCGGCTGGGGCCTGCCCTACGCAGCTCCGCTCACCGGCGCCGAGCTGGTCCTCGTCGGGTCCGACACCTCACCGGGGAACCTCGCGCGGGTCATCCGCGAGGAGGAGGTGACCTGGGCAGCGGGCGTCCCGACGATCTGGACCGGTCTGCTGCCCCTCGCCGGCGACCTGCCCACACTGCGGACCATCGGCATCGGCGGCTCCGCGACCCCGCGGGCGCTCATGGAGGCCTACGACGCCCTCGGCATCACGATCCTGCAGATCTGGGGGATGACGGAGACGTCGCCGGTCGCCTGCACCTCGCGGCCGCGCCGTCGCCACCAGGGGCTGACGGACGAGGAGCTGCGCGACGTGCGCGTGAGGACCGGCACCGTCTTCGCGGGCCTGGAGGCGCGGATCGTCGACGGCGCAGGCGAAGAGCTGCCCTGGGACGGCACGTCGGTCGGCGAGCTCGAGTGCCGCGGGCCGTGGGTCGCCACCGACTACTGGGGCGGGGCCCCGGAGCGGTTCCACGACGGGTGGCTGCGCACCGGTGACATGGCCCGGATGGAGCCCGACGGGTACTTCACGATCGTCGACCGCTCCAAGGACCTCGTGAAGTCCGGCGGCGAGTGGATCTCCAGCGTGGAGCTCGAGGGGGCCTGCCTGGCGCACCCGGCGATCCGCGAGGCCGCCGTCGTAGGCGTCCCCTCGGCGAAGTGGGACGAGCGCCCGGTGGTCGTCGCCGCCGTCGCGGCGCCGGTGACGCTCGAGGAGCTGCGCGCGTTCCTCGAGGGCCGGGTCGCGAGGTGGTGGCTGCCCGACGCGCTCGTGGTCGTCGACGAGGTCGCGAAGACCAGCGTCGGCAAGTACGACAAGAAGGCCCTGCGTTCCCAGCTCGCCGACATGGTGCTCCCGTGAAGAGGCTCGTGGTCCTGCTCGTCGTCCTGCTCCTCGCACCCTCCGCCTCCGCCGAGCCGCAACGCCGGCGACCGCAGGGCCCGGCCGCGTGGAAGTTCGCCCGCGACGTGCCCGTGATCCTCGACAGCGAGTGGCACTGGAAGGTGGGCGGCTTCGGCGGTATCCGGCGCGGCTACCCGCTGAAGCACGTGCCCGTCATCTTCGTCCACGGCAACAACGTCGACGCCGCCGACTGGTACCCGGTCCGCGAGGACTTCCTGCGGGCCGGCTGGACCCGGCAGGAGCTCTGGGGCCTGTCCTACGGCGGCCTCGGCGGCGCGAACGGCACCGCGCTGAGCAGGACCAACCCCGAGCGCGACTCCGAGCACGCCGCCCAGGGCGACGACCACACGACCTACATCACCAACGACGAGGTCAACGTCCCCGACCTCTACCGGTTCATCCGCGTGGTGCAGGCCTACACGGGGTCGCGCCGCTTCGTGCTGGTCACCCACTCGCTCGGGGTGACGCTGGCCCGCGAGACGCTGCGCGTCCACCGGGCCCTGCGGCGCGACCTGGTCGCCTTCGTCGGCATCGCCGGGCCCAACCAGGGCACGACCTTCTGCCCGCCGGGCTCGGAGAGCAGCGTCGTGTCGTGCGACGAGATCGCCGCCGGTACGCCGTGGCTGGCCCGGCTCAACGCTGCCGGCCAGACCTACGGCCCGGCCAGGTGGATGACCGTCTACGACGGCACCGGTGCCGGCGACCCTGCCTACGTCGGTCCGACCTACGCCCAGTCGCCGGCGCTGGCGGGGGCGGTCAACGTGCAGTACCCGTACCGGTACCACAACGACCTGCGGATCGACGCCGACGTCGTCGCGATGTACCGCGCCTGGATCGAGCGGTGGGCGACCCTGCGGCCTCGGACGTCGTCGTAGCGCACCACGACCGGCGCGCCGGTTGTGCGTCCCCGCCCAACCGGCGGCCCTTCAGGAAGACGGACAATACGGACATGAACAGGCACCTCGTCGCTGCCGTGCTCGCCGGGCTCGCACTGACCGGGTGCGGCAGCACCGTCCAGGTCAGCTCCTCGGCCGCCGCGGGGGACGGGTTCTCGGGATCGGACGCCGGCCTCGGAGAGCCCCGGAGCCAGGCAGCGGGCACGACCACGAGCGGTGGCTCCCCGACCAGCGGGGGGAGCGCGGGCGGTGGGACGTCGGGCCGCACCCCGGCGGCGCCGGTGGCGCCCGGCGGCACCTCGGGAGCGGTCCCGAGCAGCGCCCCGCTCGCGACGCAGGCCGCGACCGGCCTCGGCGTGACCGCCACGACGATCAGCCTCGGCTTCGGCTACTCCTCCGACGGTGACGCGGCGAACGCCGCCATCGGCGCGTCGGGCATCACCCAGGGCGACGAGAAGGCCAACAGCTTGGCCCTGGTCGAGGAGGTCAACGCCCATGGCGGCGTGGCCGGCCGGCGCATCGTGCCGGTCTTCCACCCCTACCAGCTCACCTCGACCCAGACCGGCGCGTCCCAGGACAGCGAGGCCTGCCAGGACTGGACGGTCGACCACCGGGTCCTGGCGGTCTTCAGCAGCAGCCTCAGCGACGAGCTGGTCAGCTGCCTGAAGAAGGCCGGCGTCGTCTACGTGAAGGGCGGCGTGATCGCGGACGCGGACGCCGCCTTCCTGCGTCAGTACAGCAACGAGATCCTGCTCAGCACGCTGTCCACGGACCGCATCTTCGCCGACCAGGTGTCCTCGCTCGTCCGGCAGAGGTACTTCACCAGCTGGGACACCCTGACCGGGCGACCGGGCACGTCGGAGGTCAAGGTGGGGGTCCTCACCTACGACACCCCGAGCTTCGACCGCGCCCTGCACAGGGTGCTGCTGCCGGCGCTGGCCCGGGCCGGGCACCCGGCAGCCGCCGTGGACGTCATCGAGGTGCACCGCGGCCAGCAGCAGTCCGACACGGCGCCCACCGCGGCGCAGATCAAGAGCGCCACGCTGCGGCTGCAGCAGGACGGCGTGACGCACCTCGTGCTCGGCGACGCGAGCGGTCTGATCCTCGAGTTCTTCGGCAGCAACGCCCAGACCCAGCACTACTACCCGCGGCTCGGCGTGAGCTCCGGGGCGGGCGTCCAGGTCATCCACGACGCCGGGTTGGTCAACGACCAGCAGGTCAACGGCATGGCCGGCAACGGCTGGCTGCCGACCTTGGACCTCCCGGCAGCCGCGGGCAACGCCTACGCGAACAGCGAGACCAAGCGCTGCCTCGACATCATGAAGCGGCGCACCGGCCAGACCTACACGAGCACCAACGCCGCCACCATCGCGCTCTACGACTGCGACGGGATGTTCCTGTTCCAGAAGGCGATGCGGCTCGCGCCGTCGCTGACCCCGGCCGGTCTGCTGGCCGGAGTGGGTCGGGTCGGGCGGTCCTACACCTCACCGGTGGTCGGCCCGACGCTGCTCTCACCCCAGCAGCACGACGACGCCGTGCGCGCGTGGGACCTCACCTGGGTGCAGAGCTGCACCTGCGTGAAGTACTCCACGGCGCACGACGTCGCGAGCGCCTGAGGTCAGCGCCGGAAGCCGGTGCGGGGTCCGACGACCACGACCCGGCCGAGGGCCCGGTCGCGCAGCTCGGGGGACACCCGCCGCGACAGGTGGACCCAGCCGACGAACAGGCCGTGCAGGCGCCGGCCGCGGCGCGCCGCGTGCTCCAGCTCCTTCGCCGTGATCACCTGGATCCCGAGACGGAGCACGTCAGGCCTGCCGGGCCATGTAGCGGCCACCGAAGTGGAATCCGTTGACGCTGCCGTCCGCACCGCGGCTGAAGTAGCCCTTCATCCCCTTGCCGTCGCCGTCGGGGACGACGTACTTGTCCCCGTCACCGACGACGATGGCCAGCGGGACCGCCGGTTGCTCGGCCGACTCGCCCTCGGTGATGAGGGCCGGGTCGGTGATGGTGGACCTGGCCAGCAGCTGCCCGCCCGCCACCGCGATGTCGACGGTCGCGGCTGAGGTCACGTAGGTGCCGGCGTAGCAGGCGAGGTCCTCGTCCGTGACGTCGGCGAGCTCCGGCTCGGCGGTCGTGAGACCGAGCGCGGCCTCGAGCGCCCAGGCGCGCAGCTTGCCGTGCAGCTCCGCGCCGTTGGGGCCGCTGTTGGTCATGCAGACGAACGCGAAGTCCTGGTCCGGGACCATGACGAAGTCGGAGTGCTGGCCGTGCGTCGTCCCGCCGTGGCCGACGAGGTGGGCGCCGTCGAGCTCCGCGAGCAGCCACGAGATGCCGACCGCGTCACCGAGCGCCGAGCCCGGCATGGCCACCGTCGGCTCCTGCATGCGCTTGCGCGCCGCGGCGCTGAGCACCTCGTCACCGAACCTCCCGAGGTGGAAGCGGGCCCACTCGAGCTGGTCGCCGACGGTGGCGGTCCAGCCGCCGGCCGGCGTGGCCGACCGCGGGATCGCCCACGGCCGGGTCACGGTGAGGGTGCCGTCCTCGTGGCGCGTGTGGCCCGAGGCGAAGCGCATCGTCATGATCTCCTTGCCGAAGCCGTAGGTGTGCTTCAGCCCGAGCGGCTCGAGGACCAGCTCGCGGATCGCCTGCTCGTAGGTCGTGCCGTGGACGCGGGCGACGACGTGCCCGGCGAGCGACAGCGAGGCGTTGTTGTAGGAGACGCTGTCGCCGAGGGGGTTCACCTGCGCGAGCGTGGCCATGTGCGCGACGTACTTCTCCAGCGCGTCGTCACCGTCGCCGGTGTCGAGGAAGACGTCACCCATCCACCCGGCGGTGTGGTTGAGCAGCTGCAGGACGGTGACCTTGGCGGCCACGTCCTCGTCACTGAGGACGAGCTCGGGGAGGTAGGTCCGGACCGGGGCCTCGAGTTCCACGAGTCCCTTCTCCGCGAGGATCATCAGGGCGGTCGCCGTGATGGTCTTGCCGGTCGAGCCGAACTGGAACAGCGTGCCCTCGTCCACCGGCAGCGGGTGCTCGAGGTTGGTCACGCCGTGCACCGCGATCTCGGTGCGGTCGCCGTGCACGATGCCGGCGACGACGCCGGGGACGGCGAGCTCCGTGGCCAGCTCGGTGAGCTTCTCCTGCAGGGACACCATGACCCCACCTCCTTACTTACGTCGTAAGTCTGACTTACAACGTAAGCCGTGTCAAGCGGTGAGGCCGCGCACCAGCCCGTCCACGAGGGTCTGCCAGAACTCGTCGAGCCCGGCGGGCGCGACGAGCACCTCGTGCAGCAGCGGGAACTCCTCGGGGGGCAGTGCGGCGATCCCGGTCTCGTCGCCGTCGCCCTCGCCGTGCTGGAGCACGAACGTGGCCTCGAGCTGTGTCATCGCGAGCAGGGCCAGCGACACCGCTTGCACGGCGGCGAAGCTCTCCGGGACGCTCCTGCCGGCCCGGGTGAAGGCGGCGATCCCGGCCTCGAACGGCTTGGCCGACTCGGGGTCGTCGAGCGGCACCGGACGGGTGGAGAGCAGCCCCACCAGCCGGGGGTGCTGCTGGGCCAGCAGGCGCAGTCCCTGGGCGCAGCCCCTGACCCACTCCTCCGCCGTGACCTCGCCGGTCGGCAGGTCGGCGACCTGGATGAGCATGTCGACGAGCCCGTTGAGCATCGCCTTCTTGCTCGGGACGTGGTTGTAGAGCGACATCGCCTCGACGTTGAGCCGGGCCGCGACGCTGCGCATGGTGACGGCCTCGAGCCCGCGCTTGTCGGCGATGGCGAAGGCCGCCTTGAGGACGCGGTCACGCGACAGCGGGCGGGCAGGCACGTCGTACCCCTCTCTGGCTTCCGGCGGACACCCTAGGCGTCAGCCGGGCAGCTGGAACCCGCCCTCGACCGGTGGGGCCGGTGGGGCCGGCGGCGGGAGCGGTGGCGGGGGTGGGGCGGCGTGCGACGCCACGGGTGCGACGGCGAGCTCGGCCCGGCGCCGTCGCTCGGCGAGCACGGCGGTGAGGTACGCCCAGCCGGGCGTGCCCGGTGGGGGTGGGGGAGCCGTGACCGACCCGACCGCGGACGTCAGCCGGCTGCCGAGGTCGGCGCGCGCGGCGTCGCTCATCCGCGGTGCGCGGGCGAGGAAGGCCCGGACCGAGAGCGCGAGGTCGTCGGGCAGTCGCGACAGGTCGAGCGACTGGGCCCACGCCGCCAGCGGCGGCGGCATCACGGCGACGAAGGTGTGGGAGCCGCTCACCCGCTCCTGCACGACCACCGTCCCGGCGGCCAGGTCGCCGAGCCGCTTGCCCCTGCTGCTCAGCAGCATCGCGAAGACGCCGGCGCTGTAGAACGTCATGCCTGGCCGCTCGACGACGAAGCCGACCAGCCCGCGCACGAAGGCCTGCCGGAAGCCGATGGGCCCTGCGTCGTCGCGGACCACCCTGAGCCCGAGGGCGGCCTTCCCGAGCGTCCGGCCGTGCCAGAGCGTCTCCGACAGCACGGGATAGCCGAGGCCGACCCCGACGACGATGACGAGGACCTCCGCGGTGCCGGCCGCCTCGTTGGCCATCCCCACGAAGCCGACCAGGAGCAGCAGGGCCAGCAGGGCGGCGAGCTGCACGGCGCCGTCGATCAGGGCGGCCAGCATCCGGGACGGCAGCGCCGCCTCGCGCAGGTCGAGCGCGACGGCCTCGCCGGTCACCAGCGCAGACACCTGACGATCCCCTTCCGGATGCGGCCGAGCACCTAGTCTGCCGTGTCGTGGACCTCGACGTGTTCGTCTCCCGGCACGGCGGGGAGTGGGCGCGGCTGGAGCAGCTGATCCGCCGCTCGTCCGCGCCGCGCCGGCTGACAGGCGCCGAGGTCGACGAGCTGGTCGCGCTCTACCAGAGCACGGCGACCCACCTGTCGGTGATCCAGAGCAGCGGTGGCGACCCGGTGCTGGTGGGGCGGCTGTCGTCGCTGGTCGCGCGCGGGCGCAGCGCCGTGACGGGCAGCCGCAAGGGCAGCCTGCGCGACGTCGCCCGCTTCCTCACGGTCGACTTCCCGGCCGTGCTGTACCGGGCCCGGTGGTGGTGGGCCGGCACGACGGCGTTCTTCCTGCTGGTCGCCGTCGCCTGGACGGCCTTCCTGCTCACCCATCCCGACGCCCGCGGCCAGATCGCCACGCCGGACCAGGTCGAGCAGCTCGTCAACCACGACTTCCAGGACTACTACAGCCAGGCGCCTGCCCAGGACTTCGCGGCGAAGGTGTTCACCAACAACGCGCTCATCGCGGGCATGACGATCGCCAGCGGGCTGCTGCTGGGGGTCCCCGTGGTCTTCCTGCTCTACCAGAACGCCCTCAACGTCGCGGTCAGCGGCTCCTTCATGATCGCGGGCGACCGGACCGGCCTGTTCTTCGGGCTGATCCTGCCGCACGGGCTGCTCGAGCTGACCACCATCTTCGTGTCCGCCGGCCTCGGCCTTCGGCTGGGCTGGACCGTCGTGGACCCCGGACGGCGCACCCGCGCGCAGGCGCTCGCGGAGGAGGGCCGGGCCACCGTCGTGGGCGCGGTGGGCACCACCCTGATGCTGCTCGTCAGCGGCGTCCTCGAGGCCTTCGTCACCCCGAGCGGCCTGCCGACGTGGGCCCGCATCGCCGTCGGCGCCGCCGTCGAGTGCGGCTTCCTGTGGGTCGTGTTCGTCCTGGGCCGACGGGCGGTGCGTGCGGGCGTCACCGGCGACCTCGACCTCGAGCGCCGCGGCGACTACCTCCCCACCGCCGGCTGACCGCGGGGTCAGAGGCGGCCGGCGGCCTTCAGGCCGAGGTAGGCGTCGGCGACCTTGGAGGCGAACACGTCCGGTGCGGCGTCGATGACCTCCACGCCCCGGCGGCGCAGCTCGGCGGTCAGCGCGCGCCGGTCGGCCCGGGCCCGCTCGGCCGCCGCGGCCGCGTAGACGGCGTCCACGTCGGCCCGGCCGGCGGCGAGCTCCTCGATGCGGGCGTCGCCGACGCTGGCGAGCAGCACCGTGTGCCGACTGGTCAGCGAGGACAGCACGGGGAGCAGTCCCTCGCGCAGCGGGGCGTCGTCCAGGGCCGTGAACAGCACGACCAGTGAGCGCCGGCGGCTGCGTCGCAGCACCTCGGACACCAGTCGGCGGCTGTCGGTCTCGACGAGCGCCGGCTCGAGCAGCGCCATGGTGTCGACCATCCGGGCGAGCAGCTCCTCGCGGCCGGCTCCCTCCACCGCGCCGCGCACCTCGCGGTCGAGGGCGAGCAGGTCGACACGGTCACCGGCGCGGGACGCGAGGGCGCCCAGCAGCAGCGCGGCGTCGAGGGCCAGGTCGAGCCGCGGCGCGTCCCCGAGGCGAGCCGCCGACGTGCGGCCGGTGTCGACCACGAGCAGCAGCCGGCGGTCGCGCTCGGGGCGCCAGGTGCGGACCACCACGTCGGCCTTGCGGGCCGTCGCCCGCCAGTCGATGGACCGGACGTCGTCGCCGTCGACGTACTCCCTCAGCGAGTCGAACTCACTGCCCTGCCCGCGGGTGCGCGCGAGCAGCTGCCCGTCGAGCTGCCGGAGCTTGTCGAGCTTCTCGGGAAGGAACTTGCGCGAGGTGAAGGGCGGCTGCACCCGCACCCGCCACGGGACCTCGTGCCGGCCCTGCCGGGCAGCCAGTCCGAGCGGTCCCAGGGCCCGTACCGTCACCCGGTCGGGGTGGCGGTCCCCGCGGCGCGTGGGCCGCAGCGTCGTCGTCAGGACGCGCCGCTCGCCGGGCGGGATCGCGAGCGGCTGCACCCGGGGCGTGGCGCCCGCCGACGGCACCCACGCGTCGCGCAGCACGCCGCGCAACCGGCGGCCGGTGGCGTTGACGACCGACAGCTGCACCTCGACCGTCTCACCGAGCCGGCACGCGGTGCCTCCCGAGCGGCTCAGCCGAAGTCCGGTGACGGGAGCAGCGAGCAGCGCGTCCAGGGCGAGCACGACGAGCAGCACCGCACCGGCGACCAGCCCGGTGGCGAGGTGCGGGGACGCGATGACGGGCAGCAGGCCGAGCAGCGCCAGCAACGCGGCCCGGCCCGTGATCGCCATGCCGACCTGCCCGCCTAGCGGGGCACCGGCACGGTGGCCAGCACGCCCTCGAGCACGGCGTCGCTCGACACGCCCTCGAGCTCGGCCTCCGGCCGCAGCAGCACCCGGTGCCGCAGCGTCGGGCGGGCGAGGGCCTTGACGTCGTCGGGCGTGACGTAGTCGCGACCGGACAGCCACGCCCAGGCCTTCGAGGTGGCGAGCAGTGCGGTGCTGCCGCGTGGCGACGCGCCGAGCTGCAGCGACGGTGAGGTGCGGGTCGCGCGGCAGAGGTCCACGACGTAGCCCAGCACCTCCGGGGCGACGGTGACCTCGCCGACCTGAGCGCGGGCCGCCGCCAGGTCGGCCCCCGTCGCGACGGGCTTGATCATCGACAGGTCGCGCGGGTCGAAGCCGGTGTTGTGCGCCTCCACGACCCGCACCTCGTCCTCGCGCTCGGGCAGCGGCACGGTGAGCTTCAGCAGGAAGCGGTCGAGCTGCGCCTCGGGAAGGGGGTAGGTGCCCTCGTACTCGATCGGGTTCTGGGTGGCGATCACGACGAAGGGGTCGGGGAGCAGGCGCGGGTCGCCCTCGACCGACACCTGCCGCTCCTCCATGGCCTCCAGCAGCGCCGCCTGCGTCTTGGGCGGCGTGCGGTTGATCTCGTCGGCCAGCAGCAGGTTGGTGAAGACCGGCCCCTCGCGGAAGGAGAACGCCGCCGTCCGCGCGTCGTACACCAGCGACCCGGTGATGTCGCCCGGCATGAGGTCCGGGGTGAACTGGACGCGCTTCATGCCGAGGTCGAGCGACGCGGCGACCGACCGGACGAGCAGCGTCTTGGCCACGCCGGGGACGCCCTCGAGCAGCACGTGCCCGCGGCAGAGCAGCGCGACGACCAGCCCGGTCACGGCGGCGTCCTGGCCGACGACCGCCTTCGCGACCTCGGTGCGCAGGGCGTGCAGCGCGGCCCGGGGATCTGTGCTGCGGGCGGCGGAGCGACGGCGGGGAGTCGTCACGAGCCAGACACCTCCTGGATCAGCGCGTCGAGGTCGTGGGTGAGGGGCACGAGCTCGCTGTCGTCCGCAGGTGGGGGACCGTACAGCAGGGCCTCGACGTCCCTGGCCGCGCGACCGGTGCGGCGCGCGACGAGCTCGACGAGGGCGTCGGGCGCGGGGTGCCTGCCGCCCCCGAGCCGGCGGGCCAGCCGGTCCCGGCACCCGCTCCGCAGCGCCTCGGCGGCGGTGCCGCGCGCTCCGGCCGCACGGTAGAGCCGGCCCCGGCCCTCCACCGTCTCCGCCGCCCGCACCACGACCGGCAGCGGTTCCGGCACGACCCGGCCCAGCCGCCGGCCGCGCCAGCCGATCAGGACGACGGCCACGACCAGCAGCCACCGCTCCGCGGCGCCCACCCAGCGCGGCAGCAGCTCACCGAAGCTCGTCACCTTGCGGTCGCCCTCGACCGGCCGGTTGGGGTCAGGCACCAGCCAACGGACCGTGCCGCCCGAGCCGAGCAGCCGCAGCCCGAGCTCGGCGTCGCCCTGGTCCCCGAGGCGGGCGTTGCTCAGCACCTTGCCGCTGCCCAGCAGCACCAGGCCCTGGTCCGGGAGGTGCACGAGGGTGCCGTCGTAGCAGCGCTGCGCGTGCGGGTCGGACCCGTCGTAGCGGAACCCGCCCGTGCGCACGGTCGCAGCCGCCACCGCCGGGCCGTAGCCGCAGCCCGGGTCGCGGTCCTGCTCCCGCACCAGGCCGCCCACCTGAGTGTCGACGCCCAGTGTCCCCACGGTGCCGGGGTCCGCGCCCGCGAGCACGAGCAGCACGCCCGCGCCCTGCAGGTCGCTCACCTCGAGGTCGGTGAGCAGCGACGGGTTCGTCACGAAGACGGTCGCGTCGTGGGGGAGGTCGGCCAGCGTCGCCGGGACGTCGCCGGTCCGCTGCACCTGCACCCCCTGGTCGCGCAGCAGCGTCGCCAGCGCGCGCCCTCCCGACGGCTCGTAGGACTCCGGGTCGAGCGAGCCGCTGCGCCCGACACCGGTGGTGAGGACGAGCAGCAGCAGCGCCACGAGCAGCCCGAGGGCGAGCAGCAGCAGCCCGCGGTTGCGGCGCAGCCAGGCCCGTGGGGTCACGGTCGTCGCGCTGGCGGGCGGTACGACGGGGGCGTCGGCGAGCAGGCTCACGCGCGCGCCAGCCGTGCCTCGCGGACGGCCGCGTCGACCTCCACGAGGACCGCGTACCCGGCCGCGTCCGCGGTGCGCCCGCCGTACCAGACGTCGTCGAAGACCCGCACCCCCCGGACGAGCGCGGCGGCCACCGCGGGGACGGCGGCGCCCGCCTCGCGCGCGAGCTCGTCCGCGGTGCGGCCCGGTCGTGGGTCCAGCACCCCTCGGCTCTCCAGCTCCCGGGCCACGGCCCGCAGCCGCTCCCGCACCGCGTCGGCCCAGCGGCCGGCCGCCGCCGCCTGCTCCGACAGGGCCCGGTGGTCGGCGGCCGTCGTCGTCCCGCTGCCGCCGAACAGCGGCTGCTCACCGCGGCCGAGCCCGGCGGGCCGGGCGCGCCACACGATGAGCGCGATCAGGCCACCGAGCAGCAGCACGACCAGGACCAGCCCCAGCGCGCCGCCCGGCACGGCCTCGGTGGCCTTCGACAGCGCCTTGTCGATCTGCTCGAACACCCAGTTCAGGGCCCGGTAGGTCCACGGCGGCTTCGCGTCCTGGTACCCCTGCTTCGACAGCTCGCGCCGGGCCGCGCGCTGGGCCGCCTCCCGGTCCAGCCCGGTGCCGTCGAGGAGCGGGATCACGCGCTGGGCGAGGCCGCGGGCGTCGCGGCGGCGGTCTGCAGGGCCACGTCGAGCCCCTCGGTGCGCATCCGCAGGTCGATGTAGAGCAGCGCCCGCAGGCCGGCGCTGTAGGGCGCCACGAGCGTCTGCGCGATGCCGCTCGCCAGCGCGGTCGCGACGAAGAACCCGGCGCCGAGGGTCGCCTGGCCGTCGCGGAACAGCGGCAGCTCGGCGACGATCACGACCGGGATGGTGAGGATGCTCGAGATGACGCCGGTGATGAGGCTGGCCAGCAGGAGCAGCCCGAGGATCCGCCAGAAGCTGCGCATGACGAGGACCCGGCTGCGCCGCAGCGAGGCCAGCACCCCGATGCGCTCCAGGACCAGCGCCGGCGGCGCGAGGGACAGCGCGGTGTACGCCCAGATCTCGAACGGCAGGACCGCGAGCAGCAGCAGCAGCGCCAGCGGCCCGGTCAGGACGGCGAGCACGACGAGCACGAGGACCGGCGCCGCGGCGATCAGGCCGCGGAGCAGCGAGATCCCGAGCAGCGCCCACAGCCGCGGCCGGGTGGCCTCCCACGCGTCGGCGACGGTCGCCGGCCGGCCGAGCACGGCGCGGCTCACCACGGTGACGAGGGCGCCTGTGAGGACGGCACCGCCCAGGAAGTCGAGGATCGTGCCCGGGAGGCTGGCGCCGTTGAAGCCGCCGCCGAAGCTCTCGCCGGCGGTGGTGTCGGTGCTGAGGGTCTGGGACTGCTGGAAGACCACGACGAAGGCGATGGTGATCGCCGTGACGACGAGGGACACGACGGCGGACAGCGCCAGCGTCGGCTTGGGGTAGCGACGGATGATCTTCACGCCACCGTCGAGGAGCTCCCCCACGCCGAGCGGGCGCAGCGGGACCACTCCAGGCATCGGCGTCCAGGCCTGCCAGCCGGGCTGCACCGGAGGGGGGACCGCGGCGGCGGGCTGCGGGTGGGCAGGCGGGTACGACGGCGGGTACGAGGGGGGCTCCCAGCCGCCGGGCGACGCCCAGCCGCCTCCGGATTCCGTCATGCCGCCCATGCTTCCACGCCGAACGGCCCGCTGGTGCCACGATGGACCCATGCCGCCTGCCCGACCCACCACCGCCCGGGTGCTCGTCGTCGACGACGACCCCGCCCTGGCCGAGATGCTCGGCATCGTGCTGCGCGGTGAGGGCTTCGAGCCGGCCTTCGTCTCCGACGGCGACGCCGCGCTCGGCGCGTTCCGCCGCGAGAAGCCCGACGTGGTGCTGCTCGACCTGATGCTGCCGGGCA
>CAMLIA010000028.1 GCA_946479905.1 uncultured Frankiales bacterium | reverse complement strand
CGGGCGCCGGCGGAGGCGGGGCGTACGCCGGCGGCCGAGGCGGGGTCGGCCCGCCGGACACGGCGGCGCTGCGCGCGGCGGGAGGTACGCCCCGGCCCGGCCCCTCCGCGGGGGTGCGTCCCTCGAGGTCCTTCAGCTGGCCCTCCAGGTAGGCCTTCAGCCGCATCCGGTACTCGCGCTCGAAGGCGCGCAGCTCCTCGATGCGGGCCTCGAGCTCGGCACGTCGGGCCTCCAGCTCAGCCATGGCGTTCGCCGTCCGGGCGTTGATCTCGGCATCGATCTGCGACTGCCGCGCCTTGGCCTGCGCGAGCAGCGCGTCGGCCTCCGCACGAGCCTCCGCGATGGCCTGGTCGGCGGTGCGCTGCGCCATGAGCAGGGTGCGCAGCGCCGCCTCCTGCGGCTCCCCCGGCGCGATCGGCGCGCCCGCCGCCGGCTCGGCAGCCGGCTCGGGGGCCTTCGGTGCGGCCGTGGGAGGCGGGGCCGCGGCCAGCCGCTGCTGCAGCGCAGCGTTCTCGGTGAGCAACCGGACGAGCTCGTGCTCGACCTCGTCGAGGAAGACGTCGACCTCGTCCTGGTCGTAGCCACGCATCTTCGTGGCGAACTTCTTGTTCACCACGTCCTGAGGGGTCAGGGGCATCGGGGTCACACCGTCCTGGTGTCGTGGAAGGCGGTCACAGCTGTGGGACCACGTAGTTCATCAGGATGATCGTCACGAAGAACACGACCATGAAGGCCAGGTCCAGCGAGACGTTGCCGATCCGCAGCGGCGGCAGCACCCGACGGACTGCCTTGATCGGTGGGTCGGTGGCGGTGTAGGTCAGCTCGAGGGCGATCGCGAGCGGTCCCTGCGGCCGGAAGCTGCGTGCCAGCATGAAGACGTAGTCCATCACCAGCCGGAAGATGAGCAGCACCAGGAACACCAGCAGCACGGTGTGCAGGACCTGACCGACGACGGACACAGTGAGCAGTCTTCCAGCAGGGGGCGGATCGCGGGTCAGGACTGGTTGAAGAACCCGGCCTCAGCGATCCTGGCCTTGTCCTCCGCGGTGACCTCGACGTGCTCCGGGGAGAGCAGGAAGACCTTGTTGGTGACCCGCTCGATCCGTCCGTGCAGGCCGAAGATGAGCCCGGCGGCGAAGTCGACCAGGCGCTTGGCGTCGGCGTCGTCCATCTCCGACAGGTTCATGATCACCGGCGTGCCGGCGCGGAAGTGCTCGCCGATGGCGCGCGCGTCGTTGTAGCTGTGCGGGTGCAGCGTGGTGATGCGGTAGCCGGCGTCGTGGGCACCGTCGTGCGCGGGGACCGCCTGCGGGCGGGGCGCGGTGTCCAGGGCCGTGGCGCCGACCGACGTCCTGGTGTCGAAGGAGCGACGGGGCGTCGCGGCGGTCGCGGCCGGGTAGCGGCGGACCGCCGGCTCGTCGTAGGCCTCGGCCTCGTCGTCGAAGTGGTCGTACGCGTCGTGCTCGTCGTCCTCGACCAGGCCGAGGTACAGCCCCAGCTTGCGCATGGTGCCCGGCATGTCGTGCTCCTCGATCACTGGTGGGAACTGCAGAGAGACTGCGCCGAGCCTACCGGAGGGGGGCCGGTCGAGCGCCCAACACGGCCGTCCCGACACGCAGGTGCGTGGCTCCGGCCGCGACGGCCTGCTCGAGGTCACCCGACATGCCGGCGCTGATGACGGTCGCCTGCGGGTGGTCGGCCCGCAGCTGCCGTGCGACGTCGGCCAGCCGCGCGAACGCGATCTCGGGGTCGGCGCCCAGCGGGGCGATGGCCATCACGCCCGCCAGTCGCAGGCCGGCTGTCCCGACGACCTGCTCGGCGAGGCCGGGTACGGCAGCGGGCTCGGCACCTCCGCGGGCCGGGTCCCCGTCGAGGCTGACCTGCAGCAGCACGTCGACGGTGCGGCCGGCGCGGACGGCGCCGTCACCGAGCACCGAGACCAGCGACGGGCGGTCGGCGCTGTGCACGACGTCGGCGAACGCCGCGACCGCACGTGCCTTGTTCGTCTGGACCGAGCCGACGAAGTGCCACCGCACACCTCGTACCTGGGCGGCCTTCTCGGCGGCCTCCTGCACACGGTTCTCGCCGAGGTCGACGACGCCGAGGTCGCGCAGCAGCTCGCAGTCGCCGACCGGCCAGGTCTTGGTGACGGCGATCAGCGTGACCTCGTCGCGGCACCTGCCGGCGGCGGCGCAGGCCGCCCGGATCCGCTCCTCCACCTCGGCCAGGTTGGCGACGAGCTCGTCCCGGCGGCTCACGGGCTCAGCCAGACGACGCCAGCGTGCCGCCCCGTGACGCCGTCCCGCCGGTAGGAGTAGAAGAGCTCCGGCTGCTCGAGGGTGCAGCCGCCGACGGCCGCCGCCCGAATGCCCTCCCGGGCGAGCTGGGAGGTGGCCCCGGCGACGAGGTCGACCGAGGTCGTGCCCTGCCGGGTGGTGGCGCGGCAGCCGGGCACCGCCTTCTCCACCTCGCCCGCCAGCGACGGCGGCAGCTCGTAGCAGCCGCCGCAGATGCCGGGGCCGATGACGGCGGTGATGTCACCGGCGCCCTCGGCACGCATCACCCGGACCACCTCGCGCAGGACGCCCTTGACCAGACCGGGGCGGCCGACGTGCGCGGCACCCACGACACCGTCGGAGGCGAGCAGCACCGGCAGGCAGTCGGCGGCCATCATCGCCAGGCCGATCCCTGGCACCGACGTCACGAGGCCGTCGGTGTCGTCGAGCCCACGGCGGGTCTTGTTCGAGAGCCCCCGGACGACGCGGACGCCGTTGCCGTGCACCTGCTTGCCGAACGCCAGGCCCTCGAGGCCGAGCTGCTCGACGACGAGCTCGCGGTTGCGCTGCACCGTCGCGAAGGCGTCGTCGACGTGCACCGCGAGGTTCAGGCTGTCCCACGGGGGGCGACTCGCGCCGCCCTGGCGCGTCGTGAAGACGCCGTGCGCAGGGGCAGGCAGTCCCGCCTCGAGCACGGGCTACTTCAGGAAGTCGGGCACGTCGAGGTCGTCCTCGAAGACGACCGTGCGGCGGGGCCGCTCCGGCGCTGCGGCCGCGGCAGGCGCGGCGTAGGTCGGCTCGGGCCGGCGGACGACCGGCTCCTCGAGCTCGGGCTCGGCCATGACCGGCTCGGGCTCGACGACCGGCTGGCGTCGCGGCTCGACCTTCTTGTACGCAGGCGCGCCGCCGTCGAAGCCGGCGGCGATCACGGTCACCCGCACCTCGTCGCCGAGGGCGTCGTCGATGACCGCGCCGAAGATGATGTTGGCGTCCGGGTGCGCGGCGTCCGCCACGAGCTGAGCGGCCTCGTTGATCTCGAAGAGCCCGAGGTCGCTGCCACCGGCGATCGACAGCAGGACGCCGTGCGCACCGTCCATGCTGGCCTCGAGCAGCGGGCTCGCGATGGCCATCTCGGCGGCCACGATGGAGCGGTCGTCACCGCGGGCCGAGCCGATGCCCATCAGGGCCGAACCGGCCCCGCGCATCACGGACTTGACGTCGGCGAAGTCGAGGTTGATGAGACCCGGTGTCGTGATCAGGTCGGTGATCCCCTGCACACCGGACAGCAGCACCTGGTCGGCGCTCTTGAAGGCGTCCATCACCGAGACCTGCTTGTCGCTGATGGACAGCAGCCGGTCGTTCGGGATGACGATGAGGGTGTCGACCTCGGAGCGCAGCGACTCGATGCCCTCCTCGGCCTGGCTCGCCCGGCGGCGGCCCTCGAAGGAGAACGGGCGCGTCACCACACCGATGGTGAGGGCCCCGAGCGAGCGCGCCACGGAGGCGACGACGGGCGCGCCGCCGGTGCCGGTGCCGCCGCCCTCGCCGGCCGTCACGAAGACCATGTCGGCGCCCTTGAGCACCTCCTCGATCTCGTCGCGGTGGTCCTCGGCGGCGTGCTTGCCGACGTCCGGGTTGGCGCCCGCGCCCAGGCCCCGGGTCAGCTCGCGGCCGACGTCGAGCTTGACGTCGGCGTCGCTCATCAGCAGCGCCTGCGCGTCGGTGTTGATCGCGATGAACTCGACGCCCTTGAGGCCGACCTCGATCATGCGGTTGACGGCGTTGACCCCGCCGCCTCCGATGCCGACGACCTTGATCACGGCGAGGTAGTTCTGCGGTGCAGCCACGGTGCTGGACGGCCCTTCGTGTCGCGCTCGTGCAGGGATCTCCCGCACGCCGATTCGTTCCTTGCCGAACGGGTGGGCTCGTGGCGCAGGGAAGACGCCGCGTGCCGGCCGGCGCACCGACCCTCACCCTCAGGTAGACCCTTATAGTTATGTCAACCTGTCGTGCCGCGAGACGGTAAGGGCGTCCGTCCGGCAGGTCAACCGTCGTGCGCGTGGCGTGTGACGGACTTCTCGCCGTCCTTGGCCTGCCGCTTGACCGTGTACATGGCCTTGTCGGCCGCGTTCAGGAGCGTGCGCGGCTCCGCCTCGCCGCGTGTCGAGGTCGCGACACCGATGCTCACCCCCACCTCGAGGTCGAGGGTTGGGAGCGGCTGGCAGACGGCCTCCCGGAGTCGTCCCACGACCGTGTCGAGGTCGCCCGGTGCGGTGCCCTCGACGAGGACGACGAACTCGTCTCCCCCGATCCGCGCGACGGTGTCGGAGGGCCGCACCGCGGCGGCGAGCCGCTTCGCGACGGTCACGAGCACCTCGTCGCCGACCGTGTGGCCGTACTTGTCGTTGACCGCCTTGAAGCCGTCGAGGTCGAGGAAGAGCACGGCCGTGCTGTCCCCCGTGCGCGCGTCGCGGGCCAGCACCGACCGCAGCCGTTCCTGGAGCAGCGTGCGGTTCGCCAGGCCGGTGAGCGGGTCCCGGACGGCGCGCTCGGTCAGGGTCGCCGTCAGCTCCCGCAGGTCGGACTCGACCTTGCGGCGCTCGGTGATGTCCTGCGCGCTCACGGCGAACCACGCAGGTGTCCCCTGCTCGTCGCGCACGACCGACACGCCGTGCAGCACCCAGAGGACCTGACCGTCGGGACCGACGTACCGCTCCTCCGCGCTGAGGCTGGACTGCCGCCCCGTCAGCAGCTCGTGGACCCGGGCGAGCTCCGTCTCGCGGTCGTCAGGGTGCAGCACCTCGGTCAACGAGACACCGACCAGGTCCTCCGGGTGCCGGCCGAGCAGGCCGGCATAGGTCTCGTTGACCCGCACGTAGCAGCCGGAGAGGTCGGTCAGGGCGAGCCCGATGCGCGCGTGGTCGAAGAACGTCTCGAACACGTCGGCACTGGTGGCCAGGACGCGCATGGTGCGACGGGCACGCTCTGCCCTCGCATCTGACTGGGTGCTCACGCGGACCTCCTCTCGGCCCCCCTTCCCTGCCGTTCTGCCTTCACGCCGGGCTCCATTCAGCCACTCTGTGACCGTGCACACGAGACAACGCGCCGCAGCCCATGGTCGTGCCCTCACCGAGGCGCTCGACGCCGTCTCCGCGGACCGGCTCACGGCGCTGCTCCAGGACCTGGTCCGCATCCCCTCCGTCACGGGCTCGGCGGCCGAGGGTGAGGCGCAGCAGGTGCTCGCCGCCCGCCTCGCGTCGGCCGGCCTCGACACGGACCTGTGGGAGATCGACCTGCCGACCACGACCTCCGCAGCAGGGTTCCCGGGCATGGAGGCCCCCCGCGTCGACGCCTGGGGCCTGGTCGGGTCGATGGGGTCGGGCGAGGGGCCGGCGCTCGTGCTCAACGGCCACATCGACGTGGTGCCCGTGGGCGACCGCAGCAGCTGGTCGGTGGACCCGTGGTCCGGCGCGCTGCACGCCGGCTCGGTGGTCGGCCGCGGCGCGTGCGACATGAAGGGCGGCCTGGCCTGCCAGGTGATGGCGGCGACCGTGCTCGCGGAGGCAGGGGTGCGGCTGCGGGGGCGGCTGACGGTGCAGAGCGTCGTCGGGGAGGAGGACGGCGGGCTGGGCACCTTCGCGACGCTGCGCCGGGGGCACGGGGGTGACGTCGCCGTCGTGTGCGAGCCCACGTCGCTGGCCGTGGTGCCGGCGTGCGCGGGCGCCCTGACGTTCCGGCTCGTCATCCGCGGCACCTCTGCGCACGCCAGCGTCCGCGACGAGGGCGTCGACGTGCTCGACGTCTACGTGCGGGTCCACCAGGCGCTTCGCGACCTGGAGGCCCGCCGCAACGCGCGCACGCACCCGCTGATGGCGCACCGGCCCATCCCGTACCCGCTCTCGGTCGGCACCCTGCGGGCAGGTGACTGGCCGTCGAGCGTGCCGGACCTGCTGGTCGCCGAGGGTCGGCTGGGTGTCGCCCTCGAGGAGTCCGTCGAGCACGCCCGCGCCGAGTTCGAGCAGTGCCTGGCCGCGCTCGGCCACCCGGTCGAGGTGCAGTGGTACGGCGGCCAGTTCGCGCCGGGGATGCTGCCCGCCGGCGACCCGCTGCTGGACCAGGTCTGCCAGGTGCACCGGACGGTCACCGGCCGCGAGGCCCCGGTGCACGGCGCGCCCTACGGCTCCGACCTGCGGCTGCTGACGGCGGCGGGGATCCCGACCGTCCACTACGGACCTGGCGACGTCCGGCAGGCGCACGCCCCCGACGAGTCGGTGCCTGTCGACGAGCTCGTCCAGGTCACCCAGGCACTGGTCCTGCTGGCGGCCGAGGTGTGCGGCACCTGCTGACCGGAGCCCCACTTAGGCTGCTCGCGTGGAGAGACGGCTGACGACGCTGGGGATCGTGGCCTGTGCGCTCGTCATCGCCACGACCGTCGTGCTCGTCGGCATGCGGGTCGTCGAGGGCCCTCGGACCCTCAACCACGACAGGGTGCAGTGCGTCCCCGCGAAGACGGCGACCACGTGCGTGCACGACCGCTACAGCGGGAGCCCCGTGGGCCGCCCCTGGATGATCGTGCTGGGCACGCTGTCGGTCTGCTCCGGCGCCATCGGCCTGACGCTGATCAAGCACCGCAGGCGGCTCAGCGCCGGGTGACCACCGAGGGGCTGCTGACGTCGTAGGTCCGCCCGGGCAGCTTGAGCAGCGCGAGCGCCGCAGCAGCCTTTGCGCCGGCCTGGTCGGCACTGCCCCAGATCACCACGCGGTTGCCGCGCAGCACGAGCGAGACCTCCTGCGGCGACGTGGCCCTGACCACCCACACGACCTTGCGCAGGGCGACGGGAAGGCTGCGCACGACGCGCAGCGCCGCGGCCCGGGAGGCGTCGTCGTGAGCGGCCTGCAGCCGCACGACGCCGCGCGGCGGGACGCGCACGCTGTCGAACTTCACGCCGGCGTCGTCCAGGAGGTCGAAGCCGGAGCCGTTGGGCACCGCGACGGCGGCCGTCCGCTCCACGACCGCGACCCGCAGCGTGTGCGGCCAGCCGCGCGTGACCGAGACCGACGCGACGGCCTCCAGCCCGCGCACCCGGCGGGCGACGGCGCCGGTGTCGACGCGGGCCAGCGGTGTGCCGGGCGGCACGTCGACCAGCCGCTCCACCTCTGCCGCGGTGAGCCGGTGCTCACCGACGACGACCACCTTGTGCACGCCGAGCAGAGACGTCCCGAGCAGCACCCAGGCGAGCAGCCCGAACGGCACCAGGCCCGCCGCCCCCCAGCCGACCCAGCGCAGCCGCGACGCGAGCCGCTCGCGACGGGCGGCCTGCGCGCGCGCCCGCAGCCGCGGCGTCGCGGACACGACGCGTGGCGTCCTGCTCATGAGGCACCCCCCTCCAGCAGCCTCAGCACCTCGGGGCCGATCTGCGTGACGTCCCCGGCTCCGAGTGTGAGCACGAGATCGCCCGCGACGGCGCGCGACACGACGGCGGCGGGCACGGCCGTCCAGGAGGGCTCGAAGTGCACGTGCTCGGGTGGCAGCGTCACGGCGGCTGCGACGAGACCTCCGGTGACGCCGGGGACCGGGTCCTCGCGGGCGCCGTAGACGTCCATGACGACGACCTCGTCGGCCAGGGCCAGCGCCGAGCCGAACCCCTCGGCGAAGGTGAGCGTCCGCGAGAACAGGTGCGGCTGGAAGACCGCGATCAGCCGCCCACCACCGGCCATCCCGCGAGCAGCCTGCAGCTGGGCACGCACCTCGGTCGGGTGGTGGGCGTAGTCGTCGTAGACGCGGATGCCGGCCGCCGAGCCCTTGAGCTCCATCCGGCGCCGGACTCCGGTGAAGCTCGCCAGGCCCTCGATCACCTGGTCCGCGGCCAGGCCGAGCTCGACCGCCGTGAGCAGCGCGGCCGCGCTGTTGCGGGCCATGTGCTCCCCGGCGACCTGGAGGGTGACCGTCCCGAGCGGCTGCCCCCTGAGCTCCGCCCGGTACGACGAGGTGCCGCCGCTCGAGGTCAGCTCGAGCATCCGCAGGTCGGCGTCGGCCGCGGTGCCGTAGGTGCGCACCACGGAACCGCGGTCGCGGGCGTAGGAGGCGAGCGCGACCGCGCCCGGGTCGTCGGCGGACAGCACCAGGAAGCCGGTCACGGTGTCGACGAACGCGCGGAACACCTGGTCGTAGGCCTCGGCGGTGCCGTGGTGGTCGAGGTGGTCGGCCTCGACGTTGGTGACGATCGCCGCGTGCGGGTGGTAGACGAGGAAGCTGCCGTCGCTCTCGTCGGCCTCGACGACGAACAGGTCACCGCTGCCGTGGTGGGCGTTGCTGCCGGCCTCGTTGAGGTCGCCGCCGATCGCGAAGGACGGGTCGACCCCGCAGTGCTGCGCGGCCACGGTCAGCATCGAGGTGGTGGAGGTCTTGCCGTGGGTGCCGGCGACGGCGACCGCGCGGTACCCCACGAGCAGCTCGGCCAGCGCCTCGGCCCGTCGCTGGACCGGGATGCCGGAGGCCCGGGCCGCGACCAGCTCGGGGTTGCTCTCCCGGATCGCCGTGGACACGACCACGACGTCCGCGCCGACGACGTGCGAGGCGTCGTGCCCGACGTGCACGTCGGCACCGAGCGCCCGCAGCGACGCGATGGCGAGCGAGTCCTTGGCGTCGCTGCCGGACACAGCGGTGCCGCGAGCGAGCAGCACCCGGGCGATGCCGCTCATGCCGGCCCCGCCGATGCCGATGAAGTGCACGCGCGTCACCGGGCGGCTCCCAGCACGAGCGCGGCGAGCTCGTCGTCGGCATGCGGGTGGCCGAGCCGCTGGGCCGCCTCTCCCATGGCCGCGAGCCGCTCGCCGTCCAGCAGCAGCGGCAGCACCGTGGAGGTGACGTAGGACGCGTCCAGGTCCTCGTCGGCCACCAGCAGCCCACCCCCTGCGTCCACGGTCGGGCGCGCGTTCAGGGCCTGCTCGCCGTTGCCGATGGGCAGCGGGACGTAGACGGCGGGCAGCCCCACCACCGCCAGCTCGGCGCAGGTGTTCATGCCCGCCCGGCACAGCGCGAGATCGCTTGCGGCATAAGCGTTCTGCATCCCGTCGACGTAGGGCACCACGTGGTATCCCGCCGGCGCCGCACCCAGGGCGGCGCGGACGTCGTCGGCGTTCTTCTCCCCCGTCACGTGCAGGACCTGGACCCCGGCGCGCGCCAGCTCCGCGGCGGCGGCCGTGACGGCGGTGTTGAGCCGTCGCGCGCCCAGTGAGCCGCCCGTGACCAGCAGCACCGGGCCGTCGGGCCGCAGCCCGAACGCGGCGCGGGCCGCCGGCCGCTCGGCCGAGCGGTCGAGGCGCGTGATGTCCCGCCGCAGCGGCAGCCCCACGACCCGCTCGCCCCGCAGCCCGGTCGGGACGGTGGTCGCGACGACGGCGGCCCAGCGCGCGCCGAGCCGGTTGGCGATGCCGGCCCGCACGTTGGCCTCGTGCACGACGATGGGCGTCCCTCGCCGGCGGGCCGCGAGGTAGGCCGGGACCGAGACGTAGCCACCGAAGCCGACGACGACCGAGGCGTCGACGGCGTCGAGGTGGTCGCGTGCGACCCGGACCGCGGCACGCAGCCGGCCGGGCACCCGGAGCAGGTCCAGCGTCGGCCGGCGCGGCAGCGGGACCTTGGGGACGACGACAAGGTCGTACCCCGCCTCCGGCACGAGCCGCGACTCGAGGCCCTCCGCGGTGCCGAGGGCGCTGATGCCGATGCCGGGCTGGCGGCGCCGCAGCGCGTCCGCCGTGCTGAGGAGGGGGGACACGTGCCCTGCCGAGCCGCCGCCGGCGAGGACGACGTGCACCGTCACCGCTTGCGGCTCGCGGGTCGCCGGGCGGCGCTGCGGGCGGCCGTGCGCTGCCTCGGCACGGCTGCGGACGTGCGCAGCACCCGGGACCGCACGACGCCCTTGCGGGCCGCGAGCGCCTTCTGCGCGCCGGGTTCCGTCCGCGCGAACGACAGCAGCATGCCGAGGGCGAACAGCGTGAGCACCAGCGCCGACCCGCCGAAGGAGATGAGCGGCAGCGGGATGCCGGTGATCGGGACGAGCCCCGCGACGGTGGCCATGTTGACGAGCGCCTGCACCGCGATCCAGACCGTGATGCCGGTCGCGGCGAGCCGGGCGAAGGGGTCGTTGGTGCGCTTGGCGATGCGCACCCCGGCGTAGGTGAGGGTGGCGAACAGCAGCAGCACGGTGAGCGTCCCGAGCAGCCCGAGCTCCTCGCCGATGATGGCGAAGACGTAGTCGGTGTAGGGGTTGGGCAGGCCCCCGGCCCACTTCTCGCGGGACGCGCCGAGACCGAGCCCGAACACTCCCCCGGTGTGCAGGGCCTGCAACCCCTGGCAGGCCTGGAACCCGTGGTCGAGCCGTTGCGCCTCCGAGCACGGGTCGGTGAAGGAGGTGATGCGGCGCAGCCGGTAGGGCTCCGCGACGGCGAGCAGGGCACCGAGCGTCAGGGCGCCGGTCAGCATCAGGCTGAACACGCGCCCCGGTGCACCCACCACCCACAGCAGCGCGAGCAGGATCGCGGAGACGACGATCGTCGTGCCCATGTCCGGCTCGAGCATCACGAGCGTGGCGACGACCCCGACGACCGGCACGAGCGGGACCAGCAGGTGCTTCCACTCGCCCAGCAGCTTGCGCTTGCGCACCAGCAGGTCGGCGCCCCAGAGCGCGAGGCCGAGCTTGGCGAGCTCGGACGGCTGCAGGTTGAACCCCATCGGCAGGGGGATCCAGCGCCGCGCGCCGTCGACGTTGCGCCCGATGCCGGGCAGCAGCACGGCGACGAGGAGGACCAGCGCTGCCAGCAGCACCGGCAACCCGCAGCGGCGGTAGACCTTCACGGGGATCCGGGACCCGAGCCACATGGCCGGGAGCCCGATCGTGATGAAGATCCCCTGCTTGACGGCGATCGCGAACACCGAGCCGTACGTCGAGTAGGCCCGCACGCTCGAGGCCGAGAGCACCATGACGAAGCCGATGGTCAGCAGCAGCCCCGTGCTCACCAGCACCAGGTAGTACGACGCCAGCGGGCCCTGCAGCACCGAGCTGCGGACCTCCGTCCGCTTGGCGACGCCGACGCCCGCGACGGCGGTCACGGCTGCACCCAGGAGGCGAACAGGTCACCGCGCTGCTTGTAGTCGGTGAAGCAGTCCATCGAGGCGGCGGCGGGGGCGAGCAGCACGGTGTCGCCCGGGCGCGCCAGCGACCGGGCCGCCGCGACGACCTCCTGCATGGCACCAGTGTCGAGGCGGGAAACCTCGACGACGGGGACATCCGGCGCGTGTCGCTCGAGCGCCTCGCGCAGGACAGCCCGGTCTGTCCCGAGCAGCACCACGGCACGCAGCCGGCCGGCCGCCTGCCGTACCAGGTCGTCCACCTGCGCGCCCTTGAGGAGCCCACCGGCGACCCAGACGACGGAGGGGTACGCGGCGAGCGACGCGGCAGCCGCGTGCGGGTTGGTCGCCTTGCTGTCGTCGACCCAGGCGACCCCGTCGACCTCGGCCACCAGCGCGTTGCGGTGCGGTTCCGGCACGAAGCTGCGCAGCCCCTCGCGCACCGCCTCGGCGGGCACGCCGAACGACCGCGCCATGCCGGCTGCGGCCAGCGCGTTCGCGACGTTGTGGTCACCGGGCACGGTCACGTCGGCGACCGTGGCCAGCTCGGTCGCCTCGCCGGCGACGTCGGGGAACGCGCGGTCCACGAGCAGGTGCTCCACGACCCCGAGCTCGCCTGCGCGGGGCGACCCGAGCGTGAACGTGACACGTCGGTCCCGGGCGCGCTCGAGCAAGGACCGCACCACCTCGTCGTCGGCGTTGCCCAGCGACACGTCGGCGGCGAAGATCCTGCCCTTGGCCTGGGCGTACTCGTGGAAGGAGCCGTGCCAGTCGGTGTGGTCGTCGGCGATGTTGAGGATCGCGCCGGTGTGCGGGGTGACCGTCGAGGACCAGTGCAGCTGGAAGCTCGAGAGCTCGACGGCGAGCACGTCGTAGTCGTCCAGCACCGCCTCGAGCAGCGGCAGCCCGACGTTGCCTGCTGCCACCGTGCGGTGACCGGCGGCCCGCAGCATCGCCTCGAGCATGCGGACCGTGGTCGTCTTGCCGTTGGTGCCGGTCAGCGCCAGCCAGGGGGCTGCCCCCGGGCCGCGCAGCCGCCACGCGAGCTCCACCTCGCCGATCACCTCGACCCCACGGGAGGCCGCCTCGACGAGCATCGGCACGGTGGGCCGGAAGCCCGGCGAGGTCACGACCAGGGCGAGCTCCTCCGGCAGCGTGCGCTGCACAGGGAAGTCGTCGAGCTCCGTCGACCGGTCGTCGACGACGGTCACCCGGGCGCCGAGGTCCTTCAGCACGCGCGCCGCCGCCGTGCCGGACACCCCCGCGCCCGCGACGGTCACCGGCAGCCCCTGCCAGTCCATCAGCCGAGCGGCCCGTTCGAGAGGAACTCGGCGTAGAACAGGCCCAGGCCGAACGCGACGGCCAGCCCGCAGATGATCCAGAACCGCACGATCACGGTGTTCTCGACCCAGCCGGCCAGCTCGAAGTGGTGGTGGATGGGCGCCATGTTGAACACCCGCTTCCTCGTCAGCTTGAAGAAGCCGACCTGGATCACCACCGACAGCGTCTCGATGACGAACAGGCCACCGATCACGACGAGCAGCAGCTCGGTGCGCGTCGTGATGGCCAGCCCGGCGAGCAGGCCGCCGAGCGACAGCGACCCGGTGTCCCCCATGAAGATCTTGGCGGGTGAGGCGTTCCACCACAGGAACCCGAAGCAGGCGCCCATCGCCGCCGCCGCGACGAGCGCGAGGTCCAGCGGGTCGCGCGCCTGGTAGCACCCCGGTGTCAGCTTCGTCGTGCAGGCGTTGCCGAACTCCCAGAACGCGATGATGACGTACGACGCCAGCACCATGACCATCGAGCCGGACGCGAGCCCGTCGAGGCCGTCGGTGAGGTTCACGGCGTTGGACGTGGCCGTGATGATGAGGTAGGCGAACACCACGAACCCGACCGCCCCCAGCGACCAGGACGTGTAGTCACGGACGAACGACAGGTGCGTGGACGCCGGCGTGAGGTGCGTCGTCCGGTTCTTGAACTGCATGCAGAGCAGGGCGAACCCGACCCCGCTGATCAGCTGGCCGCCGAACTTCGCGATCGCGGTCAGACCCAGCGAGCGCTGCTTGCGGATCTTGATGAAGTCGTCGAGGAAGCCCACGAGGCCGAGCGTCCCCATCAGGCCCAGCACGAGCAGCCCGCTGGCGGTCGGCCCCCGCCCCGGGTTGCGCAGCGCGATGAGGTGCGCCACGACGTACCCCGTGAAGGTCGCGAGCAGGATGACGGTGCCGCCCATCGTCGGCGTCCCGCGCTTGGTCGCGTGGCTGGCGGGGCCGTCCTCGCGGATCTCCTGCCCGTAGCCCTGCCGCCGGAAGAAGCGCACGACCGCGGGCGTGCCGATGAGGCTGAGGACCAGCGCCGTGATGGCGGCGGTCAGGACGGAGATCACGCGCAGACCCGCGACGGTGCGGCAGCGGGCACTCCGGGCGGGGTCACGACGTCATGGTCCCGAACCTGGGCTCCCGAGCGCGTGAGGGCGCGCTGTTCGGCCGCGACGTGTCGCGGCCGGCTGGTCGCTGTCACGAGGCGAGCACCTCGCGCAGGGCGTCGCGCAGGACCTCGCGGTCGTCGAACGGCGTGACCGACCCGCCCGCCTCCTGGCCGCTCTCGTGCCCCTTGCCGGCCACCACGACGGTGTCCCCCGGCTGCGCCAGCGACACGGCCAGCGCGATGGCCTTGCCGCGGTCCACCTCCTGGGGCGTGTCGGGCTGACCCATCTCCGCGAGGATGGCGAGGGGGTCCTCGCTGCGCGGGTTGTCGCTCGTGAGGATCGCGACGTCGGCGCCCTCGACCGCGGCCCGGCCCATGAGCGGTCGCTTCCCCCTGTCCCGGTCGCCGCCGCAGCCGAGCACGACGATGACCCGGCCGGGGGTCACGTCCCGCACCGAGCGGAGCAGCGTGGTGACGGCCTCCGGCGTGTGGGCGTAGTCCACGAGCGCAGCGAACGGCTGGCCCTCGTCGACCCGCTCCATCCTGCCGGGTACGCCGGGCAGGGCGGCCACCCCGGACACCGCGGCCGCCACCGGGACGCCGGCCTGCACCAGCGTCACGATCGCCGCGGCGGCGTTGCTGACGTTGAACAGGCCGGGCAGCCGGACCGAGGCGGTCGCGTCGCCGACCCGGAACGTCGAGCCGTCGCCGCGGAGGTCGACGTCGCGGACCACCCAGTCCGCGTCCGCGCCGAACGACACCACCGGCACCGGCGCCTCGGCGAGCAGCCGCCGGCCGTAGCGGTCGTCGGCGTTGACGACGCCCTGCGCGCAGCGGCCGGGCGTGAACAGCGACGCCTTGGCCCTGAAGTAGTCCTCCATGTCGCCGTGGAAGTCGAGGTGGTCCTGGGAGAGGTTGGTGAAGGCGGCCACGTCGAACCGGATGCCGTCCACGCGACCGAAGGCCAGCGCGTGGGAGCTGACCTCCATGGCGACGGCCGTCACCTGCTGCTCGACCATCGCGGCGAACAGCGCGTGCAGGTCGGTGGCCTCCGGCGTGGTGCGGGTGGACGGGACGGCCTCGTCGCCGATGCGGGTGACCACCGTGCCCAGCAGCCCGGTGCGGTGCCCGGCGGCACGCAGCCCCGCCTCGAGCAGGAAGGCCGTCGTCGTCTTGCCGTTGGTGCCCGTGACACCGAGCACCGTCAGCGCCTGCGAGGGGTGGCCGTGCACCCACGACGCCACGTCCCCCAGGACCGCCCTGGGGGCGTCGGCCACGAGCACCGGCACGTCGTGCGCGCGGGCCGCGCCGGCAGGGTCGGTCAGGACCGCCACCGCGCCCGCCTGCACGGCCTGCGCCGCGAACTCCGCCCCGTGCACGTGCGCACCGGGCAGCGCGGCGTAGAGGTCCCCGGGCTGCACCGCGCGGGAGTCGTGGGTGCAGCCGGTCACGGCGACGCCCGAGACGCCCGGACCGTCGACCGCGACGGTCAGACCGGCCACCTCGCCGAGCAGCTCGGTGAGGGGGCGCGGCGAGGGGTGGGCCGGGCGGAGCACAGTCGGAAGGCTATGCCGGGGCCGTGTGCGCCCGCGTCACGGCGCGACGAGCTGGAACCGCGGCGGCGTGGTGCCCGTGGGAGGGACGTCGAAGGACCGCAGGGCGAAGCCCATCACCTTGCTGAACAGCGGTGCGCACACCTGGCCGCCGAAGTAGCCCTTCTTGCCGGTGCCCTGGAGGACGACGGCCACGACGAACCGTGGGGCGTCTGCCGGTGCCATGCCGACGAAGGAGGAGGTGTAGCTGCCGTCGTAGTGGCCCTTGCGGGGCCCGTCGGTGGCCACGCGCTGGGCGGTGCCGGTCTTGCCGGACACCCGGTAGCCGGGGACGGCTGCCAGCGGTGCGGTCCCCTGCTCGGAGACCGCGGACTCGAGCATCTGCCGGATGGTCGTGGCGACGTCGGCCGAGATCACCCGGCGGCGCTGGGGCGCGTGGGCCGGCACGGTGTGACCGGTCGCGTCCCGCTCCGCCTTGACGATGGTGGGCTGCACCCGGACGCCGTTGTTGGCGATGGTGGCGTAGACGGAGGCGACCTGCAGCACGGTCGTCGAGACGCCCTGGCCGATCGGGATGTTGGCGATCGACGTGCCCGACCAGTGCTCCGGGCGCGGCAGCAGGCCCTTGCTGTCGGCGGGCAGCCCGATGCCGGAGCGGGCCCCGAACCCGAAGGCCTTCATCGTGTCGTAGAGGCCCTGCGGTCCGACTTGCTGGGCGACCTTCACCGTGCCGATGTTGCTGGACTTCGCCAGCACGCCGGTGAAGGTGAGGTGCTCGTCGCCGTGCCGCTCGGCGTCGTGGAGCACCTTGTTGCTGACCCGGTACGTCGGCGGCACGTCGATGACGGTGGTCGGGGTGACGATGCCCCGCTGCAGCGCGGCCGCGGCCGTGATGACCTTGTTCACCGAGCCCGGCTCGTAGACCTCGGAGATGCCCCGCAGGCTGCCGGAGTCCCCTGAGTGGTGGTCGGGGTCGTAGCTGGGTGCGGACGCGAAGGCCAGCAGCTCCCCGGTGCGGACGTCCATCACGACGATCGTGCCGTTGCGGGCCTCGGTCGCCTGCACCTGCCGGGCGAGCAGGTCCTGGGCGTACCACTCCAGGTCCTCGTCGATGGTGAGCTGCACGTCCTTGCCGGGGACGGGGTCGACGTGGCTGTCGTTGCCGGTCGGGATGACCCGGCCGAGCGCGTCCATCCGCGCGACCGTCCGGCCGGGGGTCCCGGCCAGCACGTCCTGGTAGGCCTTCTCGATGCCGGCCGCGCCGGTGCCGTCGGCGTAGGTGTACCCGAGCACCCCGGCGGCGAGGCCGTGGCCCGGGTGGACGCGCACGGTGGTCGGCTCCTCGCCGATGCCGAGCAGCTTGAGGTCGTTGATGCGCTTCCAGACCGCGGCGTCGACGATGCTCTTCTTCAGGTAGACGAAGGCCTTGTCGAGCTCCAGCTTGGCCTGCACCGCGGCCGCGTCGAGGCCGAGCAGCGGTGCGAGGGCGGCCGCGATCGACCTGGGGTCGCACGGCGCGGTGGCGCCCGGCTGGCAGGTCGCCGCGGCGATCATCCGCGGGTTGGCGAAGACGTTCTTGGCCTGGACCGACACCGCCAGGGTGTTGCCGTTGCGGTCGAGCACCGCCCCGCGCAGCGCGGGCACGGTGATCTCCCGGGTGTGCTGCACGCCGTGGTCGGCGTAGGCGGACGGCTGCAGCCCCTGCAGCTGGACGAGCCGGCCCGCGAGCATGAGGACGACGGCGCCGAGGATGACGAGGCCGCTGCGCAGTCGCACGCCGGGCCGGCCGAGGGGACGGCCTCGCCGGTGCGCCGCGGGCCGACGCGGCGGGGGCTTGCGGGCGGTTGCTCGTGCGGGTTGCCGTGCGGGCTGCCGGGCGGCGGGGCGCTGCCGGGCCGGCGCCGGGCGCGCACCGGAGCGGGCGGCGGGCCGGGAGGACGGGCGGGAGGAGGGACGGGACGGCGGAGGAGGGGTCACCGGTGCGCTCCCGCGGGCCTGGTCGGTGTCGTCGTGGTCGCCTTGCTGCTCGCGTTCTTGCTGGTCTTGCTGGTCGTGCCGGTCCTGCTGGTCTTCTTCGCCGGGACCGTCGGGGTCGTCGGCTGCCGCGGCGCGGTCCAGGTGGTGGAGGCCGCGGGTGCCACGGGGGCGACGCCCGGTTGCGGCGTGCCGAGCACCTTGCCGTCGGACAGCCGGAGGAAGGCGGGGGCGCCGCTGGGCACCATGTGCAGGGCCGCGGCCCGGGCGGCGAGCGACGCCGGCGCCTCGAGGTCGCGCACCTGCTGGGACAGGTCCTGCTCCTGCTGCGTCAGGGCGCGGTCCTGGGTGCTGAGGTCGTGCAGGGAGAAGCTCTGCTGGGCCACGAGGGTGTTGAGCAGCAGCAGGCCGAGCAGGCCGCCGGCGAGCAGCACGACGAGCACGACGACGAAGGGCGCCTTCGCGGCCGACGAGCGGCGCGGCGGCACCAGACGCAGCGGGGAGGTGCGACGCGGCGCCTCCTTGGGCAGCGGCGAGCGCAGCGGCATGACGCGGGCGGGAGCGGTCATGCCGCGGCACGTGCCTTCTCGGCGGCGCGCAGCCGGACCGACTGGGCGCGCGGGTTGGCGGCGACCTCCGCCTCGGACGCCTGCTCCGAGCCGCGCACCAGCAGCCGCAGCTCCGGCTGGTGGCCGGCGGGCACGAACGGCATGTCGACCGGCACGTCGCTGGTGGAGCGCGCGACCAGCTCCGCCTTGACGATCCTGTCCTCGAGGGACTGGTAGCTCATCACGACGATCCGGCCGCCCACCGACAGCGCGTCGAGCGCGGCGGGGATCGCGCGGCGCAGCACGCCGAGCTCGTCGTTCACCTCGATGCGCAGCGCCTGGAAGGTGCGCTTGGCCGGGTGCCCGCCGGTACGGCGGGTCGCGGCGGGGATCGCGTCGCGGACGAGCTCCGCCAGCCGGGCGCTGGAGGTCAGGGGGGCCTTGCTGCGCTCGCGCACGATGGCGTCGGCGATCCGGGAGGCGAACCGCTCGTCGCCGTACTCCTTGAGGATCCGGGCGAGCCGCTTGCCGTCGTAGCTGTTGACCACCTCGGCGGCGCTGACACCTGTGGTCGGGTCCATCCGCATGTCGAGGGGGGCGTCGGTGGCGTAGGAGAAGCCGCGCTCCGGCTCGTCGAGCTGCAGCGAGCTGACCCCGAGGTCGAACAGGACCCCCTGGACCGTGTCGAGGCCGAGGTCGGCCAGCACCTGCGGGAGCGCGTCGTAGACGGCGTGCACGAGGGTGACCCGCTCCCCGAAGGGCGCGAGCCGGGCGGTCGAGCGGCGCAGCGCCTCCGGGTCGCGGTCGAGGCCGACGAGCCGGGCGGGCGTGCGGGCCAGCAGCGCCTCCGCGTGGCCGCCCATCCCGAGCGTGCAGTCGACGACGACGTCGGTCTCGCTCAGCAGCGCCGGAGCCAGCAGGCCGACGCAGCGGTCCAGCAGCACGGGCGTGTGCGCGGGCTCCTGCATCGGTGCGTCCCCCCTCTGGCGGTAGGCGGTTCGGTGGTGCGTGTGGTCGGTGGGTCCTGCTCCCTGGTCCCCGCCCGCTCCCCCGCCTGGCACCGGGGAAGGTGTGCCAGGAGGGGAAGCGGTCGGAGGCCAGGCGGCAGGGAGGCGGTTCAGAGCAGCCCCGGGACCACCTCCTCGGCCTGCTCGGCGAACGCGACGTCCTGCTCGGCCTCGTAGGCCGCCCAGGTCGCGGCGTCCCAGATCTCCAGCCGGGTGTTGGCGCCGATGACGACGCAGTCCTTGGTGAGGCCCGCGTAGCTGCGCAGCGGGGCGGGGACGGTGACGCGGCCCTGCTTGTCAGGGGCGTCGTCCACGGCACCGGCGAACAGCATGCGGCCGAAGTCGCGCGCAGCCTTGGCCGTGATCGGGGCGGTCTGCAGCTTGGCGGCCTGGTCCTCGAAGTCGGAGCGCTTGAAGACGTACAGGCAGCGCTCCTGCCCCTTGGTGATCACCACGCCCTCTGCCAGCTCCTCGCGAAACCGGGCCGGCAGGAACAGCCGGCCCTTGTCGTCCAACTTCGGGGTGTGGGTGCCGAGGAACACGGCCCGCCACCTCCCCGAGCGGCAGACTCCGGATCTCCCGCCTGCCCCACGTTACTCCACAACTACCCACTGTCAACGACATCCCCGCCCACTGACGGGTGAATCTCGCGCAAAACCGCAGGTCAGCCCGGTGGAGCGCAGGTGGGGGAATCCTGCCGCACCGCTCGCCGGCGGCCGCTCCGCCCGAGCCACCGGACGGTGCGCGCGCCGCAGGGACGGCTCCCACAGCGGCAACGTGGTGGGAAGTGGTGGGCGAAGCGGCCACACCGGGGGGCGAGGTGGCGCATGCTGGAGGGAGCAGCACCCCGACCGGCGCCAGTGACGGATCCGTGACCTGCCCGCGACCTGAACGTGGGCGACGAGCGGACCCGGCCGATGCCAGACTCCGGGGGCCCGTCTCGACCCCAGGAGGTCCCCCCGTGGCACGTCGCACGCGCGCCGACAGCAGCACCGGTCTCGGCGACCTCCTCGAGTCGACCGGGCTGATCCGGGAGAACGTCGAGCGGGTGATCGAGGGCAAGCCCGAGGTGGTGCGCCTGACGCTCGTCGTCCTGCTCGCCGAGGGCCACCTGCTCATCGAGGACGTCCCCGGCGTCGGCAAGACCATGCTCGCCAAGGCGCTCGCCCGCTCCCTGGACTGCTCGGTCAAGCGCATCCAGTTCACGCCGGACCTGCTCCCGTCGGACGTGACCGGGGTGAGCGTGTACGACCTGCAGACCCACGAGTTCGAGTTCAAGCCCGGGCCGGTGTTCGCCAACCTGGTGGTGGGCGACGAGATCAACCGGGCCTCGCCGAAGACCCAGTCCGCCCTGCTCGAGGCGATGGAGGAGCGGCAGGTCACGGTCGACGGCACGACCTACGAGCTCGAGGCGCCCTTCATGGTGGTCGCCACGCAGAACCCGATCGAGATGGAGGGCACCTACCCGCTCCCGGAGGCGCAGCGCGACCGCTTCACCGCCCGGGTGTCGATGGGCTACCCCAGCACCGACGCCGAGCTCGACATGCTGGACACGCACGGCGGCCCGGCGGCGCTCGACGAGCTCGAGCCGGTCGCGGACGCCCTCACGGTCCGCAAGCTCATCGAGGTGGTGCGCGCCATCCACGTCAGCGACGAGGTGAAGCGCTACGTCGTCGACCTCGTCACGGCGACCAGGCAGGCGCCGGAGCTGCGGCTCGGCGCCTCCCCGCGTGCCTCGCTGCAGCTGCTGCGCGCCTCCCGGGCCGCGGCCGGGCTCGACGGCCGCGACTACGTGCTGCCCGACGACGTGCAGGGCCTCGCCGGAGCCGTGCTGGCGCACCGGCTGCTGCCCACCGCGGAGGCCCAGGTCGCCCGGCGCACCCCGGAGTCGGTGGTCGACGAGCTCGTCGCCCGGCTGCCGCTGCCCAAGGTGACGGCGAGCGCGGCCCGGCGGCGCTGATCGCCGTGCGCGTCGCTCTCTCGGGTCTCACCACACGGGGCCGCTGCCTGCTCGCGGCGGGACTGGCCCTCGCGGCGTGCGCGGTGCTGCTCGGTCAGCGCGACCTGCTGCGCGCCGCGGTCTTCCTCGTGTTCCTGCCGCTGGCGGCGGTCTTCGTGGTGGCCCGCACCCGCTACCGGCTGGCCTGCTCGCGGCTGCTGGACCCGCCGCGGGTCGAGGCGGGCCGGCCGGCGGCGGTGCGGCTGCGCATCGACAACGTGTCGAAGATCCCCAGCGGCGTGCTCCTCATGGAGGACGCGCTCCCCTACGTCCTGGGCGGCCGGCCGCGGTTCGTGCTGGACCGGGTCGAGCCCGGCGGGGTCCGCGAGGGCAGCTACCCGGTCCGCGCGGACGTCCGCGGCCGCTACCGGGTGGGGCCGCTGTCGGTGCGGCTGACCGACCCCTTCGGGCTGGTCGAGCTGACCCGGTCCTTCGCCTCCACCGACGACCTCATCGTCACGCCCGTGGTCTCGCCACTGCCCCCGATCCGGCTCGGCGGCGACTGGACCGGCGGCGGCGACGCGAGCGCCCGGTCGGTGTCCGTCAGCGGCTCCGACGACGCCGCCACCCGGGAGTACCGGCACGGCGACGACCTGCGCAAGGTGCACTGGCGCTCGACGGCCCGCGTCGGCGAGCTGATGGTCCGGCGCGAGGAGCAGCCCTTCCAGAGCCGGGCCACGCTGCTGCTCGACTCGCGGGTGGTCGCGCACCGCGGCGACGGGCCGGGGTCGTCCTTCGAGTGGGCGGTGAGCGCCGTCGCGAGCATCGCGGTCTGCCTCGGGCGGGCCGGCTACGGGCTGCGCGTCCTGCTCGACACCGGCACCGACCTCGTACCCGCTGGTGTCCCCGCCGGCGAGGGCGCCGTGCTGGACGCGTTGGCGGGCGTGCAGGCCTCGCGCACCGAGGGGCTCGACACCGCGAGCGAGCAGCTGCGCCGCAACGGCGTCGACGGGGTGCTCGTCGCGGTCGTGGGTGCGCTCCGCGCCGACGACGCGGAGCGGCTCGCCCGGCTGCGGCACGGCGCGGTCGCCTGCGTGGCCGTCCTCATCGACGCCGACACCTGGGCGCCGAGCGGCCCGAAGCGGCGGGAGCAGGCCCGGGCCGCCTACGACTCGTCGGCGGCCCTGCTGGGCGCGGCCGGCTGGCGGGTGCTGCCGGTGCGGCACGGCACCACGCTGTCCTCGGTCTGGCCGCTCGCCGCGACCGTGACCGCGCGGGCGGAGGCGGCACGATGAGCACCCGCGAGCAGCTGACGCTGGCCGCCGGTGTCGCGGTGGCGCTCGCCCTGGCCGGCCTGTTCCCGATCTACGAGGGCACCGCCTGGCTGACGCCGTCCCTCGGGTCGGTCCTCGCAGTCGTCCTGACCGGGCTCGTGACCCGCCGCCTCGGCGTCCCGCGCGCCCTGCAGCCGCTGCTCACCCTCGCCGTCCTCGCGGGCTACCTGCTCGTCCTGTTCGTCGGGGACACGCTGACCTCGGGCGTCGTCCCGACCAGCCGCACGGGCGACGCGCTGCAGGCGCTGTGGACGCAGGCGCAGAACAACATCCAGCACTACGGCCCGCCGGTGCCGGTCTCGCGCGGCCTCGTCCTGCTCACCGCCGCCGGCGTCGGTGGGGTCGCCTTCGTGGTCGACCTGGTCGCGGTCGTGCTCGACCGGGCCGCGGTGTCGGGGCTGGCGCTGCTCGTGCTGCTGGCGGTGCCGTCGGCCGTGCTCCCCGGCGGCATCGGCGGGCTGCCCTTCGTGCTCGGCGCGATCGGCTGGCTGGGCCTGCTGCTGGTGGAGGGCAGCGAGCGCATCGGCCGGTGGGGCACGCCGATGCGCTCGGCACTGCCCG
The DNA here is from genome assembly GCA_946479905.1 of uncultured Frankiales bacterium. The sequence goes on along the minus strand of CAMLIA010000028.1, from coordinate 6,550 downwards.
GCGCCCGGGCCGGCGACGACGACAGCAGCCTGGGCAGGGTGGGGCGCCGCATCGGTGTCGCCGCCGTCGGCGCGGCGGTCGTCATCCCCTGGCTCGCGCCGGGACTGGACCACCGGCTCGTGGGCGGCGGCGCCGGCCAGGGCGGGGTCGGCGGCAAGGGCGGCGCGTCCACGGCGCAGACCTACAACCCGATCACCAAGCTGGGCGGCTACCTGCGACGCCAGGACAAGATCGCGTTCTTCGACTACGTCACCACCGACCCGGACCCCGACTACATCCGGATGACGACGCTCGACAGCTACGACAACGAGACCGGCACCTGGAAGGCCACCGAGCTGCGGGCCGACCCGAAGAAGGCCCGTGTCCGCAACGGCATCCCCACGCCCCAGGGCGACGACGGCGACCACCGCGACTTCACGATGAAGGTCGCCCTGCGCCCGAAGTCGCTCGTGATCCGCTGGCTCCCGGTCCCGTACGGGCCTCGCAAGATCGACGTCGACGTCTCCTGGCTGTGGGAGAAGCGCAGCCAGACGGTCTTCTCGGCGGCGGAGACGACCAAGGACCTGTCGAGCTACAAGGTGCAGGCCAGCCGGCCGCTCCCCGACCGCACGGCCCTGCGCACCGCGAGCCTCGACGACGTCCCGGACGCCGTGCGCTCGGTCTACCAGGTGCCGCTCACCGTCGACTCGCGCGTCACGGCGCTCACCGACCGCATCGTCCGCGGCAAGCCCACCGAGTACGACCAGGCCGTCGCCCTCCAGGACTACTTCACCCGCGGCCACGGGTTCGTCTACGACCTGCACGCGACCCAGGCCCGGCGCGGCCAGGACCCGCTCGTGGCCTTCCTGCAGGGCAAGCACGGGTTCTGCGAGCAGTACGCCACCGCCATGGCCGTGATGCTGCGGGTCGCGGGCATCCCGTCCCGGGTCGCGGTCGGGTTCACCGCCGGAGAGCGCCAGAAGACCAAGGACGGCAGCACCTTCTACGAGGTCACGACCCAGGAGGCGCACGCCTGGCCCGAGGCGTGGTTCGCCGGCACGGGCTGGGTGCGGTTCGAGCCGACCCCCTCCGGCGCGACGGGCGCCACGGTCCCCGACTACACCTCCGCCCGGCCGGTGCCCGTCACGGGTGAGACCGGCGGTCCCACCCCGACCGAGAGCACGGCACCCGGGGCCAAGCCGTCCGCGACGCTGCCGCCCGGCATCGACCGGATCCTGCAGGGCGACCAGGCGGGCGGCCCCACCGGCGGTACGACGACCAGCGCCGGCACCTCGGGCCCGTCCCTGTGGCTGGTGGGGCCGATCGCGGCGGCGGTCCTGCTCGTGCTCCCGTTCGCCCTGACGGTGCTGCGCCGCCGGTTCCGCTGGGCCGACCCCGGACCGCTCACCGGGTGGGACCAGCTCGTCGACGACGCCACCGACATCGGGTGGAGCTGGCAGGACGCGGACTCCCCGCGCGCCGCGGCGGCCCGGCTGGCTGCCGGGACCCGGCTCCCGCAGCCCGCCCAGCAGTCGCTGTCCCGGATCGCCGCGGCTGCCGAGCGGGCCCGGTACGCCCCGCCGGAGAGCCAGCGACGCGAGGACCTGGCGCGCGACAGCGCCACCGTCCGGTCGGCGCTGCAGGCTCAGGCGCCGCGGTCGGTGCGGCTGCGGGCGCTGCTGTTCCCGCCGTCCACGCTGCGCTGGGTGGCGGGCACGCTCGGGGCCCGCATCACCCGGGTGATGGACGCGGTCGACGACACCATCTCCGCGATCACGCGCCCGGTCCGGCGCCGCGCCGCCCCCCACTGACCCGCTCGTCCGAGGTCCCTTCCCACGCGCACGCCAGGGCCGGCTCGACCGCGGCCGAGCACGCTCAGAGCCGGTCGGTCGGGTGCACGGGGGAAGGGTGGGTCCGCCCGAGGCCTCCTACTGGGGGCCGCCGCGCTCTTCCCAGCGCTTGCGCCAGCGCTCCTCGAGGCGGTCCTTCGCGGACCCCTCGGCCTTCGACTTCGACCGCGGACCGCGGGAGGCGCGGGCCGGGCCGTCGACCGAGCGCAGCGCGGGCCCGCCGTTCATCCGCTTGTAGGCGTTGGCGCCCAGCAGCATGGCCACCAGCGCGAGCACGAACCCGGCGATGCTCACCGCGATGGTGCTGACGATCACGCCGACCAGCATCATCACGAAGCCGATCACGAACAGCACGACCATCCGGCCGATCCGGCGCCGCATGTGGGTGCGCAGGTCGGTGCTGCGGACCGTCGTGGCGAACTTCGGGTCCTCGGCGTAGAGGGCGCGCTCGATCTGGTCGAGCAGTCGCTGCTCGTGCTCAGAGAGAGGCACGGTGGCTGCCTCCAGATCGTCGTACCGGGCCGGACCCCTCCACTGTAGGTCTCCCGCGCGCTCCCGTCATGGGGAGTCCCCAGATCGGGGTCCTTTCTCAGGTTGGCTCCGCTCGGGGTCGACGAGCACCGCCGGCCGGACCGCACCGGCCCCGAAGCGGCGCGCGGCGCGGTCGACGGCCCGTTCGGCCTCCCGCCAGCCGGTCTCCTTCTCCCCGAGCAGCAGCTGCCGCGGCACCCGGTCGGCGTCGCCGAGCTGCTCGACCCGCACGCCCACCAGCCGCAGCCGCGCCCGCTCCAGCCCGAGCGCCTCGTAGAGCCCGAGGGCCGTCTCGTACACGACCCGGCCCACGTCGGTGGACTCGCGCAGCGTCCGCGACCGGGTGATGGTCGTGAAGTCGGCGAACCGGACCTTGATCGACACGCAGCGCCCGACCTGGCCGGCGGCCCGCAGCCGCGCCGCGGTCCGCTCCGACAGCCGCAGCAGCTCACGGCGTACGACGTCGGGGTTGTCGACGTCGACGGGGAAGGTCTCCTCCGCCCCGATGCTCTTCTCCGGCTCCGACGGCGTGACGACCCTCTCGTCGCGGCCCCAGGCCAGGGCGGACAGGTGCGCGCCCATCGCCGGCCCGAGGGCGCGCTGCAGCGTCTTCAAGGGGGTCGAGGCCAGGTCGCCGACGGTCTTGAGGCCGAGCTTGAGCAGCACCTCCTCGGTCTTCTCCCCGACACCCCACAGCGCGGACACCGGCAGCGGGTGCAGGAAGCCGACGACGTCGGAGGCGGGGACGACGAGCAGGCCGTCGGGCTTGCAGTGCGCGCTCGCCAGCTTGGCGAGGAACTTCGTGGGCGCGACGCCGACCGAGCAGGTGATGCCCTGCTCGTCCTCGACGGTGGCGCGGACGTACTCGCCGATGAGCCGCGCGCCGCCGAACCTGCGGGCGGCGCCGCGGACGTCCAGGAACGCCTCGTCGAGCGACAGCGGCTCGACCAGCGGGGTGATCGAGCGGAACACCTCCATCACGCCGGCGCTGACCTCGGAGTAGCGGCCGTGCTCGGGGCTGATGACGACGCCCTGCGGGCACAGCCGGCGGGCCCGCGCCATCGGCATCGCCGACGTCACCCCGAAGGCGCGGGCCTCGTAGGTCGCCGACAGCACCACCCCGCGCGAGCCGCCGCCACCGACGATGACCGGCTTGCCGCGCAGCTCGGGCCGGTCCCGCAGCTCGACGCTGGCGTAGAACGCGTCCATGTCGACGTGCAGGACGTGGCAGCCGGTGTCGTCGCCCGGCGGCCCGGTCGGCGGCCCCGCCGGGTTGTTCCGCCTGCTCACTGCGTCATCTCCGCTGAGCCTGACCCAGGCGCCCGTTGCTAGGACGCAAGGGGCTTGCGGGCGAGGACGTGGACCTGGGTCGCGAGGTCGCGGAAGGGCGCCTGGTCCGACAGCCGCCGCTCGAGCGCCAGCAGCGCCGCGGCGGCGCCGGGCTCGGTGTCGAGGACGGCGCTCGGGACGAGGTCGGAGACGCACCTGACGCCGTGCACCTGCTCGACCTGCAGGCCCGCGCCCTCCACCAGCGCGGTGATCGCGGCAGGCGTCCACCGGCGCGCGGTGCCGTCGGCGTCGCCCCAGCGCCCGGCAGGGTGGGTGAGGGCGTGGGCCGCCTCGTCGGGACGGCCGGCCAGGGCGCGGGCGAGGACCGCGGCGTCGCGGTTGGCGACGAGCAGGCTGAGCCCCCCGCCCGGGCGCAGCACCGCGGCCACCGCGGCCAGCGCCGCGGCCGGGTCGTCCACCACCTCGAGGACGGAGTGGCACAGCACCAGGTCCGCGCTGCCCGGCGCGACCAGCGACGGCAGGTCACCGAGGTCGCCCTGCAGCGCCTCGACGTCGAGCGAGCGCTCCGCCGCGCGCCGCTGCAGCGCCGCGAGGCTGTCGGGGCTCGGGTCGACGACGGTGACCTGGTGCCCGGTCTCGGCGAGCGGCACCGCGAAGCCGCCGGTCCCACCACCGGCGTCGACCACCACCTGGCCGCCCTCGGCCAGCACCGTGGAGAGCACCTCCCAGACCACGGCCGTGCGCACGTTGGCCGCCGGGCCGCGTCGGGTGTCCATGCCCGGCAGCCTAAGGTCAGCGCCCCGCTCACCGGCCGCTGCTCCCCGGGCTGGAGTGCCACAGCTTGCGGGTGACTCCGGCGCCCGCGGGCTTGATGTCGCTGTAGGCCGACAGCGTGAAGCCGGTCGAGTAGACCTGCACCGGCGCCTTGGTCATCACCGGCCGGGTGGACCGCGATTCGGCGGCACCGTGCACCGACTGCTCGGTGACCACCGCGGGTGCCTCCATGTGCTCGTAGACGGCCGGCAGCCCGCCCTGCGACCACACCGCGTGCAGCACCGGCAGCTCCCACGCGCCCAGTGCGAGCAGCGACAGGCCGCGCGGGCCGGTCCGTCGCACCTCTCCGGAGATCACGAGCAGCCAGGAGTGGAAGACCGTGCTGGCGTAGCCGACCTGGGCCTCCTCGAAGAACGTCGCGTCGACCGGCCCGGTGCTGTCGTCGAGGGTCACGAAGACCACCCGCCGGCCCGAGCGGATCGGTGGCGTCTGGGTCGCGACCTTGACGCCCGCCACCAGCACGCGGGCGTTGCTGCGGCAGCCGAGCAGGTCCTTCGCGGGGGTGACCCCGAGCTCGCGGAAGAACGCGCGGTACCCGTCCAGCACATGGCTGCTGACGTCGAGGCCGAGGACGTCGAGCTCGGCCCGGGTCCGCTCGGCCTGCGTCATCTCCGGCAGCCCGCTCGGGGCGGTCTGCTCCGGGGCGTCGCCGAGGTCGAGGGCGAGCTGCACGTCGACAGGAGCCACCTGCGCGGCCTTCTGCGACTGCTTCGCCTGCCGGCCGGCGACGTCGTCGAGGTCGAAGACCTTCAGCGGCTGCTCCTTCTTCCGCTTGGGCTGCCCCTTCTGCACCGACCGGGACCACCGGTCGAGCTCGGCCACCTGCAGCAGCAGGTCGCGCCGGGTCACCTGGCCCCGCCGCCGTCCCGGGACCGAGGAGCCCAGGCCGTACAGGGAGTCGAAGCCCCCGGCGACCACGAGCCGCTCCGCGATCGGGCGCGACACCGCAGCCCGGTGCCAGAAGTCCGACAGCGACGCGTACGGCCGGCCCGCGACGATCCGCGCGATCTCGGCTTCGGTGATGCCGCGGACGTCGGACAGCCCGATCCGGATGCCGTGCCCGCGGCCGTCCGGCAGGTCGAGGTCCTCAGCCCTGCTGCGCGGCGGGGCGCCGAGGATCGCCGGCGGCGGCTCGTCGAGGAAGCCGACCTTCTCGATCGTGTACGCCGCCATGCTCGCGTTCACGTCCAGGCTGAGGATCGCGATGCCGAACTGCCGGGCGTCGTCGAGGATGAGCCGCTTCGGGTACATGCCGGGGTCGTGCGTCAGCACCCCGGCCAGGAACGCCGCGGGGTGGTGCGCCTTCAGCCACGTCGACTGGTACGTCGGGAGGGCGAACGCTGCGGCATGGGCCTTGCAGAAGCCGAAGGAGCCGAAGGCCTTGAGGATGTCCCACACCTCGTCGACGACCTCCTGGCTGTAGCCGCGGGCCATCGCGGTGGGCCGGAACCAGACCCGCACCTCCTCCTGGCCCTCGTCGTTGCCGAGGGCGCGCCGGACCTCGTCGGCCTCCGCCAGCGAGCAGCCGGTCATCGTCGACACGATCATCAGCACCTGCTCGTGGAAGACCACGACGCCGTAGGTCTGCTCGAGGGCGTACCGCAGGTCCTCGTGGACGTACAGCGCCTCCTTCCAGCCGTTGCGCGCCTCCAGGAACGGCCGGACCATGTCGCTCTTCACCGGCCCGGGGCGGAACAGGCTGATGTCGGTGATGAGGTCCTCGAAGGTCTCCGGCGCGAACTTGCCGATCAGCTCGCGCTGGCCCGGCGACTCGATCTGGAAGCAGCCGAGGGTCTTCGTCGACTGCACGAGGTGGAAGGTGCGCAGGTCCTCGCGGGAGATGCTGTCGACGTCGGGGCGGGTGCCCTCGACCCGCTCGACCTCGTCCATCGCGTGCGCCATCGCCGACTGCATCCGGATGCCGAGGACGTCGAGCTTCAGCAGCCCCAGTGCCTCCACGTCGTCCTTGTCGAACTGGCTCATCGGGAACCCCAGCCAGCTCGACTCCACAGGGGTGCGGTCGAGCAGCGTGCGGTCCGACAGCAGCACGCCGCACGGGTGCAGGG